>JAFGVK010000064.1 GCA_016938035.1 Deltaproteobacteria bacterium | reverse complement strand
GGTGTCGGTGTCGGTGTCGGTGTCGGTGTCGGTGTCGGTGTCCGTGTCGGTGTCGGTGTCGGTGTCGGTGTCCGCGACGGCGGTGTCACCGGGGTCCTTGTCGGTGCACGCGACAAGCGAGAGGAGCGCGAGGGGGAGGATGAGACGCATCAGGGTTCTCCGGAACCCTCGTTCACACGGCTGGAGGGTCCGAGACGATCCCGGGCCCCACCCATCCTGATTCCGAGGACGTGTGGTGGGCGAGAAGCGGCGGTGACCCGACTCGGCGCGTTGCGCCTCACGGTGGCGGTCCCGTGCCGGAGTCTCACCGGCTTCCCCTGCCCCCTGCTGGGAGCCCGCTTCTAAACAACTTGCAACGTGAGCAGATACCGCAGCGCCAAGCGAGCAGCAAGCTGAGATGCGGAGGGCCCGGACCTGGAGTACCCTGAAGAGGAGGTGATGCAATGCCCAAGACCGAGCCCTTCGACACCCTCACGGATCGCTACGACGGCTGGTTTGTCCGCCACGAGTCTGTGTACCTCGCGGAGCTGCGCGCGGTGCGCGCCCTGCTCCCAGAGGGGGGCAGGATCCTCGAGGTAGGGATCGGCACAGGCAGGTTCGCGGTGCCCCTGGGGGTGACAGAGGGGGTGGATCCCTCCGCCCCAGCGCGGGCGATGGCGCGCGAGCGGGGGATCAGCGTCCACGCAGGGGTGGCTGAGGCGCTGCCCTTCCCGGACGGGGTCTTTGACGCGGTGCTCATGATCACCACCCTCTGCTTTGTCGACGACGTCTACCTGGCCCTGCGCGAGGCCCGCCGCACCCTGCGCCCCGGCGGGGTGCTGGTGCTGTCCATCGTGGACCGCGACGGGCCAATGGGCGCGGACTATGTCGCCAAGGCGCGCTCCAACCCCTTCTACAAGGACGCCGCGTTCTTCGGAGCCGCTGAGCTGCTGGAGCTGCTGCTCGCTGCGGGGTTCTGCGACCTTCGCGCGGCGCAGACCCTGTTCGCCCCGCCCGACGCGGTCAGCCCAGAGGAGCCAGTGCTCGACGGGCACGGCGCGGGCGGCTTCGCGGTGCTGCGAGGCACCAAGCCGATCAGCCCCGATCCTCGAGCTTGAGGCGATCGAAGCCGAAACGGACCTTGAGGGTGAGGTCCTTGTCGGACACCTCCAGCTCCAGATCCTCGATCCCCATCTTCATCTTCAGCGCGCCGCCCATCCCTCCCACCAGGGCCTCTACCTGCTCACGGCGGAGAATGGGCACCGGCCCCACCTGCGGCAGGCGCTGCGCGATCAGGTACTCCGCGACCCGCGACAGCAGCTCAAGGGCCGGGCCCTCTCCGATGTGGACCGCGAGGTCCCCCAGGGAGCCGATGATAGCCTCCTCCTGGTCCTCGTAGTGGATGTCGCCCAGGGTCACCGAGGCGCCCACGCGCTTCTCCACCGTGAACGGCACCGCGATGTTCTCGCGCAGGAGCACCAGCCGCCCCTCGGCGATCCCTCGGATCCAGGCGTCCGCCGTCACCTGCTGCCTCCCATAGCGGAATTGGGTGCCGTTCGCGTCCACCTCCACCCGCCAGGTGCCCTCCACCCGCGCGATCTCCGACAGCCGCTGGTACACGCCGGGGCTGCGCCTGTCCCAGGCCGCCATCGCCCGGTCCTTGGCCCGCACCAGCACCTCGGGCGGGCGGCGGTCCTCGAGCAGGCCGACCACCCGCTCCCTCACCCGCAGCTGGCGCACCGCCTCCCTGGTGTTGTGGGCTAGATCGAACTCCCCCTCGGCGATCCGCACCGGGAGCGCGGCCACCAGCATGTCGTTCCAGAGGTCCTTGCCCAAGCTGAGCGAGAGGTGGTATCCGTCCGCCATCGCGTCTCCTGCGTTCGTAGAGTCTACTCGGACTGGGCCGCGCTGTCCCAGTCCACCGAGGACGGATCGGTGACAGCGTGTTCGGCGCACCGCACCCGCGGTGGGGGTCGTGGCGATGACGCGCTGGCCTGCGGCACGGGCGGCACAGGCCCCTGGCGCTCGCGTCCCCCTCCCCGGGGACCGCCCTGCGGCCCGCAGGAACGTTGACGGGCGGCCCACCACGGGCCCCCCCTACCGCCCTCACCGTCCTGGGCCCACGGGCGACGGTGGCGCGCTGTGACGGGCAGGGGCGCCCCATCCGGACCGTCCCTCACGATGCAGTCACAGTCCCCCGCTGTGCGTCCGGCCCCCCCTCGCCGCTGCCCCGCCCAGGGCCACCCTGGAGCTGATCCCGCTGCTCCGCGCGCGCTGCGCGGCCCTGCCCACGCCAGCACACGCGACCAGCCTACCCTCGATCTGAACGTCAGACTGCCTGGATGCGCGGGCCCGCTCGCGCACATGGGGCGCCGAGGCGACCGTCCAGGTCCCCGAGGTCCGGCGCGCGGGGACTGGCCCCCCACGGCTCCTACGACGACCTCCCCAAGCCAGGCTGGAGCCGGAACCTCCAGCTGGGCTGCGCCGCGGACGGCCTCACCGGCGCGGTCCAGGGGAGGCTCGATCCCTCGGTGCCCCGCGCCACCTTGAGCAACCCGCTCCAGGGGCTGCGCGGCTGCCCTGGACCCCCCAGCGGCGCCCTGCTCACAGGGGAGCAGCCCCCCTTCTATTTCGATGTCACCCAGGTCCGCGCGGCCTGGCTGCCCGGCCCGCCGCGGCCTGAGGGGGCCCCCGGCGCGAGGCTCCACGCTCCATGACCGAGGCGGGGCCCCCCCCTACGGAGACCCGCTCCAAGCCCGAAGGCTGCGCCACGCGTACGAACCCCCTCTGTGCGTGGCGAGGCCGTCGACGCTACGGGAGAGCACCGATTTTCGTCGCGATGTGGCAAGGACTAAACAGCGTTTTTGGAGAGACAGCGCAGTGCTGGGACGGATTGCGAGGGACTCAAGGATCGGATGGCGCTGGCTCGTCCCCCATGGCCTCGTCGAGCTGCCTCGACGAAGGACTGGCTTCATGCCTCCCCCTCGATGCGCGCGTCGCCCGCGCGCCACCGAGCCTCTCGGGCCGCCCGTGGCCACCGCGCCCACCCGCGAGACAAGCGCACACCACGAGGAGCATCCTGTCGCCCGATCGCCTGTCTGGCTCCTCCACCGCCATGAACCCTAGCGTCCGGTGCGTTTCCCTTGCGGAGGTGCCCAACACCACCTACCCTGTGCCCAGGAGGCCCCATGTCCGCGACCCTGCTCCTGGCCCTGCTGACGCACCCCGTACAGGCACAGACCTGGGACGAGATCACCAACCGGGCCACCACCGCCGGACTCAGCGCGGTGCTGTCCTTCGGTGGCCCCAAAGACAACCTCCACCTGGGCCTCGGCGCGAGCCTGAGCCAGGAATTTCTGTGGGAGCACAGCGAGCTGTTTGCATCCCTCGGGGACGATTTCGCGCCCGCGGCGGGCGCCAGCCTCCACCTGCTGTGGCTGCGTCCCGGGGTGATGGCGGAGGTCACCGTACTGTCCGGCCCCCTCACCCAGCTGGTGCAGCACGACCTCGGCTATGTTCCCCTCGCCAGCGCCCAGGTAGCCCTAGGCCTGGCCCTGGGCAGCGACGGCAGGTTCGGCCCTGTGGCGGGCTTGGTGCTGGTGGGACCCTACACCGAGGTCCGGCTGGAGACCACCCTCGCCCGCGGCCTCCACGAGCCCCGCGCCCTGATCGGCGCCGAGACCCTGCTGAGCTACGCCGAGTTCGACTGATACCTGCCCCCCACGGACAGAGGCCCCCGCCGCGAACGCGACGAGGGCCCCGAATTTCCCGTCAGCACCGAGCTAGAAGATCTCAGTCTCGCGGAAGAAGTAGGCGATCTCCGCCGCGGCGGTCTCGGGAGCGTCCGAGCCGTGCACGGCGTTCATGCCCTTGCTCTCGGCGTAGAGCTTCCGGAGGGTGCCCTCGGCCGCCTCTGCGGGGTCGGTGGCGCCCATGATGCGGCGGTTCTCTGCGATCGCGTCCTCACCTTCGAGGACCATGACCACGCAGGGGCCGCTCATCATGAACTCGACGAGCTCACCGAAGAAGGGGCGCGCCTTGTGGACCGCGTAGAAGCCCTCGGCCTCCAGGCGGGAGAGGTGCATCTTGCGGACAGCCGCGATGCGGAGCCCCTCCTCCTCGAAGCGAGCGATGATCTTGCCGACGTAGCCCTTCTGGGTCGCGTCGGGCTTGATGATGGACAGGGTGCGCTGCATTGCCATTCTGGGTTCTCCTGAGCGCCCGGCCTAGCGGCCGAGCACTTCCTTCATCTTGCGGCCCATGTCGGCGGGGGAGCGTACGACATGCACGCCCGCATCCTCCAGAGCCTTGAACTTGCTCTCGGCGGTGCCCTGACCACCCGAGATGATCGCGCCGGCGTGGCCCATGCGGCGGCCCGGAGGAGCGGTGGCGCCCGCGATGAACGCGACCACCGGCTTCTTCAGGTTGCCCGCCTTGATCCATGCCGCGGCCTGCTCCTCGGCGTCGCCACCGATCTCGCCGATCATGATGATCGCCTCGGTCTGGTCGTCCTTGGCGAAGAGCTCGAGCACGTCGAGGAACTTGGTGCCGATGATGGGGTCGCCGCCGATGCCCACGCAGGTGGACTGGCCGAGGCCCACGTCGGACAGCTGCCCGACCGCCTCGTAGGTGAGGGTGCCGGAGCGGGAGAGCACGCCGATCGTGCCGGGCATGTGGATGTGGCCGGGGAGGATCCCCACCTTGGCCTGGCCCGGGGTGATCACGCCGGGGCAGTTGGGGCCGATCAGGCGGGTCTTCTTGCCCTCCATGTACTTGGCCACCTTCACCATGTCGTTGACGGGGATGCCCTCGGTGATCGCCACCGCCAGGTCGAGGCCCGCGTCCACCGCCTCCATGATGCCGTCCGCCGCGAAGGGAGGGGGCACCATGATCATCGAGGTGTTGGCGCCAGTGGCCTCCACCGCCTCCTTCACGGTGTTGAAGATGGGAATGTCGGTGTCCTCGAAGGTCTGGCCGCCCTTGCCGGGGACCACGCCGCCGACGAGGTTGGTGCCGTACTCGAGGCACTGCCGGGCGTGGAAGGCGCCGGAGTTCCCGGTGATGCCCTGGACGATCAGCTTGGTGTCGCTGTTGACGAGAATAGCCATCTGGTAGCTCCCTAGGCCTTGGCGACCGCGGCGACAATGGCGTCCGCGGCTTCGTCGAGGGTGTTGGCGGGGATCAGGTTGAGCCCGGAGTTCGCGAGGAGCTCCTTGCCCAGCTCGACGTTGGTGCCGGCGAGGCGGACGACCAGGGGGACCTCCAGGCCGACCTCCTTGACCGCCGCGATCACGCCCAGGGCGATCACGTCGCACTTCATGATGCCGCCGAAGATGTTGACCAGGATCCCCTTCACGTTGGGATCCGCGGTGATGAGCCGGAAGGCCTTGGCCACCGCCTCCTGGGTCGCTCCGCCACCCACGTCGAGGAAGTTGGCGGGGGAGCCGCCCTTGAACTGGATGATGTCCATGGTGGACATGGCCAGGCCGGCGCCGTTGACGAGGCAGCCGATGTTGCCGTCGAGCTTGATGAAGTTGAGGCCGTACTCTGCCGCCTCCACCTCGGTGGCGTCCTCCTCGGCGAGGTCGCGCATCCCCAGCACGTCCTTGTGCCGGTAGAGGGCGTTGTCGTCGAAGGTCATCTTGGCGTCGAGGGCGATGATGTCGCCCGCACCGGTGATGACGAGGGGGTTGATCTCGAGCATCGAGGCGTCCATCTCCATGTACGCCTTGTAGAGGGCCTGCATGAAGCCGACCGCCTTGTTGACGGTCTTTCCCTTCATGCCGAGCTGGAAGGCCAGCTCGCGGGCCTGCCAGGCGCCCATGCCGGTGGACACGTCGACCCACACCTTCTTGATCGCCTCGGGGCTCTTCTCGGCCACCTCCTCGATCTCGGTGCCGCCCTCAGCGGAGCCCATCAGGAGCACCTTGCCCGTGCCGCGGTCGAGGAGCACCGCCAGGTAGAGCTCGGAGGCGATATCGACACCGCCCTCGACGTAGATGGTCCCGACGGTCTTGCCCTCGATCCCGGTCTGCTTGGTGACGAGGGTGTTGCCCAGCATCGCGGTGGCTGCCTCGCGGACCTCGTCGAGGGACCGCGCCAGGCGCACGCCGCCGGGGCCGGCCAGGGGCTTGCCCTGCGCGGCGAGGGCGATAGCCGCCTCGTCCACTTCACCGACGATGCGGCCCTTGCCGCGCCCACCAGCGTGGATCTGGGACTTCACGACCCAGATCTTTCCCCCAAGCTTCTCGGCGGCAGCGACCGCCTCGTCAGGGGTCTTGGCCGCGTGTCCCTCGGGGACTGCCACGCCGAACCGGCGCAGGATGGATTTGGCTTGATACTCGTGGATCTTCATCCCAGCTCCTAGTGTACCAGGTGCCGCTCCGCCCTCATCCGTATGAGAGAAACCTCATGCGGCGTGCCGGAGCAAGGGCCCCTGATAGCGTTCTGGGAGGGGAAATCAAGCCGAGAGCCGCAGGAGGGCCGGCCAAAAAAACCCCGGCGCGGGGCCGGGGTTCGATCGGAGCCTTCCGCGGGGAGCGCTAGCGCAGGGCGCCCTTGAGCGCCTCGACCCTGTCGGTCTTCTCCCAGGGGAAGAGGTCGCGACCGAAATGCCCGTGGGCGGCGGTGGGGCTGTAGATGGGGGCGCGCAGGCCCAGGTGCTCGATGAGCCCCGCGGGCTTGAGGGGGAACACCTCGCGCACCGCCTTGACCAGCAGCTCCTCGTCCACCGTGCCGGTGCCGTAGGTGTCCACCATCACCGACACGGGCTCCGCGACGCCGATCGCGTAGGCGAGCTGCACCAGGACGCGCTCGGCGAGGCCGGCCGCGACGATGTTCTTGGCGACGTAGCGGCCCATGTAGGCGGCGGAGCGG
The DNA here is from genome assembly GCA_016938035.1 of Deltaproteobacteria bacterium. GTDB lineage: Bacteria > Myxococcota_A > UBA796 > UBA796 > JAFGVK01. The sequence continues at coordinate 33,355 of JAFGVK010000064.1, read as the reverse complement.
TCCACCTTGGTGGGATCCTTGCCCGAGAAGGCGCCGCCGCCGTGCGAGCCGTGGCCACCGTAGGTGTCGACGATGATCTTGCGGCCGGTGAGGCCCGCGTCGCCCATCGGGCCGCCGATGACAAAGCGGCCGGTGGGGTTCACATAGAAGCGGGTCTTGGCGTCCAGCAGGTGGGCCGGGATGGTCTTGCGGATGACCTCCTCAAGGATCGCCTCGCTGAGATCCGCGTGGCTGATCTCCTCCGCGTGCTGGGTGGAGAGCACCACGGTGTCGACCCTGGCGGGGCGCCCGTCGCGATACTCCACCGTCACCTGGCTCTTGCCGTCCGGACGCAGCCAAGGGAGGCTCCCGTCCCGGCGGACCGCCGAGAGGCGCTCGGTGAGGCGGTGGGAGTAGAAGATGCTCATCGGCATCAGGGCGGAGGTCTCGTCACAGGCGTAGCCGAACATCATCCCCTGGTCGCCCGCGCCCTGCTCGGCGTAGAGCCCCTGCCCCTCGGTGACGCCCTGGGAGATGTCCGGGCTCTGCTGCTCGAGGGCCACCAGCACCGCGCAGGTGTTGGCGTCAAAGCCCATGTCGGTGTGGGTGTACCCGATCTCGCGGATCGTCTCCCGCACCAGCGCGTGGTAGTCGACGGTGGTCTTGGAGGTGATCTCGCCGGCCAGGAGCACCATGCCGGTCTTGACCGAGGTCTCACAGGCCACCCGGGCCATGGGATCGCCCGCGAGGTGGGCGTCGAGCACCGCGTCAGAGACCTTGTCACAGAGCTTGTCTGGATGGCCTTCGGTCACGGACTCGGAGGTGAACAGGTAATTCTTCAGCGCCATGATGGAGACTCCTCTGCCGGGACCGGGCTTGCGCCGCCGGGACCTGGGGTTCGACGTCGCCCTATCACCGAGGTTTCGGAGCGTGTCAAGCGGAGCCGGGGAATGAGCCCCGCGGCTGTGGGAGCGCGGCCCCTGGGGGGCGTGATTCCAGGCTCGCTGTGCCCTGTCCAGCGACGCGCCGGGATGAGGGGCTGCCCCGCGGCAGCCTCGGCTCCATGCCCCTCAGCGGCCCGTCGACGCCGCGGCCCAGCCTCACCGGTCCCACCCAGCCCCGCTGGATGCCGCGGGTCAGCCGATCACCACCGCTCCCCTGCCAGAAAATGACACACCCCGCCACGGAGACCGGGGCGGGGTGGAGGGGTGTCCACTGGGGGCGAGCGCTTACTCGACCTCGTCCTCATCCGAGGGGCGACGCCCCTCAAGGCGGCGCTCCTTGGCGCGGCGCAGCTGCGCCTCCAGGGTGTGGAAGGCCTTGTCCATCGCGGTGCGCAGATCGCCGTCCTCCTCGGCCACCTTGTAGGTCGCGCCGCGGGAGGTGAGGACGGCCTCAGCCAGGACCTGCCCGTGCTCCACGGCGAGGGTGAGGGCTCCTTCGGCGGCGGGGTCGAGGAAGCGGTGGAGCTTCCCAAACAGCACGTTGGCCCTCTCACGGACCTCATCCCTGGCCTGAAGATTGCGGAACGAAACCTCGAAATTCATCGAAACTCCATCAGTTGGTGGGTCTAGAAGAGCTGCTTCCGCGTGGCAGAGGGCAGGATGCCCAGTGCCTCGCGGTACTTCGCGACGGTGCGCCTGGCGACGCGGGTACCTTCCTCCTTGAGGATATTGGCGATGGCCTGATCCGACAGCGGCTTTGTTGCGTCTTCATCCTTCACGATGTCACGAATGCGGGATTTGATCGCCTGTGCAGACACATCTTCGCCCGAGCTCTGCCGAACTTTTGCGGTAAAGAAATATTTCAGCTCAAAGATCCCGAACGGGGTGTCCACGAACTTGTTGCTGGTGACGCGCGACACGGTGCTCATGTGCATCGGCCCTGGGGCCTCGGGCTCCTCCGAGTAGGGATCGCGATCCGCGAGCTCGGCCATCGCGTGGTAGTGGTCGATCAGGATGTGAGCGTGCACGTCGTCGGCCACGTCCTGAAGCACCATCGGGCGCAGGCGCTCGGGATCACCCGCCACGAAGAAGTCGGCCTGCAGCCGGAGGATGCTCTCCATCACCAGCTGGATGGTGCGGCGCCGCCTGTGGATGGAGCGAATGTAGAACTCGGCGCTCCGGCTCTTCTCCTCCAGGTAGGCGCGGTCGTCGCGGGAGCCCCTGGCGAGGATCTCGCGGTAGGCGGCGCTGACCTTCAGCTCGGGGAGGCCGCTCTCGTTGAGCAGCACCCGCCACTCCCCGTCGTCGCGCACCAGGAAGACATCGGGGAGTATGTACCGCGGAGCGTCTATCGAGTGGGCCATCCCGGGGTGGGGGTCGAAGTGCTGGAGCATCTTGTGATACTCGATCACGTCCTCCAGCTCGATCTCCAGATCGCGCCCGATGGCGGCGTAGTTGCGCTTCTCCAGGTTGGTGAGGTGGCGCGCGATCAGCTCGGGGAACAGCTCGTCTTCGGGGTAGTGGTGCCTGGCCTGGTGCGCCAGACAGTCCGCGAGATCCAGCGCGCCGCAGCCGATGGGGTCCAGCTCCATCACCTCCTGGCGCATCAGCTCGACCAGGGTGGCGTCAGCCCCTGATCCGTCGACGATTTCATCGATGCCATCGGCCAGATAGCCGCGGTCGTCGAGGCTGTGGACCACCGCCTCCAGCACCGCGCGCTCCACTCCGGTCAGCTCCAGCATCCCCACCTGGCTCAGCAGGTGCTCGGCCAGCGTCAGCCCACAGGTGAGGTTGGTCTCGATCGGCGGGAGGTCGTCGTGGATGGTGCCGCCGCTCTCGTGCTGGTGGGCGCGGTACTCGGAGCGCTCCTCCGCGAGGTTCATCAGGTAGGAGCCCTCGCCCTGCCCGTTGAGCTGCTCGTCCCTGTCCCGCTCCACCGAGCGGATCCCCTCCTCCAGCGAGCGCTCCTGGGCGGTGGTCTCTCGGCCGTCGGTGTTCTCGACCTTCTCCAGCAGGGGGTTCTCCAGCAGCGTCTGCTCCACGTGCTCGGTGAGCTCCAGGTGGTTGAACTGGAGCAGCTTCACCCCCAGCTGCAGCATGGGCGTCATCACGAGGTTCTGGCTGACGCGGAGGTCCTGCCTCAGATCCAGGCCCATGCGCCCTCCCCCGCTTCCTGTGCCGGCATAAGAATAGCGTTCCCCGCGTTCAAGTTGCGTTTTCGCAAAATCGTTGGACTCGGTTCATTATAGACCGGCCACGGTGAGAGTAAAGCCCTTTCCGAGGGCCGAGCCAGCCCCCGACGATATCAGCCCCGCGAGGGCGAGATTCACGGCGCCATCGCCCTCAGAAGTCCTCTCCCAGGAAGGCGGAGCGCGCCCCCCTGTGGCTCGCGACCTCGGCGGGGGTCCCCCGCACCAGCACCCTCCCCCGGTCGAGGAGCAGCACCTCGTCCGCCAGCTCCAGCGCCTCGCGCACCGCGTGATCGGTGAGCAGCACCCCACCGCCGGCCTCGGCAAAAGCCCGGATCTGCGCCCGGAGCGCCGCCACGTGCATCGGGTCGACCCCCGCCCAGGGTTCATCGAGGAGCAGCACCCTCGGGTGGAGGAGCAGGGCGCGCACCAGCTCCACCCTCCGACGCTCTCCCCCGGAGAGTGTGGACGCGCTGCGGCGCCCCAGCGCCCCCAGGCCCGCCGCCTCCAGCGCCGCCGCGACCCGCCCCGCGTCGGCCTCGGCGAGGCGCAGGTTGTCGTTCACCGACAGGCGGGGGAAGAGGCTGGGGCCCTGCGGCAGGTAGCCCAGCCCCGCCCCGGCCCGGCGGTGCAGGGGCCACCCGCACACCCGCGCCCCGTCGAGCCTCACCTCGCCGGCGTCGGCGCGAGAGAGCCCCGCCAACAGCCCAAAGGCGGTGCTCTTCCCCGCCCCGTTGGGACCGAGCAGCCCCACCACCTTCCCCCGGGCCACCTCCAGGCTCAGCGCCTCCAGGATCCAGCGGTCCCCGCGCCGAAGACCAAGGCCCCGCGCCTCCAGGATCAAGGCGCTGCCGGCCCTAACGTCGTCACGAGCCGGCACCGCTCGCACTCCGCCCGATCCTCATCCAGCCACAGCAGGATCCGCTCCCCGGTGAGGCGGCTCGCGCCCTCCTCTAGCTGAGGAGCGCCCTCCAGGGTGAGCACCCCCTCAGCCAGCGTCGCCCGCGTCCCCTGCACCCGGCGAGCGCCCTCCTCCGCTCGCACCGCGCCCTCGGCGACCGCCTCCCGCAACCTGCCACCCTCCAGCCGGACGGTGAGGCGGTCGCACCTGAGGCTCAGGGGGCCCCGCTCCACCCGCACCGCCCCCTCGAACACCACCTCACCGGTCCCCAGGCTCCAGCTGCTGCGCTCCCCCTGGATCGAGAGCGGCACGAGGCCCTCCACCACGGCGCTCGCCCCCTGCCCCTGTCCCAGGCCGCCCGCCTGGAGCTGGGCCGAGCCCACCGAGACGCGGGTCTCCCCAACCTCCACGCGCAGCCCCTCCACCAGGTCCTGCGACCAGGCGGCGGCGCCCCAGAGGAGCGCTAGCGCGAGCGCTGGCATTCCAGCGCCGCCCGGATGAAGGACACGAAGAGGGGGTGGGGCTCCAGGGGCCTGCTCTTGAACTCAGGGTGGTACTGGCAGCCGAGGAACCACGGGTGATCCTCCACCTCGACCACCTCGGCCAGCGCTCCGTCGGGAGAGCTGCCGGTGATGCGCAGCCCACCAGCCTCTAGCGCCGCCTTGAAGGCCGGGTTGAGCTCGTAGCGGTGCCTGTGCCGCTCCTCGACGGCGACCGCGCCATAGGACCTCGCGGCGCGGCTGCCCTCCGCCAGCAGGGCGGGGAAGGCCCCCAGGCGCATCGTGCCCCCCTTGGCCTCCACCCCCTCCTGCTCATCGAGGAGGGCGATCACCGGGTGGGGGGTGTCGGCGTCAAACTCGGTGGAGTTGGCCCCCACCAGCCCCAGCGCGTCCCGGGCAAATTCGACCACCGCAAGCTGCATCCCCAGGCAGATCCCAAAGAACGGGATCCGCTCCTCGCGCGCCCACTGGATCGCGCGGATCTTGCCCTCTGTGCCGCGCGCGCCGAAGCCCCCCGGGACCAGCACCCCGTCCACCCCCCGCAGGGCAGCCTCCACCGCCTCGGGGGTGTTGAGGGTCTCAGAGTCCACCAGCACCTTCTCGACCCGCACCCCGCTCGCCACCCCGCCGTGGGTGAGCGCCTCATACAGGCTCTTGTACGTGTCGGTGAAGTCCACGTATTTCCCGACCACACCGATGCGGACGACCCCATGGGGGTTGTGGAGGCGCGCCACCAGCTCCTCCCACGCGTCCAGCACTGGGGAGGGCGCCCACATGCCCAGGCGCTCGAACACCCGCTCGTCCACCCCCTGCTCGTGGAGCTTGAGGGGCAGCTCGTAGATGTGGGCCACGTCCTCCAGAGAGATCACGTCTCGCTCCGAGGTGTTGCAGAAGGCGCCGATCTTCCGCTTCACGTCCCGGGGCACCGGCCGGTCCGAGCGACAGAAGATCATGTCCGGCTGGATGCCCACCTGGTTGAGCTCCCGAACCGAGTGCTGAGTCGGCTTGGTCTTCAGCTCGCCGGCGGTAGCGATGTACGGCACCAGCGTGAGGTGGATGAACAGCACGTGCTCCGGCCCCACGTCGGTGCGGAGCTGGCGGATCGCCTCCAGGAAGGGCAGCGCCTCGATGTCACCCACCGTGCCGCCCACCTCGATGATCGCCACGTCAAAGCCCCCCACCGCGGCGAGGATCCTGCGCTTGATCTCGTCGGTGATGTGCGGGATCACCTGCACCGTCCGGCCCAGGTAGGCCCCGCGCCGCTCGTCCTCGATCACCGCCTGGTACACCGACCCGGTGGTGAAATTGTAGGCCTGCCGCATCCTGGTGGAGGTGAAGCGCTCGTAGTGGCCCAGATCCAGGTCGGTCTCGGCCCCGTCATCGGTGACGAACACCTCTCCGTGCTGGATGGGGGACATGGTGCCGGGATCCACGTTGATGTACGGGTCCATCTTCACGTTGACCACCTTCAGCCCGCGCGACTCCAGCAGCGCGCCCAGCGCCGCACCAGAGAGCCCCTTCCCCAGCGCCGAGAGCACCCCGCCGGTGATAAAGATCAGCTTGCTGCGCATTCTTCCTCCTAGCGGGACATCCGCTCCCTGAGCGCCTGGAGCTGCGCGGGGGTGTCGACCGACTCGACCGCCACCGGCACCTCATCCACCCGGATCTCATAGCCCGCCGCGAGCCACCGCAGCTGCTCCAGCCGCTCAGATCGCTCCAGCGGGTGGACCGGCAGCCGCGCGACCTCCCGCAGCACCTCGCGCTGGAAGCCGTAGATGCCCACGTGGACCCGCCAGGGACCGCCGTGGGGGACCGGCGCGCGCGAGAAATACAGGGCCCTGCCGGCACCGTCGCACACCACCTTCACCTGGCTGGGATCCGCGGGATCCCCGCTCAGCCGCCAGGCCAGGGTGGCGATCGGGGCGCCGGCTTGGAGCCGCGCGAGCACCGCCTCGACATAGGTCGGATCGAGGAGGGGCATGTCCCCCTGCACGTTGAGGATCCACCGCGCCGACAGGGACTCCGCCGCCTCGGCCACCCGATCGGTGCCGGAGGGGTGCGGCCCGGTCCGGATCACCGCCCCCCCGCCCGCGACGATCACCTGCGCGATGCGGGGATCATCGGTGGCCACCCAGACCCCCCCGATTCCCCGGGCGAGGGAGGCCTGACGCCGCACCCGCTCGACCATGGGCACCCCCCCCAGCTCGGCGAGGGGCTTCCCGGGGAGCCGGGTGGCGTCGAACCGGGCGGGGATGATCACGGCGCTGGACACGCGGTCTCCACAAAAAAAGAGAGGCCGCCGCGCTCCGAGGAGCCGCGGCGGCCTGTGTCCTCTCTCCGGGCGACTAGCGCTTGGAGAACTGGAACCTGCGGCGGGCGCCGGGCTGGCCGTACTTCTTGCGCTCCACCTTGCGGGCGTCGCGGGTGAGCATGCCGGCGACCTTGAGGGGCGCGCGGTTCTTGAGGCTGATCTTCACCAGCGCCCGGGCGAGGCCAAGGCGGATGGCGCCGGCCTGGCCGGTGGTGCCGCCGCCGCGCACGTTCGCGATCACATCGTAGCTGTCGAGCACGTTGAGGATCGTGAGGGGCTGCAGCAGGTCACGGACGAGGATCTTCCGGGGGAAGTACTCGCCGAGATCGCGCTTGTTGACGATGAAGCGGCCGTTGCCGGGGCGGAGGTAGACACGCGCCACGGAGGTCTTGCGCCGTCCGGTGCCGTTAGACTGGGCAGTATCGTAAGCCATCGTATCCTCTACAGCACGTTAGGGAAGGGCTGGGGGTTCTGTGCGACGTGGGGGTGATCCTCGCCGCCATAGACCTTGAGCTTCTTGATGAGCTCACGGGAGAGGCGGTTCTTGGGCAGCATGCCCTTGACCGCGTGCACCAGCATACGCTCGGGATCCTTCTCGCGAACGGTCGCCGCGTCCGTGACCTTCAACCCACCCGCGTAGCCAGTGTAGGCGTAGTAGTTCTTCTGGGCGAGCTTGCGGCCGGTCAGCTTGACCTTGGACGCGTTGACGACGATGACGAAATCGCCGGTGTCAACGTGAGGGGTAAAGACCGTCTTGTGCTTGCCGCGGAGGACCGTCGCGATCCGGGTCGCCAGGCGTCCCAGCTCGAACTCGGAAGCATCGACAACGTACCAGTGACGCTCGACCTCGCCCGGCTTGGCGGAGTAGGTGTTCATGGTTTCACTCGGTGAAAGGAGGTTCGTATTCGACCGGGCGGTTCGTCCGACCGAAGAGAGATGAGACACGGCGGGGCCCGTGGACCGCCGTGGATTATTGTGAGGGGGTCAGGCTGTCAACAGGCTGCCGCACAGTCCGCGGGGAGATCCCCCCAACAGAGGGCGCGAAAGACGCCGAGGCGGGGAGCCGACGCCCCTCAGGCCACAGGCTGTCACTCACCGGCCACCACATAGCTGGCCGCCTCGCCCACCTGGAGGTGGTGGAAATAGACGTCGGCGTTCCCCCTCCTGCCGTCTGTCCAGGCGGCGAGCAGCTCGCCGCGGTGCAGCCCCACGTTCAGCTCCACCGCGTAGCTGGTTCCCTCCTCGATGTTGTCCACCCGGAGATCGTCGCGCGACCAGGTCAGCCCCATGTCCTCGGAGAAGTTGTAGTAGAGGTCGTTGTAGCCGTAGCCGCCCGCGTCGTCGCGCCGGTCCTGCCAGGCGACGACGAGGTTGGCCTCCCCCACGGCGACCTTGGGGTGAAGCGACTGACCGAACCCGGCGCCATCGGTGTCCAGGCGGACCTCCGGCGCATCGGGGACCCCGTCAACCACCCGGCGGTAGTAGATGTCGTAGCCCGCTGAACGGGCGTCCTCCCAGGCGATGTGGGCGACACCTGCCCCGATCGCGAGGTCGGGGTACAGGCTATCGAAGAAGCCGGCGCCGTCGCTGTCCACGCGGGTGGCCTCGCCCTGCCAGCTCACGCCGTGGTCGCCCGACCAGTTCAGGAACACGTCGCGCCCCGCGCCGTTGCGCTCATCGTGCCACACCACGTAGACCTGGCCGTCGGCGGCTGCCAGCCTGGGCGCGAAGCTGTTGTGGCTCCCTGCGTCGTCACCGCCGTCCAGGCGCTTGTCCTGGGAGTAGGTGCGCCCGGCGTCCGCCGAGACCGCGAAATACACATCCGAGAGGCCCCTGCGGGAGTCCTCCCAGGCCACATAGACGTGGCTCATCCCGTCGATCGCGATCTGAGGGCTGGCGGAGTAGGCCTCACCCGCCACGTCCGAGTCCACCCGCACTGGCGCAGCGAAGCTGAGACCCTGATCGGTGGAGGAGGCCACCAGGATGTCGTAGGCACCGTTCACCGCGTCATACCAGGCGATGTGCACCTGGGTCCCCGCCGCGGCGATCTGCGGGCCGAGGCTCATCGCCTTCCCGTCCTCGTCGTCGTCGAGGGCCACGTCCTGGGCGGACCAGGTCTGCCCGCGATCGGCGGACACGTTGTAGTAGATGTTGTGGTTCTCCAGCTCGCCGTCCCGGTCGTCCTCCCACACCACGTAGACCGAGTCGTTCACGCAGGCGACGTCCGGGTTGACCGCCGCGCCCTGCCCGTGGCTGACCTGCACCGCCGCCGGCATCCAGCTGCGCCCCGCGTCGGTGGAGCGGTTCAGCCACACCGCGGGCGTCCCGTCGCGATCGTCAGACCACACCACATAGACGTAGCCCGCTGGCGTGTTGCACATCTCGGTACCCGACGCGTCCTTCTCGTCGTCCGGGCCGGCCATGTCGACGCGCTGGTCGCTGGAGACGAGATCACCCTGCTGTGCGCCGGGATCACAGGCGGCGAGGGCGAGGAGGTACAGAATGGGGCGTGCGCTCAAAGGGGCCTCCACGGGTAGACGGCAGGATAACCTGAACGACGCTTGACGTGCGCCCCGGCCGTGGTAGTTTGCGAGTCCGCTTCCTATGGAGAGGACATGCTCGACAAGTCCATGCTCGGCACCCGCTATACGTGTTTCACCTGCGGGACCAAGTTCTACGATCTGAACCGCCCTGAACCCCTCTGCCCCGAGTGCGGAACGGATCAGCGCGAGGCGCCGGTGCGGGACATCCGCGCCCTGCTCTCTGGTGGGCCTCGCGTCGCCGTCGACGACTCTGAGCCCGAGTTCGACGATCCCACCTCGGACGAGGGGGACGACGAGGAGAACGAGGACGACGAGATGTTCGACGAGTACGAGGACTAGCCTCCTCCAGCGAGCGCGGGCCTCCGCGAGGCGCGCGCGCGTGGCTCCCTGCGGCGGCGGCGTCGCGGGGTTTTTTTTGGGACCTCGGGGCGTGAGGCCGCGTCCCGCCCCGCCGGGCTTGGGCCCGAGCGGCAGGCGGGCGGCTCTGTCTCTGCGCCTGGAGCTCCCAGGTCCCTCACCCGCGCTCATGGCGCCTTCCTCGGCCTGGCGCCTGGCGACCCCTGCTCAGTGGCCAGTCTCGCCGGGGTGCTGCTGGGCGCAGCGGGCGGCGCTGCCCACGCCCTGGGTAGCGGGCATGTACCGGCGCGAGAGGATCACTCAGCGCGCCGAGGTGTGGTCCTCGCCCTGTGGACCCTCGCGCTCCTCACCGTACTGGACCGAGAGCAGGGTCAGCCCCAGCGCGGGGGCGGTGCGCGCGGCCACCCCGCGATCTCTGGCGGCGAGCACCTCGGCGAGCCACTCCGGCGGCCTGCGGCGGAGGCCGATCACCCACAGGCTGCCGGCGATGTTCCGCACCATGTAGCGGAGGAAGCCGTGCCCGTGTGCGTCCAGGTGGACCTCCCCCCCCCGCCGACTCACCGCCAGGCGCTGCACGGTGCGAACAGGGTGCGCCGCGTCACAGCCCGCGGCGCGGAAGGACGAGAAGTCGTGGGTGCCCATCAGGGGCTGCACCGCGGCCTGCATCGCCTCCACGTCGAGGGGGTCCCGCACCCACCAGGCGTCGCGGCGGCGGAGCGGGGATCGGGCCTGTCGATCCAGCCAGCGATACCTGTAGTGCTTCACCTTGGCGTCGTGTCTGGGGTCGAAGCCCAGGTGGACCCGCTCTGCGCGCACCACCGCCAGATCACCGGGGAGCATGGCGTTGAGCCCCCGGAGGATGTTGTCCGGGGTGCGCTCCGCGCTGGTGGTGAAGGCGGCCACCTGTCCCGCGGCGTGCACCCCCGCGTCGGTCCGGCCGGACCCGGCGACCTGGACCTCATGGCGGAGCAGCTGGGCGAGCGCCACCTCCAGCTCACCCTGCACGGTCCGGCCGTTGGGCTGAATGGACCAGCCGTGGAAGTCGGTCCCGTCGTACTCCAGCGTCAGCTTCCAGCGCGTCTCACCCACGCGATCTCCTCGTCCACGCCGCCCTAGAAGTCGAGCTTGAGCCCGGCGGTGACCATGTCACCCGAGAACACCAGCCCCTCGCCGTCCCCGATGTCCTGGCGCCGGTACTCCACCACGACGAAGGTGTCGTTGACCCCCGTCTGAGACTCCAGGGTGCTCGCCCTCGCCCTGGCGAAGGTGTCGAGGAGGAGGTTTCCCCCCACCGCCCAGTGCTGGCCCACCTTGGCGCCGTGCAGGCGGTCCTTTCCACCCGCGCCGTCGTCCCAGCGCTCGTCCCACAGCAGGTAGTCGTAGCCATAGCTGGCGAAGGGCACCGCCACCTGCTCGTCCCAGAACTGCAGGCGCAGGGTCCCTGAGACCGAGAGCGGCCAGGAGGTGAGCATGGTGCGATCGCCAGACCTGGCGCCGGCCTCGTCCATCTTCCACGCGAGCTGCTGGAGGAAGCCGAAGCCCACGTCCACCTCCAGCACCCGGAAGAGCTGGGGCCCCACCTCCACCTGGAGCACGTTGGGGCTGCGCTCGTTGTAGACCGAGTCGATGGGGTTCTCCACCAGCTCACCGGAGACAGGGTCCGGCACCTGATCGAACTGGACCGGGCCGTAGCGCAGCTCCAGGTTGCCCACCGTCGGCGTGTAGTCCTTGGCCCCGGCGGTGCCCGCCAGCAGCAGGCCCCCGGCCACGGCGAGGGAGCGACGCCTGCGCACCGCCACCAGACCGCCGAACAACGCGAGCCACCCCATGCTTCCTCCAAGTCCGGGTCCACACTCCGGGGCGCCACCCTGCTCCCCGCTGATCTCCGCCGCTCCATATGCCGGGCGCGGCGTCCCTTCCACAACCACTGACATCGGCCCCTCCAGCCCGCCGGCGTCTGTGGCCCTCACCCCGAGGTAGTAGGTCACACCGTCGGTGAGCGGCTCCAGCCGCAGGTAGACCGACTCGCCGCCAGCGGCGGTGACGGTCACTGGCGCCTCGATCTCATCGGCACCGTCAAAGGCAGGGCCGCCAGAGGGCCACTCCTCCCCGGTGAAGGGGGTGGTGCTCAGGTAGACCGTGTAGTGATCGAGGTCCGCGTCCACTATGCCTTCGAAGCTCAGGATCAGCGCCCCCGAAGAGAAGCTGAGGCTCCCGGCGTCAAGGCTGGGCGCACCGGGGGGATTGTCCACCAGCACGGAGGCGAGGCCGTGGCCGGTGCCCGCGCCATCGTCGACCAGCACCACGAGCTCCAGCGCCCCCTCCGGCCAGTCACTGCCCGCGGTGAGCTGCACCTGCTGCGCGCCCACCGACGCGGTGCCCGTCGCGATCACCGCGCCGCTTCCGGTCCGATCGCCGCCCAGGTGGACCGCGTACTCCCCCTCCACGTCCGAGGTGAAGCTCAGCACCACCTCGTCGCCCTCCCCCACCGTGGCGGGGAAGGCCTCCACCTCGGAGACCCAGGGCAGGTCGGTGAAGACCAGCAGATCACCGCCTGTGGTGGTGGCCCACGCGTAGTCCTCGCCGGCGGCGATCTCGGCGAGGGTGTCGGAGATGGACACCTCTGCGTCGGGGGCATCGGCGGACATGGTCCCGGAGCCGTAGCTCCAGACCTTGAGCGAGGTCCCGTCGCCGACGTAGAGCCGCTCCTCGCTGGTGAGGGAGAGCGCGTCGACCGCGGTGGGCTCGTCGAGGGTGTTGAAGTGGATCATCCAGGTAGAGGACGACAGGAGGTACTCCACCACGAAGCCATCCTTGTCGACCCCCAGGATGGACTCCCTGGTGGTCGCGGCGATGTCCTCCAGGCTCACCCCCAGGCGCTGCGTGGAGGAGATCGCGCCGCCGCCCGCCCAGGAGAAGGAGGAGATGTCGTCCGCCCCGTGGGCGATGACCATCCGCTGCCCAAGGGCCGCCGCGTCCACGTAGCCGTCGTAGACCAGGGTGAAGGGATAGCCGGCCCCGTCCACCGCGCCGGTCGCGGGGTCCACCGAGTGGGCGACGAGATCGCTGTCCTCATCGGCCAGCGCGTAGAGTTCGTCCCCCTGCTGGAACAGGGCGAGCAGCTCCCCCTCGCTGAGCTCCCAGGAGAGGGCGTCGCCAGAGGTGCTGTCGGTGGCAGGGCTGAGCGCGGCGCCGTCCCAGGCGAGCTGGTGGACTGAGCCGTCCTTGCACCCCACCCAGACCTCACCGCCGTCGCCGAGCACCACGGACGAGGCGTCGCACACCGTCGAGGTGGCCGTCCGCCAGGTGTCCACCGACACCAGCCGGATCGCCCCCGCCTCGCTCACCGCCGCGATCAGCGACCCGTCCGCGGACAGCACCAGATCCTTGGGCGGATCGGCCCATGCGTAGGTGGCGGGGTTCTTGTCTGGCATCGCGGCAAGGGCCACAGAGACCCACAGCAGGATCATCGGACCTCCTTTCTGTTGACCTTATGCAATCACTGGGCCAGGGGCCAACACCCCCGCGATAAGCGCGGTGTTTCCCATCTGTTCGCACCGCTGGATGCCGGCGCCACCCCTCACCTCGACAAGTTGTCGCGGCGACCGCCGCGCCCGCCGTGCGCCGCGACAGGCTGTCAGCGCTCTCCGCGGACCAGCATCCCACAGACGCCCACCGCCAGGGCCGCCATCACCCGCAGGTTGTCCAAGGCGAACCACAGGTGGATCTCGCCCTCGGAGACCCGCACCCTGCCCACGCTCAGGTCCTCACGCCCGTCCACCGACCTGGGGTGGGGGATGTGACGCGCGCGCCCCGAGGGCGGGAGGTGCAGCTGACCCGCCGCGAGCAGCCCGCGCACCTGCTCCAGCGCGGGCGAGCCCTTCACCTGGACGCGGATCACCCCCGACATGCCTGAGAACACCGGCACCCCCACCAGGGTCACGTCGCCGCCCCCTACCCCGCTGAGGGCCCGCACCTGCCCCAGCACCGCCAGCTCCTCGCTGCTGTGCCCGTCCTCCTCCGCCTCGCCCACCTGGGGGATGAGGTCGAAGGCCAACCCCGTGGGGAACTTCTTGCGGGTGGGCGTGCCCTGGTTGAAGAGGGCGATCACCTGGTTGGACAGCTCCTCCAGCCCGTCCCTGCCCCAGTGCGAGGCGGGCAGGTTCACCACAGCGTCCCACCCGGTGATGGACAGCTCGCGCTTCAAGGCGCCCAGCACCCTGCTCAGCGCCAGTGCCGGCGCCCCGGGGAGCACCGCCCCCCCGCGCTGCATCGCGTCCTCCATCGACCTGGGGAGCAGCACAGGGTCCACCAGCGGCAGATCCCCCCCCAGCGCGCCGGAGAGGTCGATGGTGACCACCCCCTCGTGCACCGCGGTGGCGCCCACCCCTGCGGCGATCCCCGGAGGGGTCACCAGGAACAGCGCGTCCAGCTCGCCCACCACCTGATCGTCGAGGTTGTCCACCGCAATCTGATGCTCGCCGTAGTCCACGAAGGGCACCTTGCTGGCGGGGCTCGCGAGGGGACGCAGCTCCGCAGGGCGCCAGGAGGCACCATCCAGCAGCTCGATCAGCTCCTTGCCCAGGGCGCCAGTCGCGCCCGCCACACCAACGACCAGTTCCATCTGCAGCTCCTAGACCGACGCGGCCGCGGGGGGCTTGGCGTCTGGCTCTCTAAGGTAGACCGGCGTCACCGCGTGCGGCTCGCGCCCGAGCCCCGCAGCTATCGCCACTTCGCCCATCAGGGCCAGCGCGTCCACCGCCGGATCGGCGGCGTCATCCGCGACGACGCCGCCCGCACCCTCCACCAGCTCGCGCCACAGCGCCGCGCCCTCACCGGTGGCGACGAAGGGGGCGGAGGCCCACCCGATCGCCTCGACAGGCGGCAGGTCCGCGGGCCCCCGGAGCAGCGCCCCGTCCGCGGCGTACAGCGCGGCGTAGGCCTTGCCCTTGCGGGCGTCGATCAGGGCCAGCACCTGGCCCTCGCCCCGAACCCTGCGCGCCCTGCTGTCGAGGGACGATGTGCTCCAGAGCGGCACCCCCAGCCCCTGCGCCAGCCCCGCTGCGGTGGCCAGCCCGACCCGCAGGCCGGTAAAGGCGCCAGGGCCGTGGGACACCGCCACCCCGTCGAGGGAGGCCAGGGGCACCTCTGCCTGCTGGCAGAGGGCCTGGAGCCAGGGGATCAGCAGCGCCTCAGCGCCCTTGCGGACCCGCTCCGAGCGCGCCAGCACCCGCCCCTCCGCCAGCAGGGCCACCCCGATCACCGGGCCCGTGGTGTCTATTGCCGCGATACGCACGATCAGCCTCCGCTGAAGAGACGGTTGACGTCGATGACCATCACCATGAGCATCACCGCGACCAGGAACAGCACCCCGACCATCTGCACCCGCTCGCGAAAGGCCAGCGAGAGCGGCCTGCCCCTGATCCCCTCGACCAGGTAGAACAGGATCTGCCCCCCGTCCAGCACCGGCACCGGGAGCAGGTTCACCACCCCCAGCGAGATGGAGATGGTGCCCATCAGGCGCAGGAAGGCGTAGATCCCATGGTCTGCCCCCTCCCCGGCGATGCGGAAGATCTCGATCGGGCCGCCCAGGGACTCCGCCGGCTTGACCTCGCCGGTGAGCAGTCGCCCCAGCACCCCTACGGTGCGCTGGAACAGGAAGCGGCTCTCCTCGAAGGCCCTGGGGACCGCCTCGGTGATCCCGTAGTAGCCGTGCTCCATCACCGGCGGCGCGAAGGCGTCTGGGTAGAGGGCGATCCCCATGATCGGCCGGTAGCGGACCTCTCCGCCCAGGAATTCCCGCTCCATGCGAGGGGTGATCCGCTGCTCCAGCAGCGAGTCGTCGCGCACCAGGGTCAGCACCCGCGCCTGCACCGCTCCCGCCGTGCTCATCGTGATGTTGGCCCAGTCCATCACCGGCGCGCCGTCCAGCGCCAGCAGGCGATCGTCTGGCAGAATTCCCGCGGCCGCCGCCGCGCTGCCCGGCATCACCTGGCCGACGTAGACCATCACCGGGACGAGCCCCCAAGGATTCGCGAGGCCATCCTGTGGGCGGGGCGCCCAGAGCAGCGGGGGGTCGATGCGCCCCTGGTGCTCGGTGATACCGCCCTCTCTGTCAGCCCGCAGCCACTCCAGCTGGTGGGGCTGGCCCGGGGTCATAGCCCGCATCAGGGCCTCCCAGGTGCTCACCTCCACCCCGTCGACCGAGGAGACAGCGTCGCCGGTGATCATCCCGGCCCTGCCCGCCGCGGACCCCGCCCCATCCACCCCGACCCTGCTGGAGACCCACTGGGTCGACAGGCCGAGGTGCTCAAAATCGATGTGCCCCGCCTCGCCCTCCCGGATCACCCCCTCGCCCAGGGTGAGCTGTAGCTCCTCCCCCCCGCGCGCGATCCGGAGGGGCACCGCCCGGCCCTTGTGGGTGTCGAGCGCGTCGATCCACTCACTCCAGAAGTGAACCGGCACCCCGTCCACCTCGAGGATCAGGTCCCCCGCCTGGAGGCCCGCCTCCTCGCTCGCGCTGCCAGCGTGCACTGAGCCGATCTGAGCGATGGTCTGGGGCTCCCCCAGCATCAGCACCCCGGTGAACACCACCAGGGGCAGCGCGAGGTTGAACGCAGGCCCCGCCAGCATCACCAGCAGGCGCTGGTAGACCGGCCTGCGCATGAAATCCAGCCTGGGGTCCACCTCCTCCTCTACCGCCTCCTCCCCGAAAGGATCGGCGCCAGCCAGCCGGACGTAGCCCCCCAGCGGCAGGGCAGAGAGGCGGTACTCCGTGCCCCTCCACTCTACCCCGTAGACCTTGGGCCCCATCCCGATCGAGAACACCGGGACGCCGATCCCAAACAGCTTGGCGACGACGAAGTGGCCGAACTCGTGGACGACCACCAGCGCCACGAACATCGCGAGGCCTGCGACGAGGCTAGTGCCCACAATCCCCCCTATAGGCCCTTGATGAGGACAGCGTAGGCGTAGAGCAGCGGCGCCACGAACAGCAGCGAGTCGATCCGGTCGAGGAGCCCGCCGTGACCGGGCATGAAGCGCCCAGAGTCCTTCACCCCGTAGGCACGCTTGAGCAGCGACTCCGCTAGGTCGCCCAGGGCGGCCATCGCCCCCAACACCAGCCCCAGCACCACGGCGTCCACCGGGCTGAGCACGTCCAGCACCAGGTAGCGGAGCGCGAACACCCCCGCCACGGTGAGCGTCAGGCCGCCCGCCAGCCCCTCCCAGGTCTTCTTGGGGCTGAGCTTGGGGTACATCTTGTGCTTCCCAAAGGCCCTGCCAGAGAAATAGCCACCTGTGTCCCCGAGCCAGGGGATGACCAGCGCCAGGAAGACCCACCCCAGCCCCAGCTCGCGCAGCAGCGGCAGAAAGGCGAGGAAGCCCCCCACCCACCCCAGCCCCAGCGCGTGCTTCCCGACCCGCGCTGCGGCCTCGGCGAGGTCCGCCCCTGGACGCAGCACCCCGTTTAGGAACACGGCCACCAGCAGCAGCCCGCCGAGGGGGGCGTGCCACGCCACAGGGGCGAGGGACAGGGTGGCGAACAGGGCCAGCCCGCCGCCGCCCACCACCGCCAGCCCGCCCGCGCGGTCGTCTGGGGTCGCCATCCGGACGTACTCGTCCGCGCCCACTACCACCGCCAGCCCCGCCAGCGCCAGCACCGCGGCCTGTCCGCCCCACAGGATGGCGGGGATCACCACCGCGAGCCCGACCAGGGCCGCGAGCACCCTGGTGATCATGGGCTGCTCCGGAGCTGGGCCCCTGTCTGCCCGAAGCGCCGCTCCCGCTTGCCGTAGGAGGCGAGCGCCTCCTCCAGGTGCGGACGGCGGAATTCCGGCCAGTGGACGTCGGTGACGTACAGCTCAGAGTAGGCGAGCTGCCAGGGGAGGAAATTCGACAGCCTGTGCTCACCCGAGGTGCGGATCAGCAGATCGGGATCCGGCAGCCCCGCGGTGGCGAGGTGCCCGGCGAACGCGTCCTCATCGATGGCGTCCACCTTCAGCTCGCCCCGCTGCACCCTGCGCGCGAGGGCCTTGGCCGCCTCTACCAGCTCGTGTCGTCCCCCGTAGGAGAGGGCGAGCACAAGCTGAATACCGGTGTTTCCCGCCGTGTAGCGGCCGACGTCCTTGAGCAGCAGCCGCACCGCGAGGGGGAGTCGATCGATCTGCCCGATCGCCCGCAGCCGGACGTTGTTCCGGCGCAGCTCCTCGCGCTCCTCGGAGAGATAGCGCTCCAGCAGGCCCATCAGCGCGCGCACCTCGCCCACCGGGCGCTTCCAGTTCTCGGTGGAGAAGCTGTACAGGGTGAGCACCTCGATGCCCAGCTCGCCCGAGATCCTCAGGATCTCGCGCACAGAGTCCGCGCCCGCCTCGTGGCCGCGCTCCCTAGGGAGGCCCTGCGCCTGGGCCCAGCGCCCGTTGCCGTCCATGATGATCGCGAGGTGCCGGGGCACCGGGCCGTCGTAGGCCATGCTCCTCCTTTGGGCGCGCGGCCCGGCGGTACTCAGACCTCCTGGACCTCTGCTTCCTTGGCGGAGACCATCTTCTCGATCAGCGCGACGTAGTCGTCGGTGGAGACCTGCACCTTGTCCACCAGGCGGCGGGACTCATCCTCGGAGATGTCCCCGTCCTTCTGTCCGTTCTTGAACAGCTCGTTGTACTCCCTCCGGACGTGGCGGACCCGGACCTTGCCCTCCTCGCCCATCTGGCGCACCTGCTTGACCAGATCGCGGCGCCGGTCGGCGGTGAGGGCCGGGATGGGGAGGCGGATGATCTGCCCGTCGTTGCTCGGGGTGATACCGAGGGATGCCTGGACGATCGCGCGCTCAATGTCGTTGAGGGTGCTCTTGTCCCAGGGGTTGACCACCAGCATCCTGGCGTCAGGGGCCTGGATGGTGGCGAGCTGGTTGAGGGGCATCGCCGCGCCATAAGACTGGATCATGACCTGCAGGGTCTCGACCAGCTTGGGAGAGGCCCGACCGGTGCGGACGGTGGACAGATCGCGCTCAAGCGACGCGATCGCCTTGGTCATATCCTCCAGCATGGACTCAAGATATTCTTCCATAGGAACCTCCGGGTAGGCCGATGTAACCTGAGCGGGGCCAGCCGGCCCTCTCTGCGCCTGGGTCGGCAGATCAGTGAGCGTCCACCCGCGTCCCCACCTGCTCGCCGGCGAGGACCCTGGCCAGGTTCCCCGGCACAGAGGCGTCATAGACGACGACCGGGATCTGGTTGTCCCTGCACAGGGCGGTGGCGGTCAGGTCCATGACCCTGAGGCCCCGCGAGAGCACCTCCATGTGGGTGAGCCGCTCGAAGCGCACCGCGTCGGGGTGCCTGGCGGGGTCCTTGTCGTAGATGCCGTCGACCTTGGTGCCCTTGAGCAGCAGGTCGGCGCCGATCTCAGCGGCGCGGAGGGCGGCCCCGGAGTCGGTGGAGAAGAAGGGGTTGCCGGTGCCCCCCCCGAAGATCACCACCCGCCCCTGGTCCAGGTGCCGCACCGCCTCGCGGCAGAGGCAGGGCTCCGCGACGGTGTCCATCCGCACGGCGGAGAACACCCTGGCCTCCACCCCCAGGCGCTCCAGCGCGTCCTGCATCGCCAGGGCGTTGATCACCGTGGCGAGCATCCCCATGTGGTCCGCCCTGCTCCGGTTCATCCCGGTGGCGGCGACCGAGAGGCCGCGGAAGATGTTGCCCCCGCCGATCACCACCCCCAGGCGCACACCCGCGCGCGCGGCTGCGGCGATCTCGCCAGCGAAGGCGTCGAGGACGGCCTGATCGAGCCCATGGCCCGCTGCTCCCGCGAGCATCTCCCCCGAGAGCTTCAGCAGGACGGTCTTGTAGTCACTCATGGCACCTCTCCAAAGAAAAAGCGTCGGAACCCGACGGATCCCGACGCTTGTACCACAGAAGAGCTGGGATCAGCCCTTGAGCGTAGCGGCGACCTCAGCGGCCAGGTCGTTGGAGCGCTTCTCCAGGCCCTCGCCCACCTCGTAGCGGACAAAGCGGCGCACCTTGATGTTCTCGCCGATGCGGCCGACCGCCTCGGAGATCATCTGGCCGACGGTCTTGTCCTCGTCCTTGATGAAGGGCTGCTCGAGGAGGCAGACGTCCTGCATCCACTTGGACATGCGGCCCTCGACGATCTTCTCGGCGATGTGGGCGGGCTTGCCCTCCTCCTTCACGCGCTCGAGCTGGACCTCGCGCTCGTGGGCCATGGCGGCCGGGTCGATCTCGTCCTTGGAGACGAAGTCGGGGTTCGCGGCGGCGATGTGCATCGCGATGTCGTGGACCATGTCCTGGAAGCCGTCGGTGTTGGCGACGAAGTCGGTCTCGCAGTTGACCTCGAGGAGCACGCCGATACGCCCACCTGCGTGGATGTAGGCGTGGACGAGGCCCTCTGCCGCGATGCGGCTGGACTTCTTGGCCGCGGCGGCCTGGCCCTTGGCGCGCAGGTAGTCGATGGCTGCCTCGATGTCGTTTCCGTTCTCAGCGAGGGCGGTCTTGCAGTCGAGGATGCCCGCGCCAGTCCGGCTGCGCAGCTCCTTGATCAGCTCCATGCTCATATACTACTCTCCTGCCGCCCGAAGGCGGCGACTGAAGGGATGGGGGAAAGCGTTGACTAGGCCTCGGCAGGGGCCTCGGAGGAGGCGTGGCGGCGCACGACCTCGACGTCGGACTCGTCCGCCGCGTCGTCCGAGGTGTAGACGCTGCTGGTGCGGCCGGTCGAGTTCTGCTTGCCCTGCATCGCCGCGTCGGCGAGCGCCGCGGTGAACAGGTGGATGGACTTGTAGGCGTCGTCGTTGCCGGGGATGACGTAGTCGATCCCGGTGGGGTCGCAGTTGGTGTCGCAGAGCGCCACGATCTTGATCCCGAGGGCGCGAGCCTCCTTGATGGCGAGGTGCTCCTTGCGGGGATCGACCACGAAGATCACGTCGGGCAGGCCCTTCATGTTCTTGATGCCGCCGAGGGTCTTCTCCATCTTGGCGATCTCGCGGTTGAGCTCAAGGGCCTCCTTCTTGGTGAGGAGGTCGAAGCGGCCCTCGTCGCGGGCCTGCTCGAGGGTGAGCAAGCGCTCGATCGACTTCTTGACGGTCTGGTAGTTGGTCATGGTGCCACCGAGCCAGCGGTGGTTCACGAAGAACATCCCGGAGCGGGCGGACTCCTCGCGGACGATGTCCTGGGCGGCGCGCTTGGTGCCGATGAACAGGACGGTGCCGCCCTGAGCGGTGGTCTGCTGCACGAAGCGGGTCGCGTCAACCAGCCCGCGCGCGGTCTTCTGGAGGTCGATGATGTGGATGCCGTTCTTGGCCCCGTAGATGTACTGCTTCATACGGGGATTCCACCGACGGGTCTGGTGACCGAAGTGGACGCCTGCCTCAAGGAGATCGCGAAGGGAGATGTTCATGAGCACTCCGAGCAGCCGCGGCCGCTCTGTTTTGGTTGTTGGACAGCCGGCTCGCGGACCGACCCCCTACCGGGGCACCGAGGGACCGCGCGGCTCACCGAGGTGAGCGTCCGACCTGATCGTTACGCCCGAGCGAGGGCCCGAGCGGTCGCCTCTGGTAGCACGTCCGCGCGCCAGAGGCAAAGCGAAAGCGGCCCACGCAGGGGCCGCTTCATGGAGTACAGCGGGGCAGAGACACGCCCTCAGGCGTCCTTGCCGCAGCACTTCTTGTATTTCTGCCCGCTCCCGCAGGGACAGGGGTCGTTCCGCCCCGGCCCGGCGGGGGGCTCCGGCTCCACCTGAGTGTCCTGCTCGATCCCGTCGGGATCCGCGGCGGGTCGCCCCACAAAGGGCTGGAAGGCGGGGAGCGCCCCGCCCAGCGCGGGGGACGGCCTCGCAGCGGGCGCGCGCGGGGCCGCGGGGGCCGCGGGGGCCGCGGGGGCCGCCTTCTTTGGTCCGGCGAAGGGCTGGAAGCCCGGCAGCGCGCCGCCCGCGGCGAGGCGCTTGGCGGTGGCCTTTCCGGGGCGGGCGGCGGCGTCCTGCAGGCCGTCCACCTTGGAGTGGAACAGCTTCTCCATCAGCTGCTCGTCCCGCACCGCGGACATCATGATGAACATCTCGAAGGCCTCTTTCTTGTACTCGAGCAGCGGGTTGCGCTGCCCGTAGCCGCGGAGGCCCACCCCCTGCCGGAGGCGATCGATGGCGAGCAGGTGCTCCTTCCAGAGCTGATCGGTGAGCTGGAGCAGGAGCATCCGCCCCACCTCGACGAACACCGCCTCCCCGAGCTCCTCCACCTTGGCGTGCAGCAGGCCGTTCGCCTGCTCCAGCAGCCGGTGGTGGATCTCCTCGCGAGAGAGGTCGCGGAGCGCCTCCTCGGTGTCGTCCCAGGTGATGTCGAACACCGAGCCGATGCGCTCCTTGAGCTCGGCGATACGCCAGTGCTCGGGGTGCAGGCCCTCGGTGGCCACGTCGTCCATGATGTCGAGGACCACGTTCTCCAGGGACTCAAAGAGCATCCCCTGGATGTTGTCGCCACCCAGCGCGCGCTTCCGCAGGTCGTAGACCCCCTTGCGCTGGTAGTTCATCACGTCGTCGTACTCGAGGAGGTTCTTCCGAATCTGGAAGTTGTGTCCCTCCACCTTCTTCTGGGCGTTGCCGATGGCCCTGGTGATCCACCGGTGCTCGATGGGCTCGTTGTCCTGCAGCCCCATGCGCTCCATCCACACCGAGATCTTGTCGGTGCCGAAGATCCGCAGCAGATCGTCCTCGAGGCTCAGAAAGAACCTGCTGGAGCCCGCGTCGCCCTGCCGCCCGGAGCGCCCCCGCAGCTGGTTGTCGACCCGGCGCGACTCGTGCCGCTCGGTGCCGATGATGTGCAGCCCACCCGCGGCGAGCACCTCCTCGCGCTCCACCGCGCAAGCGGCGGTGTACCGGTTGAGCAGCTCCAGGTAGCGCTCCGGCTCCTGCTCCGGGTGAGCCTCCGCCTTCGCCATCTCCTCGGCGTTGCCGCCCAGCTTGATGTCCGTGCCGCGCCCCGCCATGTTGGTCGAGAGGGTCACCGCGCCCTTTCGCCCGGCCTGCGAGACGATGTGGGCCTCGCGCGCGTGGTTCTTGGCGTTGAGGATCTCGTGGGGGATGTTGCCGCGCTGGAGCAGCTTGGCGAGGATCTCGGACTTCTCGACCGAGGTGGTGCCGACCAGCACCGGCTGGCCGCGCTGGTTGCAGTCCTTGATGTCCTCGATGACCGCCTGGAATTTCTCCATCTGGGTCTTGTAGACGATGTCCTCGTTGTCCACCCGCGCGATGGGGCGGTTGGTGGGGATCACCAGGGTGTCGAGGTTGTAGATCGACGCGAACTCCGCGGCCTCGGTGTCGGCGGTGCCGGTCATGCCCGAGAGCTTGCTGTACATGCGGAAGTAGTTCTGGAAGGTGATGGTCGCGTAGACCTGGGACTCCTGCTCGATGTTGACCCGCTCCTTGGCCTCCACCGCCTGGTGCAGCCCGTCGGACCAGCGCCTGCCATCCATCAGGCGCCCGGTGAACTCGTCGACGATGGTGACCTTGCCGCCGCGGACGACATAGTCGCGGTCACGTTTGAAGATGTGGTGGGCCTTGAGGGACTGGTTGACGTGGTGCAGCACCTCCATGTTGGCCACGTCGAACAGGTTGTCGACCCCCAGCTTTCGCTCGACCTTGAACACCCCCTCCTCGGTGAGGGTGCAGCTCTTGGACTTCTCGTCCACCACGAAGTCCACCTCCCGCTGGAGGAGCGGGATGATCGAGTCGACGATGAAATAGAGCTCGATGGAGGCCTCGGCGGGGCCGGAGATAATGAGCGGGGTGCGGGCCTCGTCGATCAGGATCGAGTCCACCTCGTCCACGATCCCGTAGTGGTGCCCGCGCTGCACGTACTCCTCTAGGGTGAACTTCATGTTGTCGCGGAGGTAGTCGAAGCCGAACTCGTTGTTCGTCCCGTAGGAGATGTCCGCCGCGTAGGCCACCCGCTTCACCATCGAGTCCCGCTCGGAGGACAGGATCTTGCCCACCGACATCCCGAGGTAGTTGTAGAGGGTCCCCATCCAGTCCGCGTCGCGCGAGGCGAGGTAGTCGTTGACGGTGATGACGTGGGCCCCCTTCCCCTCCAGCGCGTTGAGGTAGACCGGGAGGGTGGCGACCAGGGTCTTGCCCTCGCCGGTCTTCATCTCCGAGATCTTGCCCTGGTGGAGGACGATGCCGCCGATGAGCTGCACGTCGTAGTGCCTGAGGCCCATGGTGCGGACCGAGGCCTCGCGAACGGTGGCGAAGGCGTCGGGGAGTATGTCATCGAGGGCGGCCCCGTTCTCCAGCTTGAGCTTGAACTCGGCGGTCTTCGCCTTCAGGGCCCGCTCGTCGAGCGCCTGGTACTGTGGTTCGAGGGCGTTGATCCTGGAGACCAACGGCTGGAGCCGCTTCAGCTCCCGCTGGTTGGCGTCACCGAACACCTTCTTCGCAAACACTGACAGCTGCTCGAACATATACCCTCGCTCCCACCCCTCTGGCGCCGAGAAGGTCGCCGGGTGGAGCCGATCCGTGGAAGTGCGGACTCGAAAACTTCACACTAACGCCCCTCTGACAAGGCGCACACGACACAAAGGGTCTCGGCGGGGCCCGCTCACACGACGAGTACCCCGGTGACAGCGGGCACTCAGCGGGGCAGGTAGTCCATGGGATCCACCGCGTGCCCGTCCACCCTCACCTCGAAATGGAGGTGGGGTCCGGTGGAGCGGCCGGTGTTGCCGATGGTGGCGACGCGGTCTCCAGCCTCCACCCGCTGCCCCTCCCGCACCAGGGTGGCCTGGCAGTGGGCGTAGACGGTGGTGATCCCATACCCGTGGGCGAGCTCCACCACCTTGCCGTAGCCTCCCCGCCACGACACATCGATCACCTGCCCTGGCGCCACCGCGACAATGGGAGCGCCCCGGCGGTTGGCGATGTCGATGCCCGAGTGGAACCTGGTGCGGTAGGGCCGGACCGGGCTCTTGCGGAAACCGAAGGTGGAGGTGAGGCGGCCGGTGGCGGGCCAGCGAGAGGGCAGCGCGCGCTCCAGGGCCTTGAGGTCCTCCACCTCGGCCATCATCTGCTGCATGTCAGGTTCTGCGGCTGCGAACTGCTCTAGGAACACGTCGGCCCGCGCCTGCACCGCCAGCGCCCACGCCTCAGCGGGGTGGAGGTCGCTCGGGTGGTACTCCAGCGGCTGCACATCGCCCAGCTCCTGAAGCAGCTCCAGGCTGGTGCCAGGGACCCAGGTGAGCTCCTCCTCGTCCACCGGCCCGTAGGGCCCCGTCGGCGTGCCGGCAGAGCGGATCTGAGACTCGTAGAGCCGCAGGCGCATCAGCGCCCGGTCCACCTCTCCCATCTGCTGGTCGAGGGCCTGCAGGTGGGTCCGCAGGCGGAGGTTCTCCTCCACCAGCGCCCCGTAGGTGAGGCTCCTCGGGATCAGCGCGCCCAGCGCCAAGCCAAACAGCGCGACGAGGGCGAAGAGCGCCCCCATCAGCTGCCTGGTCCGGCGGATCTCGCTCTCTCCGACGAGGCGCTCGCGCACCTCACCGAAGAGCAGGTGGCTCACGGGACCTCGTCCACGCGGGTGATGATGATGGTGATGTTGTCGTCACCACCGCGCTCGCAGGCGAGCTCCACCAGGCGGCGCGCCGCCTCCTGCGGGCTGTGAGCGGTCATGTGCTCGCCCATCTCGTGGTCTTCCACCAGCCCCGAGAGGCCATCAGAGCAGATCAGGAACTGATCGCCCCGCCGCACCGCCCGGACCTCCACGTCGACCTCCACGTCCTCCTGGTAGCCCAGGGAGCGGGTGATGACGTTGCGCATCTTGTGGTTCTTCGCCTCTTCCTTGGTGATCAGGCCCGCCTTGACCTTCTCGTTCACCAGGGAGTGATCCTCGGTGACCTGCTCGATCTGCCCGTCGCGCTGCATGTAGAGGCGACTGTCACCGACGTGGGCGATGTAGGCGTTGCCCTCGTCCACCAGGAGGGCGACCGAGGTGGTGCCCATCCCGTGAAATTCAGGCTCCTCCTCGGCCTTCTCGAAGATCCTGCGGCCGGCGAGCCGGATGGCGTAGCGGAGCTTCTCGCGCGTGACCTCTACCGGATCGTCCTCCTCGTGCGGGAGCTCCTCGTGGAGCTCCATCGAGGTGACGATCTCCTCCACGGTGTTCACAGCGATCGCCGAGGCGTACTCCCCGCCGACGTGGCCGCCCATACCGTCCGCCACGACGAACAGGTGCAGCTCCTCGTTGATGAGGAAATTGTCCTCGTTATGGCCGCGCTTGAGGCCCACATCGGTGACGCCGCAGGAGGTGATTCGCATGGGAGGCCCTCAAGTTGGATTTTTTCACACATAGCCTGAGCGGAGGGAGCGAGCACCACCCCGGTCGCGCGCAGGCCAACCGGCCCCCCTCCCCGCGGGTGGGTGGGGACCGCGCCAAGCAGCGCTGAGATCGTGCCGCTTCCGCGACACCCCTCGGAGAGAGGGCGGGGACCTCCGCTGAAAAATGACCGAGACCTCGGCCCGGCGGCGGCGCGAGCGGGGGACGCCGCGATCCCCGCCGCCTGGTCGGACCGCGCGGACCGGCGGGGAGCCGGACCGAGCGACGCCTGATCCCAGCCCAGGTCGAGAGGCTGGGAGGCACGGGGGCGGCGAGCGCCCCTCGCCAGGCGGGAGGGCGCAGGTGTAGCCCCGCCTGGAGCGTCGGAGGGTCGTCTGAGCCTGGCCCGAAGCGGCGGGTTCATCCGTGGTCGCCAGCGGGCGAGGGGCGGTTCCCCGCGTAGCGCGCGCGGTGGAGCCGCTGAGCGATGCAGCTTCATCGTTTTGTTCCTTCAGAAGGAGGAAGCACTCCCAGTGAGCCTGGCCGGCTGATGGACCGGTGCCGCTCCCCCCGAGGCCGTGGGATCTCCTGTCCCGCCCGCTGGGCCGATCGGTCACCCACCTCACATTCACTGTGAGAAAGGTGCCGGAGCCCACAAGGACGGGCCACTGCGGCTTGCCCACCCCCTGGCCGGAGACTACTCCCTGTCATCCAAGGGGCGCGGCCCCTACACCCAACAGGAGTGGATATGCCCAAGATCAACCGGTACGTGGACATCAGCACCGTCGAGCGTGAGGCCAAGAAGGACTACATCGACCGTCACTCCCCCTTCGTCACCGCCCCCGCCGAGGTCAAGGCCGGCGAGATCTTCCAGGTGACCGTCAAGGTCGGCGAGGAGTACACCCACCCGGATGACTTTGACCACTACATCGCCAGCGTCTCCCTCTTCAACAAGGAGACCCTCCTCGCCACCACCGAGTTCAAGGCCGGGATGCTCGGCGGACAGGGCGCCAAGGGCCACGCCACCGTGACCTTCAACGTGCTCGCCCAGGGCAAGTCCATGTCCCTCGTCGCCCACGCCTACTGCACCAAGCACGGCATCTGGGAGAACGAGGCCGTGGCGGTGAGCGTCGTCGAGTAGCTCGACCGCGCCGGACCGATCGCAGGCTCCCGAGCGGGGGCCTGTGTTGTCTTGGGGGCCAGGGGTCCAGCCAGCACCCGCTGCGCGCGGCGCGGCCACGGCGCAAGTCCCAGGGGCGGCGCAGGCGACGCCGTCGCGACCCGGCCGCTACGCCAGGGAGGCGCTCAGTGCGCCTGGTCCAGGTTGAGCATCCACGTCACGCCATAGCGGTCGCGGAGCATCCCGAAGCGTCCCCAGAACTGCTTGGAGAGCGGCTGGAGCACCTCGGCGTCCTGGGAGAGGGCCGCCCAGACCGCGTCCTGCTCCGCCTCGTCGGCGAGGGAGAGGCTCATCGAGATCTGGCCGCCCTGCACCGGGGGCATCCCCGGCACGGTGTCGGAGGCTTGGATCACCAGCCCGGCCGTACGCAGCTCCGCGTGCAGGATCCGGTCTGCTGCCTCTGGAGGCACGGGGGCCGGACTGTCGCCGAAGCGGATCATCCGGGGCTCGCCGCCGAACACCTCGGCATAGAAGGCCATCGCCTGGGCGCACCGCCCGTCGAAGCTCAGGTAGGGGTAGAGCTGCATCGTCGTTCTCCTGGCGCGGGTCGCACCGCTCGCCGGCGGACCGCGCCCAAGGGCCCTAGCGCAGGCTCCACCCGGGCGCGACGAGGACCCGATCCGGTGAGAGCCCCACTACAGGGCGCCGCAGTCCACCACCTCGACCGGGTAGGTGACCTCGCCGAAGGCGCCGGTGACCCGGACCTGGTAGGTGTGACCAGGGCTGACGGTCCACCCCTGCGGGGTGAAGGAGATCGCCTGGCTGCTGCCGTATCCCCCCGACAGGGTGTGGACCGTGACCGGCCGGTTGTTTCCCCCATCGGTGACCTGGACCTGCGCCCCGCTGAGGTTGAGGGTGTCGCTCTGAAAGCTCCAGCCGGTCGCGTCCAGGTGGGTCCAGGTGAACACGTCAAAGGCCTCCACCGGGAACACCCCAGGCGAGGGCCACGCGGTCCAGGCGCGCCCGGCGTGCCCGGAGCCGTAGAGCACCGACATGCAGGAGTAGTCGGCGGTGGAGCCCAGCCCGATGGGACCGGCGCTGTTGGAGAGGATCCAGCGCCTGTGCCCCAGGGTGTCGGGGTTTCCCGGGTCGACCATGTACATGTCCACCGCCATCACCCCCGGCCCGCTGGCGATGTTGCTCCAGCCCGCCTCCTCGGCGCCGTCCGCGCTGTAGCAGGGCCAGTCAGTTCCCGGTGCGTGGGAGAGCGCGTCGGCGGCGTCCATCATCAGGGCGCAGGCCATGGCCCCCTCGTCCCGCGCGGGGTCGTGCCCCACCTCGGGGAGCTGCGCCAGCCACCGGTAGAGGTTGGTCACCCGCAGG
Organism: Deltaproteobacteria bacterium; assembly: GCA_016938035.1. Taxonomy (GTDB): domain Bacteria; phylum Myxococcota_A; class UBA796; order UBA796; genus JAFGVK01. Next base: position 4,828 of record JAFGVK010000064.1, on the reverse strand, counting down.
GCGTTCTCGCGCCCCCTGTCGCTGAGGGTCCCCACCGAGCAGGTGTTGACCGCCCCGCTCCAGGTGCCCTCGTCGAGATCCTGACGGGCGCTGTCCCACCTGCCGCAGACCTCCGCGGCGGTGCGGGGGAGCCAGTCGGGCTCGGTGTCCGCGTCGGTGTCGGTGTCGGTGTCCGCGTCGGTGTCCGCGTCGGTGTCCGTGTCGGTGTCCGTGTCGGTGTCCGTGTCGGTGTCCGTGTCGGTGTCCGTGTCGGTGTCCGCGTCGGTGTCCGCGTCGGTGTCCGCGTCGGTGTCGCCCTCTACCGGGGGATCGTCCGCGGTGAGGGGCTGGCATCCCAGCGCGGCGAGGAGAAAGAACAGGTGCATGGGCTCTCCGGACACACATCTTACATCGGACTTCAGGGGCCACGCTATGATCCGATAGTCGCGCGAGGATTTGCGGTGCTCCTTCCCCTCCACACAGCGCTGGACATCGAGGTGGACGTGATCGTCCCCGGCAGAGACGCGCTCCAGATGGTGCGAGGGGTCATCCTGCTCCGGACCGGCAGCGGGCTTATCGTCCAGCTCGCCGGGCGGCTCTCTCCTTCGGCAGAGCCCGGACAGCGCCTGATCCTTGACGCAGGCCGAGCCAGGGGCTTGCGCATCAAGGGCACGCTGATCGAGCGGTCCGGGAGCCTGCTGACCCTGTCCTACGGGGGCGAGGTCAGCTCAGACGCCCGCACCAGCACGAGGTTCCGGATCGGGGCGGAGGTGCGCTATCACCCCTGCACCGGAGAGACGTCCTTCCAGCGCTGGATGGAGGAGGGCGTGGCGCTGCCGCCAGTGTCTCAGTGGGCGACCGCGCGCCCTGACGCGGAGATGGGCCTCTCCGGCCTGTGGATGGAGGTCCCTGCCTCCCTCACGCTGGACGACGGGCAGCTGCTCCTCGCGCTGCAGTTCCCAGCCAACCCGCGGGTGTGGCGCCTGGTAGGTCGCGTCGCGAGGGTGACCCCGTGCGACACCACGCAAGGGGTCGGGGTGGAATTCCTCGCGGTGGAGGAGGGGGCGCTGGAGGAGCTGGTGCGGCGGGCGCTGTCTGTACCGTAGAGGACCCCGCTCCCGACAGGGTGTGCCAGGTGGGCGTCGCCTCGCTGGCGGTGACGGCCGGAGACCCCCTGACGGGACCGCCTGACGCCCCCCAAGGCAACGGGGCCCTGACGCCTGACAGATATCGATCAAGCTACCATTCTACAATCTTCCAGCCCCGCTCCCTGGCCACCCTTAGCAGCACCCTGTCGGGGTCCACCACCACCGGGTGCCCAACCGCCTCCAGCAGGGGGAGGTCCGAGGCGGAGTCCGAGTAGAAGCTCGCGTCCTCCAGGCGGTGCTGCCCCGCGGCGGCCCAGCGGGTCACCTGGTCGCGCTTGTGCCTGCCAAAGGCGGGGTCGGACAGCCTGCCGGTCAGCGTCCCGTCCACCGCCTCGAAGCCGGTGCCCAGCGCCGCGTCGAAGCCCCAGGACGCCGCGGCGAATTCCGCCACGAACACGGTGCTGGAGGTCGCGATGACCAGGGTGTCGCCGGCCTGACGGTGGCGCGCGATGGCCTGACGCGCCCCCTCCCGGAGCTGCCCCCGCACCACCTCGTCAAACCAGAGCCTGGTGCGCTCCCGCACCGCGGCCTCCCGCTCCCCCGCGACCGACTGGCCGATCTTGAGGAAGGCTGCCTCCAGGTCCGCGCTGCCCAGGGCGTAGCGGCCGAACCACCACACCGCCTCTAGGAGCTGCGCGGCGCTGATCCTGCCGCTCAGGTACTCCCGCCAGACCCACGAGTGGCCGGAATTGGCGCGGATCAGCGTGCCGTCCAGGTCAAAGAGCGCGAGCGCCACCTCAGGGCTCGTAGGGGAGCTGACGCACCTCTGGGGCCTCTGCCACAGGGCGGTCTACCCCAAACAGGTGGTCGAGGAGCATCCCCACCCCCCTGAGCCTGCTGTCCACCAGGGTCCAACTCCGCCCGTCCTCGGTGTGGAGCGACACCGAGGCCCCGAAGACCGGGACCCTGGTGTAGGTGACGATGCTCTCCCACGGCAGAAAGGCGACCCCCTCGATGAAGCGCCCCAGCAGCCCCTCAGTGAACAGGCCCATCACCTCCACCCCGTCCAGCCCTATCCGGGTCACCAGGTCGCCCCCTGCGGGGGCCTCGGCCAGCAGGTCCGCGGAGCTCAGCGCCCCGCCCTGGATCTTCATCACGTCCCACCTGAGGTCCCTGAGCACCTGCCGGAGCTGCTCGCGTGGGAGCGAGGCCTCTCCCGGCCGGCCCGCCATCTCCAGCAGCACCTCGTCCACCGCCCCGGTGGGGAGCCCGAGGGTCTGCGCGACGTCGTCCAGGAGCAGCCCCTCCTCCACCGACAGCTCCCCGTCCTTCCACGCCATGCGCGCCGCGAACCGGAGCCCCTTCCATCGCTCCTCCACCGACGGCAGCGCCGCAGAGAGCCTGGCGAGCCACCGGGCCTTGTTGCGGGCCACCTCACGGGCGTAGCTGCGGAGCGCCTCGGGGTGCTGCTCTGGCAGGAGCCCGAGGAGGAATTGCAGCTCGTCCTCCTGCAGCACCCCGTCGGCAAAGGCGACCAGGATCAGCAGGGCCAGCAGCGCCTCCTCGGAGGGGTCGTCGAGGAGCAGGGGCCTGGGCTCGTCCAACCTGTCCAGATAGTCGTCCACGCTAGGCATCCCGCGACCTCCTCTGCTGGCGCCGCACGCGCGGCGAGGGCAGAGGTTACCACAGGGCGCGGGGCCAAGCGGCTCCCGGTTGACGCCCCACCCGGATAGGGGAGCAGCCCCCCTCCCGAGAGCGACCGTGCCGAACCTCAGCCTCCCGCTGGAAGCCTCCTCAGATCAGGTGATCGCGCACCTCCGCGAGCACGCGGTGCGCGTGGGCAACCTGTGGCTCCCCACCCCCCGCGACATGCGCCACTGGCGCGAGAGCACCGCCCCGTTCTACCTGCGCGAGGCCAGGGACGGGGCGATGGAGCTGGGCCCGAGGGTGCCGAGCCTGTACGCCGCCCGGTTCCTCCCCGCCCTCGCGGTGCGCGTCAGGCCCCACCAGGGGGGCGCGCTGCTGGAGGGGCCGGTGCGCCTCCCCGCGCTGACCCGGGGGCTGCTGTGGGCCTGGGCGGTGGTGCTGCTCGCGTGGGGGGCCTCAGTGCTGCCAGCGGTGGCCGCCGGGACCCTCCCGCCACAGTGGGCGGTGTCCTGGGCGCTCCTCTCGCTCGCCACCGCTGCGAGCGGCGTGCTCGGCCGCCAGCTGGGGGGCAGGCTCACCGCAGCGCGGCTGGAGCAGCTCAGGCTCGCCCTCCAGGACCCGCCGGTCCCCGGTGAGGACTGGTGAGCGCGGTCGCGGTGCTATAGGTAGTGTCGGGGCCGCTTGATCCGCCGGCCACAGATCGCACCTGGTCCGAGGGACGGACCCCCAGGAGAGTAGAGGATGCGCGAGCCAGGCGCTCAGATCCACGGCCGATACACCCTGGTCCGCGCCCTGGGCACCGGCATGGGCGGGGAGACCTGGCTGGCCGAGGACCCCAAGGGCGGCGCCCTGGCCCTCAAGCTGCTGGTGAGCGACTCCACCCAGGCGCGCTCGGATCTGCTGCGCGAGGCCCACGTCCTGCAGGGAGTGATCCACCCCCACGTCGTCCGCTATCGCGGTATTGTCGACCTCCCCGACGATGACACCTGCCTGCTGATGGACTTCATCACCGGCGGCGACCTCGATCGCTGGGTGCGCGAGCGCTCCCCACAGGGCGTACCGCCCCGCCAGGTTGCGGCCCTGAGCCAGCAGCTTGTCGAGGCGCTGGAGGCCCTGCACAGCGCGGGGGTGCTGCACAGGGACCTCAAGCCCAAGAACATCCTCGTGTCGCGCCCCGACGACCCCACCCCTCACCTGATGGTGGCGGATTTCGGCATCTCCCGGCCGCCCCTCGGCGACACCGGCGGCCACACCAGGCCGGTGGGCACCCCCGGCTATATGGCGCCGGAGCAGTACGGGTCGCGCACCCTCGATTTCGCCGCAGATCTGCACGCCCTGGGCGGCGTGATGTGGTTCCTGCTCGCCGGCCGCAACCCTCCAGAGGCAGGGGTGATGGAGCCCCTGCAGCGCGCGGAGGCGGAGGCGGACACCCCCCGCGAGGCGGCCCTCTGGCGCCTGATCGCGAGGCTGCGCGACCCCTCCCCCTCCCGGAGGGGGAGCCTGCTGGAGACGCTCCCAGAGCTGCGCCGCATCGCCCACGAGACCTGGAGCGAGGGAGCGGTGACCGGACCGCAGGACGACGGGCAGACCCTCAACCTGGACGAGCTGGAGGAGGGGCAGGTCCCCGAGGCGCCGATCCACAAGGCGCCAGACCTCCCGCCGCCACGGCGCAGCCGCACCCTGTGGCCCCTGGTCGGCCTGCTGCTCGCCGCCCTGGCGGGGCAGTGGTGGGTCCACCGCGCCGCGGCGCCGGAGCCCCAGGTGGACGGCACCACGGGCATCGCTGCGCGCAGCGGGCCACGGCACCCCCGGCACCAGGCGGGGCCTGACGCCGACCGACCCCAGCCGCCCCCTGACGCAGAGGGCACAGCGGGGGCCCCCGGCGGCCCGAAGGGCGCAGGGCCCGCCCCGTCAGCCCTCACCGACGGGGCCGGCACAGCCCTCGACCCGTCAGCCCTCACCCGCGAGGCCGCTGGGTTCCTGTCGGGTGACCCCAACGCGCTACCGGCGCGCCTCCCCGCAGGAGTTGCGCCTGACGGTGCGCCTGACGGTGCGCCTGACGGTGCGCCTGACGGTGCGCCTGACGGTGCGCCTGACGGTGCGCCTGACGGTGC
>JAFGVK010000063.1 GCA_016938035.1 Deltaproteobacteria bacterium | reverse complement strand
CGCGCTTGGAATATACTTTATTCCTCGCATAATCGCAATTAGCTATCATAGGGCTGCCTGGACGTAGCAGTGCCCGATCCGCACCCTGTCGGATCATGAGCCCACGTGCTAGTCAGTGACAGCGGGATGGCTCATGTTCACTGATGAAGAGCGGGAACATTTGGTCCACAGCGTGCTCGCGCTGACCAACTTACAGATCAGGGAATTGATGAAGTCGGCGAATATCCGACCAATTGGTTCAACAAAGGCTGACTTTCGCACCAATCTCGACCGGGTTCTTGCCTCCGGTGAGCTCAGCTACGACAGCTTGATCGACTGGCTCGACACGTACGACCCATGGCGCAAACAGCATGTGTTCGTTCTCGATGGCCCCCCCTCAGGCGTGGGACAGTGGACCGATCGACAACACCTCGATTCCCGACTTGCAGGAAATGAGGATGCCGACTGCGCAACACGAGGACGCCCTCTGGTTCTACCTGAAGAACTAACGATATCGCGTATCAAGCATTCCGCGCTCGGAATGTCAATCACAGCATTCGTGAAACGCGAGCACCGTGAACGCGAACCTTCTCTGGACTACGTCACCACCACGAACGACGGCTACCGAGTCAGATTCGTCGCCCACCGTGAGTACTTGGTCCGTACTGCCGTCATCTTCGAGTGGGATTTCGCAACCAATACAGGGGTTCTTCGCGTCACCCAGCTCCCATCGCGAGAGAGCTACGATGACATGCAAGACGCATTTCGGACGAAGGTCCAACCCTGGTTTCCGGAAATCAACCAATTCCCTGGCATCGACCTTGCCAATGTGATCTCATCGCTGCACGCCGCAGAAACGACTCTTACCGCGCAGCCCGAAACCCGCTCGTTTGGCATGGCATACGACACTCCTGGTGGTCGTACGATTGATGCGCGAGCGGGCTCACTTCAGCAGGGTGTGCTTGGAGAGACAGTCTCCGACAACGCTCTGGCAAGTATCCGAAACGCCGGATTTGGTCGTAATGGCAACTTCCACTGGCTTTCCAGCGTTTCCGGTCTGCCCACTGACGTCCGCACCATCATCAACGCAGCCACGGGACGCGTCCAGTTCACGGCCAACCTTGACCAAGCAAGTATTACCCATGTTGTTTCCCGAATTCGAACCTACGCTTAACTCGAGACCCGACCTGGCCACCCCCTACGCCAAGTTCGAGAAGGCACTCGGCAAGATGGGGAAAAACCCGATTCTTGTACCAAATCGAGTCGCCAAGGTGTCCGGAATCACCCGGCCCCTCGCCAGCTTCTTCATTTCCGCCCTAGCCTCGCTCAACGCACTCCAGCCGCTTGAAGTGAAGCGCTGTTCAGTCTGCGAAGCACTTGCGTACCCGGCGGAAATCGAGTGCTCTCAATGTGGGGCAAATTTCACCGAGTCACCCACTACAACGCGCAAGGCACACACCTTTGCCGGAGTCAAGTCCATGAACAACGAAGCATGGGAAGAAGCATCCGAAAAGGCCAGAATCGGTATCGTGACAGCGCTGCCGAGAGAGGCCAACGCCGTACTGTGTAGCTTCGAGGAAAAATCCAAAATCGCCCGTTCCAGCAACGTGTACGATGTCGGAACTGTCCCTGGCGTCGGAGGCACTCACTACTGCATCCACGCCACAAGCGGTATGGGCAACCAGCGAGCAGGTGTCGTCGGTACACAAATGCTGGAGCGGTTCCCCAATATCGATTTCTTGATTATGGTTGGTATTGCCGGCATTATCCCCGCCCCCACCGATCCCAAAAACCATGCCCGGCTTGGTGACATCGTTGTCTCAAACCTCAAGGGCGTGGTGCAGTACGACTTCAAGAAGGAGCATGATGGGTGGGAGGAAATACGTGCAGCGCCCGTCCGACCGGCAAACACATTGCTTAGTGGAGTCGAACGGCTCCAGCGACTAGAGGAGGATGGCACAGCCGCAGACCAAACACCATGGGTTGTCCATGGGTGCAGAATTGCGAAGCGCCTCAAACTTGAGTGGCCCGAAACCGACGTACTTCACTCAGCGAATGACCCGGACGTTGAGATTACCCACCCGGAGGACCCTGACCGAACGGAGGGTGTTCCACGAGTCTTTCGAGCCCCCATCGCGTCCTCCAATACTCTTCTCAAGAACCCAAAACGTCGGGACCAACTCGGCAAAGATCACGCCTGCCGTGCTGTGGAAATGGAGGGGAGCGGCGTCGCCGAAGCCGCGTGGGCGGGCGAAAGCGGCTACCTCGTGATTCGAGCTGGCTGCGATTATTGCGACAAACACAAGGACAAGGATTGGCAGAAGTACGCCGCGGCTCTAGCGGCTGGCTACCTTCGCGCGCTTCTTGAGGAACTCGCCGTCTAGCAGCGTATTGGCATGGACAAAAACCACAACCCAGCCATAACAACCGCATCAACCTGACGGCCAGTCGCTTCGCTCCCTGGTCGGGCGATGCGCCCGCCCCCGCAGGTTATGCCAAATGTTAGGGCACAAGAACGAAGTGCCGAAAACCGCGGCGTCCAGCGAAATGCTGGCTCGAAAAAGTTCTGGTTGACGACCCGTACGCGATAGCGTACGCTGAAGACATCTACAGGAGGTCGTCATGACTACCATGTCTGCGAGCCAGGCCAGAGCATCTCTATATCGACTGATCGACTTGGCTTCTGAATCCCACGAACCGGTCCTCATCACCGGCAGGAGGGGAAACGCAGTCCTTTTGTCTGAGGACGACTGGCGCTCTATCCAAGAGACGCTTCACCTTCTTGCCATACCAGGAATGCGGGAATCCATCGTGGAGGGCATGTCCGAGCCGCTCGAGTCCAGTTCTGAGGATGCAGGATGGTAGCCACTTGGAAGGTGGTGTTCGCCAAGCAGGCTCGAAGGGACGCGAAGAAGGCGTCATCGGGTGGACTTCGAGAGAAGATCGAAGCGCTTTTGCTCATCCTCCAACAGGATCCTTACCAGACCCCTCCGCCATTCGAGCGCGTCGTTGGTGACCTACGAGGTGCCTACTCCCGGCGCATCAACATCCAGCATCGGCTGGTGTATCAGGTCTTCGAGGATGAGAAGACGGTACGGGTTCTTCGCATGTGGACTCACTATGAGTAGCGCCGATAGGCACGTCGAGCCGATGCCCTAACACGCCGTTCCTGACGGGCGGCGCTGCGCGCCGCCGCACAACGGCAAGACGTTAGGTGCCACCGCAGAACAAGTACCCCCTCTTGAGGCGTGGTGCAGCCCGCTGACCGTGGCCCCGTATCCCGGAACCTTGGGTCGTGGATTGAACCGGAACTTCCTTGGCTTCACGCAACAAGCCAGATGTAGCCGAGCAGTATCAAGAGCCTGTCTCGACGCTCGGTACGAGGAGCAGGACGCGTGAGGTGAATCGGTCATGGCGCGACGGCTCCTCCGTGAGAGAACCCGTAGATCCTCACTACTCTGCAACGTCGATGGTGGCCGTGTCGCGGCGCGCATCCCACCCGCGAAGCACCCGCGCGACCTCATCCTCTAGAACACGCGGTGATGGCCGCAGATGAGTCGGCGCTGAGCGCCCGGCCCCCTCCCGCGAGGGGCGGGGCGCCCCCGCCTCCACCAGCCCGATCAGGCCGCGCGATCCGCCCTCGGGATCAGCGGTGACCGTGGACGATCAAGATCTGCCCGTAGGGGTTGCCCAGGGCGACGCCCATGGTGCCGTCCCCGTCGAAGTCGCCGACCGCGGCGATCCAGGGCTCCCCTTCCACGTCCCGCACCACCTCCACCGCGGACCAGGTGCCCGGGGTGTCGCGGTCGTCGTAGACGCTCAGGGTCCAGTCGTCGGTGGCCACCAGCGACACGGTGCCGTCCTGTCGGAAGTCGATGGGCGCGACGCTGTCGTAGCCGAAGGTCATCGCCGGCAGCACGGTGTCGCCCACTAGGTCCCAGGTGTTCACCCCGTCCCAGGTGGCCGCCTCCACCGTGCTCCCCACCGCGAAGAGCAGCTCATCCCAGCCGTCACCGTCCAGGTCCGCGGCGGCCCGCGGCACGTTGGTCGGGAAGCTCACCTCTACGCTGTTTGCGTAGAACACCCCGGAGCCGTTGTTCAACAAGCACAGCACCTGGGTGCCAGTCCAGCCCACCAGATCCAGATCGCCGTCCCGGTCCGCGTCCACCGCGACCAGCTCCTTCAGGCTGGGGTAGACGCTGGAGAAATCCGCGGCGCCGGTGGGCGCGAAGCTCCCGTAGCCGTAGTTGAACCACCGGTAGAGCCGGCCGTCCGCGGTGCCCGCCACCACGTCCAGATCGCCGTCCCCGTCAAAGTCACCGCTCGCGAGGCCCCGCAACGCGGGGAGCCCCACGTTGCCCAGGTCGTTCCACCCGTAGAACACGTCGATGTAGTAGCGGAGCAGCCCGTCGGCGGTGAGCGCCACCACCCCCGCCTGCCCGTAGCCGTTGAAGTCCCCCGCCTCCAGGTCCATCACCTGCCCGCCGCCCTGGTTGAGGGAGTAGAGGGGACGGACGTCACCGTAGCCGTAATTCTCTAGCAGCTCGATCTGGTTGTCTGTCCCGACCATCAGCAGGTCCTGGTCGCCGTCATTCTCGATGTCAGAGGGCACCACGGTCGGGAGCGTGCCGTAGTGGTGCAGCTTAGCGATGTCTGAGCAATTGCAGGCTGACGCGCAGTCACAGACGTAGTGCAGCACATCGCCTGCCCCGGTGGTTACCACCAGCTCGTCCTGTCCGAAGCCCAGCAGGTTCACCGCCTGAGGGCGCACCCTGCTGGTCTGGGGCGGGAGGTTGCCCTTGACCACGAAGCTCCCCGGCGCGCTCTGCTCATAGACCTTCAGGCTGCCATCCGCGTTCCCCACCACCACGTCGACGACACCGTTGTTGTCCATGTCCCAGCAGGCCACCAGCGGCTGCGGGAAGGGACCGGTGAAGGCCGCCTGCTCCACGAAATTCGCCGCCCCGTCGTTGAGCAGGAAGCGCACCGCACCGCCATCCTCAGCCATCAGGATGTCCAGATCGCCGTCGCCGTCCATGTCGCACAGGTCGTCGGTGATCTCGGAGCCTCCATTGTAGATCACAGCGGGGGTCGAGAAGCCCGCGCCCCCGTGCCCGATGTGCAGCAGCAGGTCGTGGTCCCACCCGTGGGTGGTGATCAGGTCCGCGTGGCCATCCCCGTTCAGGTCGCCGGCCCGCAGCCCGTGGCTCTGAGTGTCCCAGTGGCCGAAGATCACCTCGCGCTGCACATACTCCCTGCCCCAGCGGTGCTCCATCCAGTAGTACTCGGCGTCGGCGGAGTTGACCCACATCGAGATGATGTCGTCGTCTCCGTCCTCGTCGAGGTCTGCGACCGCCAGATCCCAGGCCCCGACCCGCTCGTTATTGAGCACCGCGGAGTCCCAGCCCCAGTCCCACCAGGTGCAGTCCTGATCTACCCCGTCCAGGCGAACCTCGGGGGCGCCGGGGTAGCGGCTCGCGTCGGTGTCGTCGCAGTCCCCCTGATCCTCGGTGAAGCCGTCGAGATCGTCGTCGTAGACGTTGGTGCCCTCGTCGATCATCCCGTTGCAGTTGTCGTCCCAGCCGTTGGCGTACTCCCAGGCGCCGGGGTTGATGGCGCCGTCATAGGGCTCGCAGTCCCCGCCGCAGGCTGAGACCCCGTCGTGGTCGGGGTCCTCCTCGTCGGTGGGGGTCACCCCGTCGCAGTCGTCATCGCGGCCGTTGCAGATCTCGGTCGCGTAGGGGTAACGCCACGGATCCCAGTCGTCGCAGTCGTCCGCGCACTCCATGAAGCCGTCCCCGTCGCGGTCCTGCTCCTCGCTGGGCAGACCGCCATCGCAGCTGTTGTCGAGGCCGTCACACAGCTCGTCAGCCCCAGGGTGGGTGTCGGCGTTGGTGTCGTCGCAGTCTCCGGCGCACACCCGCCAGCCGTCGCCGTCCTCGTCCCGCTCGCCGCTCGCGGGGCTCCCGTCGCAGTCGTCGTCCACCCCGTTGCAGTCCTCGTACACGCCGGGGTGGCGGTAGTAGTCGGTGTCATCGCAGTCGCCACCGCAGGGCGTCCAGCCGTCGGTGTCGGCGTCCAGCTCGTCAGGGGGCAGCGACAGGTCGCAGTCGTTGTCCACCCCGTCGCACCGCTCCGACGCGCCGGGGTGGGTGTAAGCGTCCCAGTCGTTGCAGTCGCCCTCGCAGATCCTATAGCCGTCGAGGTCTCCGTCGCCCTCGTCGGCAGGCAGGCCGGCGCAGGCGTTGGCGAGGCCGTCGCACTGCTCTGGCGCGCCTGGGTAGACGGTGGGTTGCCGGTCGTCGCAGTCGCCGTCGCAGATCCGCCACCCGTCGCCGTCCCCGTCGATCTCTCCGTTCCCAAGCCGCCCATCGCAGTCGTTGTCCACCCCGTCACAGGCCTCGTAGGCACCGGGGAAGCGGGCGCCGTCCGCGTCGTCGCAGTCGCCGTCGCAGGCTGCCACCCCGTCCCCGTCCACGTCCTGCTCACCAGGCGGGAGCGCCCCGTCGCAGTCGTCATCCTGACGGTTGCAGTATTCCGCCGCGCCAGGGTGGATCCCGCTGTTCCAGTCGTCGCAGTCCCCGGCGCACACCCGCCAGCCGTCCGCGTCCCAGTCGTTCTCGTCCTCGCCGACGGACCCGGTGCAGCCATTGCTCTTCCCGTCACACAGCTCGGGGGCGCCGGGGTACACGTCGGCGTCGCCGTCGTCACAGTCCCCCGCGCATTGGCGGACCCCGTCCCCGTCCTTGTCGCGCTCAGCCTCCGCCACGAAGCCGTCGCAGTTGTTGTCCACCCCGTCGCACAGGTCCTCGGCGCCCGGGTAGATCGTGTCGTCGGCGTCGTCGCAGTCGCCCTCGCAGCGCAGCACCCCGTCGCCGTCCCCGTCCACCTCAGCGACCCCGAGCAGCCCGTCACAGTCGTTGTCGCGCCGATCGCAGCGCTCGCTGGCGCCCGGATGGGTGGTGGCGTTCATGTCGTCGCAGTCACCCTCACAGCGCATCCAGCCGTCCCCGTCCCGGTCCTCCTCTGAGGGATCGGGCATCCCGGTGCAGTCGTTGTCGACCCCGTCACAGGACTCCACCGCGCCGGGGTAGCGGGCGGGGTCGGTGTCGGCGCAGTCCCCCGCGCACTGCATCACCCCGTCACCGTCCCGGTCCTTCTCGCCGACGCCGAGGAAGCCGTCGCAGTCGTTGTCGACGCCGTCGCAGTCCTCGGAGTGGGAGGGGAAGCGAGCGGGGTCCAGGTCGTCGCAGTCGCCGGCGCAGGAGGAGTAGCCGTCCCCGTCCCGGTCGAGCAGGTCCGCGTCGGGGTCAAAGTCGTTGCAGTCGTCGCAGGCGGGAGCGCCGTCCCCGTCCACGTCCTGCTCCCCCGCGGGGAGCACCCCGTCGCAGTTGTCGTCGAGGCCGTTGCAGCGCTCAGCGGCGTCAGGGTGGACCAGGGGATCCGCCGCGTCGCAGTCCCCGGCGCAGGCCCCGTAGCCGTCCCCGTCTGGGTCGAGCTCGTCCTCAGAGAGCGCCCCATCGCAGTCGTCGTCGAGGCCGTCGCAGCGCTCGGGGGCCCCAGGGAAGATCTGGGCGTCACCGTCGTCGCAGTCACCCTCACAGCCCGAGAGGCCGTCCCCGTCCCGGTCGACCGGCCCGCGCAGCGGGTCCGCGTCATCACAGTCGCCGTCGCAGGCCGAGTACCCGTCACCGTCCCCGTCGACCGGGGAGCGCAGCGGGTCCAGGTCGTCACAGTCGCCGTCGCAGCCGGAGTACCCGTCACCGTCGCGGTCCTCGGTGCTCAGCCACCAGTCCTCGTCGTCGCAATCGCCCTCACAGGCTGCCACCCCGTCCCCGTCCAGGTCCAGCTCGTCGAGGAGCAAGGCGCCGTCGCAGTCGTTGTCCTGACCGTCGCAGATCTCGATGGCGCCGGGAAAGACGCGGCTGTCGCCGTCGTCGCAGTCGCCCTCGCGCGGCGACCAGCCGTCCCCGTCCGCGTCCGAGTCGGGCGAGTGGCCCTCGTCCAGGTCGTTCGGATCGTAGAGCCCGTCGGGATCGGCGGAGGGGTCGTAGCCTCCGGGCATCCACCAGGCGGGCGCGCCGTCGCCGTCCAGGTCCCAGCCGTCCGCCGACAGCCCCCCGAACAGGCCCAGATCCGAGGGCCCGCCGTCGGGGTCAAGCACCAGCGGGTCGCCGGCGTCCACCAGCGGCGAGGCGGTCCCCACCACCAGGTCCCACTGAGTCGCGAGCGGGGATCGGAGGTCGGCGTAGGCGGGGTCCCCGCGGACCACCCCCGAGGCGCCGGGCAGCTCCGCGTCGTTGTCCCACAGGTTGAGGTAGTCGGCCTCCAGGGTCGCGGCCCCCTCCACCAGCACCGCGTCCTGCGAGACGCCGGCGCGGTTCCCGCTCAGGTCGGCGTTGTGGAGGGTGGTGACGCCCCCCGAGAGGGAGAGCGCGCCGCCGGAGCCGCCGGCCTGGTTGCGGACCAGGGCCACCTGATCGAGCGACAGGCTGCCGCTCCCCACCGCCGCGCCGCCGCCCTGCCGCTGCGCGCTGTTGCCGAGCAGGCCGCACGCCTCGCAGCTCAGGACGGCGCCCGACTTGAGCGAGATCCCGCCGCCGTCCCCGGTGAGGGCCTCGCCCCCCCGGAACAGGGTGTGGCGGACCCGGACCTGCGCCGCGTCCTCGGCCTCGATCCCGGCGCCGCTCCCGCGGGCGGAGCCCTCGTCGAGCAGCGACTGCTCCAGCAGCACCGTGCCGCCGCGCACCAGCAGCCCGCCCCCGTCCCCCCCCTCGGCGGTGGAGCGCAGCAGGTGGAGCCTGGTGAGCTCCGCCTCGCCGCCCAGGAGCAGCAGCGCCCCGCCCTCCGCGGTGGCCAGCGCCTGCTCCACGGTGAGATCGGTGGCGAAGAGACCGGCGGAGTCCGCGTAGATCGCGCCTCCGTTCACCGCCTGGTGGTGGAGCAGCTCAGCCCCCTCCAGGGTCAGGCTGCCGCCCCCCAGCGAGAAGGCCGCGCCCCGCTCGGCCTGGTTTCCCTCCAGCCAGGCCCCGCGGATCGAGACCTCGGAGAGCTGCATATAGAGCGCCCCCCCTGCCCCCCCCGCGGCGTTGCGATCGGCGCTGAGCCCGGTGATGTCCGCCTCGCTGCTGATCAGGCAGCCCCCCGCGCCGGTCCAGGCGGCGGTGTTGTCCGCCAGGGTGAGGTCCTGGGCGACAAGGCTGCCCCGCCGCACCATCAGGCCGCCGCAGAATTCGGCCACGTTCCCCCGCAGCGCCACGTCGTGCAGGGCGATGTCCCCCCCCTCTGCCTGCAGGCCCCCGCCCTCGTAGGCCTGGCCGCCCTCCAGGGTCAGGCCCTCGAACCTTGCCTCTCCACCCGCCAGCCCGCTCACGGTCACGACCGGGCCGTCGCCAGCGCCGAGCACCCTGGTCGCCGCCGATCCCTCCACGCCGAGCAGGGTGAGTGGCCCTCTCACCACCAGCGACCCTGGCCAGTCGCCGGCGCCGACGCACACCGTGTCCTCTGGGGAGGAGGCGTCGATGGCGGGCTGGATGGCGTCGAAGTCGCCCGGCACCTGCCACTCGACCCCGCCGGAGCAGTCGGCGTCGATCCCGTCGCACCGCTCGGCCGCGCCCGGGTGGATCGCCGGGTCCGCGTCGTCGCAGTCGGTGCCTCCGACCACCGCGTCCACAAAGCCGTCGCCGTCGCGGTCGGGGCCGTCCACCCCGTCGCAGTCCTCGTCGTGGCCGTTCACGTCCAGGTCGTGGGTGGACCCCGGGTAGGTGAGCGCGTCGCCGTCGTCGCAGTCCAGGGAGGCCACGAAGCGGTCGCCGTCCGCGTCCACCCCGTCCACCCCGTCGCAGTTGGCGTCGAAGGCGTCGCCCTCAGGATCGGGCGCCTCGGGGTGGAGGGCGGGGTCGGCGTCGTCGCAGTCCCCTCCCCGCACCACGAAGCCGTCAGGGGGCGCGCAGACCTGCACCGACCAGGCCCAGTCCCCGAAGCCGTCCCCGTCGGCGTCCCGGTACCAGCGGTCGGTGCCCGCCAGCGCCAGGTCGCCGTCCGCGTCGTCCACCAGCCCGTCGCAGTCGTTGTCCACCCCGTCGCACACCTCGGTGGCCTCGGCGAAGAGCTCGGGGTTGAGGTCGTCACAGTCGCCCGCGCAGGCGAGGCCGCCGTCTCCGTCCAGGTCGCGCTCGTCGAGGAGCAGGGCGCCGTCGCAGTCGTTGTCCACCCCGTCGCACACCTCCTCCGCGCCCTGGTACACGGCGGGGTCGGTGTCGTCACAGTCCCCGCTGAGCGGCGTGAAGCCGTCGCCGTCGGCGTCCGCGCCGGGGGTGAGATCGGCCCTGGTGTCCTCCAGGTCCCAGCCCGCGCCGGGATCGGCGGGCCCAGGCTGCCACCAGCCGAAGAAGCCGTCGCCGTCCAGGTCCCAGCCGCCGGCCTGCGCGCCGCCATAGGCGCCCACGTCGGACCGGCTCGCGTCGGGGTCCAGCCAGGCGGGGTCGCCGCTGTCCACCAGGGCCGACTGAGGCATCAGGTGGAGGTCCCAGGCCGAGGGGTCGTCGCCCCCATCGCCCATATAGTGGGGCGCCTCGGCGAAATTCCCGGAGATCCCGACAGGGTTCACCACCTGCGAGAGATCGCCCTCGCCGCTCCCGTGCAGGACCGAGTAGCGCATCGCCAGGGCGTAGCCGTCCGACGAGAGGGCGGTGAGGCCCACCCCACTGCTGGCGGTGATCGCGCTGTTCCCCAGGCGCAGCTCTCCCCCAGCGAGGCAGGCGCCGTCGCCCTCAGAGCGGTGGATCACGGTCTGGTTCACCTCGGCGAAGGCCGAGCCCACCCGCAGGCCGCCGCAGCGTCCAGGCGCCGCGTTCCCCGCCAGGATCGAGTGAGACAGGTCGAGGGTGGCCCCGGCGCCCAGGGCGACGCCGCCCCCCTCGCTAGCGTGGTTGGCGCTCAGGCGCCCGTGGACCAGGCCAAGGTCCGCCCCCGCGAGGTACAGCCCTCCCCCCTCGCTGTCGGCGCGGTTCCACGCGATCAGCGCCTGGTCCAGCGACAGGGTGGCGCCGCCTGTCACCGCGAGCCCTCCCCCGCGCTCCGCGGTGTTGTCCTGCAACCTCGCCCGGTCCCAGCGCACCTCTCCCCCGCGGATCGCGGCGCCGCCCCCGTCGCCCCTGGCCCGCGCGCCCCACACCGCCACGTCCACCAGGCTGGCCCTGGTGTCGTCCAGGTACAAGCCGCCTCCGTCCGCCCAGGCCTCGTCCCCCACGGAGCTGAACGCGGCGATCAGCGGGCCGCCGCCGTAGGCCCAGATCCCCCCGCCCTGGTCCCAGGAGCGGTTGTCGGCGCTGCTCACCCCCTCCAGGTAGGCGTCCGAGTCGATGAGGCAGGCGCCGCCCCCGCGCTCGGCGGTGTTCCCCACCAGCGCCACCCGGAGGAGCGTCGGGCTGGCCCCGTCGAGGAACACCCCGCCACCACAGGCCGCGTCGCCACCGGTCAGGGTGAGGTCCTGGACCAGGCTGTCTCCGCCGTCGTCGCCCACCATGCTGAGGGCGGCGCCGCCCCCCTCGGCGTCGATCACCGTGAGGCCCACCCCCTCCCCCACCAGGGTGAGGGTCTTGCCTGCGAAGTCTACCGGGCCGGGCCAGGTGCCCTGTGCCACGCACACCACCTCACCGCTCAGGGCCGCGTCCACCGCGTCCTGCACCGCGCCGTACTGCTCAGGCACCAGCAGCTCCCCCAGCCCGTCGCAGTCGTTGTCGAGGCCGTCGCAGGCGAGCTCGTCGGCGCCGGGGTACCTGCTGTCCTGGGCGTCGTCGCAGTCGTCGCCGCCCACCTCAGCGCTCACGAAGCCGTCGCGATCCCGGTCGGGGCCGTCCAGGCCGTCGCAGTCCTCGTCCACCCCGTTGATGTCCAGCTCGAGGGTGGAGCCCGGCTGCACCAGCCAGTCGGCCTCGTCGCAGTCCTCGCCCACCGGCCAGCCGTCGCGGTCGGCGTCCACCCCGTCCTGCCCGTCGCAGCTCCAGTCGAGCTGGTCGCCAGGGAGCTCGGAGGCGCCGGCGTAGCTGCGGGGGTCGCGATCATCACAGTCGCCCTCCAACTCGCTCAGGCCATCCCCGTCGTCGTCCTCCGTCAACAGGGTGAGGGCGATCTGCGCCATCGCGAAGCAGCCGCCCCCCTCGCAGGTGCCGCCCGCGTCCCCTCCCATCACCTCGCGGGCCCCCCCCTGGAGCGCCCCGTCCTCGTCCACCCACACCAGCTCGGCCCTGGCCCTGCCGCTGGCGGGCACGGGGAGGCAGACCTCCCCCTCCTCGCCGGTGAGGCCCTCTACCCGAGACAGCGACCCAGCCCCCGCCAAGCTCCACCGGGCCCCCACGGCGGCGAGGCCGTCGGCGCCCACCACAAAGCCGGTGGCGCACAGGCCGGGTGCCCCCCGAACCCCCACCCACCACCACGCGGGGAGCGGCGCCCCGTCCCCGGTCCACCGCACCTGGATCCGACCGTCCGCCTCCAGGGCGGCGGTGCCCTGCTCCTGCCACAGGCCCAGCGAGGCGTCGAAGGCGCGCACCACCCACACCGGATCCTCGGGCAGGTCCACCGCGCTGCCCCGCGGCAGGTCGAGGGTGAGCTCGCCCCGGAGCGAGACCGGCCTCCCGTCCTGGGTCACCGACAGGAAGAGCGCCTGGGCCCCCACCAGATCGGGGTCGTCCAGCGGGGGCAGGGCCGCGAGGCGCCCAGGGGTGTGGAGCAGGGCGTGGCCCAGCTCGATGTTGCCGCTGACAGGCGCGCCATCGCCGTCCTCCAGCGCGCCCTCCAGCCGCAGCCCCACCCCCTGCTCGGTGCGCAGCGCGAGGCTGGCCGCGACCGGCCTGAGGTCGGAGATCGCGGGGAGCAGGTGCGCCACCACCGGCTGCGACCCGTCGCTCAGATCGGCCCGCAGCGTGGCGGCGCTGCGGCCGCTCCGCGACACGCGCACCACCCACGGCGCCGGCGACAGGCCCTCCACCAGGAAGCTGCCGTCCGCCTGGGTCTGCACCCGCCGGTCCCCCACCGCCACCGCGGCGCCCTCGATGGGGAGCCCCCGCTCGGTGAGCACCAGCCCGCGCAGGTCCGCCAGCTCCTCCTTTCCCTCCTTGTTGCAGCCGGTCAGGAGCAGGCTGGCGATCAGCGCGGTGAGGATAGACGAGGTGCTGCGCATAGGGCCTCCCAGAGCCCGGATCAGCGCCGAGCTCCCGGAGGCATTGTAAGAAACTGTCTCGACTCAGGCTTGGGTATTTTCGATCCGGTCGAGCCTGGCCCGCAGCTTGTGGCTCTCCTCCGACAGGTCGTCCATCCGCTTCCTCACCGCCGCCAGCCCCTCCTCGGAGGTGCGCCCGGCGCGGATGGCGCGCATCGCCTCGTAGGCGGCGCGCCTGAGGCGCCCCTCCACCGCGCTGCGGTGGACCTTGGCCAGGGCAGGCAGCGCCTCGGGGTCGCCGGCGGTGGCCAGGGCGGCGATCGCCATATAGCGGGGACGGAAGCCCGGCTCGTCGAGCATCTCTACCAGGCGCTCCACCGCCGAGGTGCGCCCCTTCTCGACCCTGTCGGCCAGGGTGCCCAGCGCGGTGGCGGCGGCGCCCTGCGCCCGCTCGGGCTGATCCGCCTGAGACCACGCGAGGAGGTCCTCCAGCACCGTCAGGTCCTGGGTGGCGGCCAGGCCCCGCAGGGCGTGCTGCCGCACCGTGTCCGCCCAGCTGTCCACCTCCAGGTGCTCTCGGATCACGGAGACAGCGCGCGGATCGCGGGTCTTGCCCAGCGAGAGGAGCAGCGCCCCGTAGAGCTGCCAGGAGCCCACGTCCTCCTCCTCCAGCGCCTCGATCAGGCTGTCGGCCACCACCGTCTCGCGGTAGTCGCCCAGCGCAGCGGCGGCGGCCCGGCGGGGGCGGGGGTCGTCCTCCTCGCTCAGTGCGTCGAGCAGCGCGTCGCGGGCCCTCGCCCCGCCCAGCTTCCCGATCTCGGTGAGGAGCGCGGCGCGGACGGCCCAGAAGGGGTGATCAGTGGCGGCGGAGATCACCTCGCCCACCGCCTCGGCGCTGCCCTTGGCGAGCAGGGCCTGCCCCGCCCGCAGCGCCATCACCGGGTCGGCGCCCCGCAGCATGGCGCGGAGCCAGGGGCCCTCGCCCGCCAGCTTCATGGTGGAGAGCACGCGGAAGTCAGGGTCAACCCGCACCGCGCTCACCTCGCCGTCGGTGGGGATCGCCCAGGTCCGATCGCGCTCCTTGACCGGCAGGTCGCGGACCAGGACCCGCCCGTCGGCGTACTCCACCTCGACGCGGAGGGGGAAGTGGTAGGCCTCTGGCACCCCCTCGCCCCCCTGAGTCTGGGTGACGCTCACCGTGACCAAGCCCTCCTCGCGCCCCAGCGCCACCTTCAGCTCGGGGTGGCCGGGGGAGTGGATCCACTGGTGGAAGAAGCGATCGAGGTTCTGCCCGGTGGCGTCCTCCATCGCCCGCTGGAAGTGGCGGGTGTGGACCGTGCCGTAGGCGTGGCGCGACAGGTAGAGGCGGGTGCCGGCCCAGAAGGCGTCGTCGCCCAGCAGGTAGCGGAGGGAGGAGAGGATGACGGCGCCCTTCTCGTAGAGGTGGGCGTCGAACACGTCGATCGGCTCGCGGAAGGCGTAGGAGACGATCGGGCGGGAGTAGCGGCTGCCGGCCTCGGCGAGGTAGGTGCGGGCCTGGTTGTAGCGGTACCAGACCACCTCCTCGTGGGCCCGATCCTCCTCCCACCACACGGTCTCCATGAAGGTGGCCCAGGACTCGTTCAGCCACCCCTGCGACCAGTCCTGGCAGGTGAGCAGATCGCCGAACCACTGGTGCGCCAGCTCGTGGGAGACCAGCCCGTCAGGGTCCCACTCGAGGGCGCCCAGCTCGTCCACCAGGAGCACGTCGGTCATGGTGGTGACGGCGATGTTCTCCATTCCACCGAAGATGAAGTCGTGGACGACGACCTGGTCGTACCGAGGCCAGGGGTAGGGGGTGCCGGTCTTGCGCGCGAAGGCCTCGATCATCAGCGGGGTCTTGCCGAAGGGCAGCCCCACCTCGGCGCCGCGCCCGACGGGGACGAGGTACCGCACCGGAACCGGGCCGTCGGCGGCCTCGACCACCTCCAGCGGGGCGCTGACCGCCGAGAAGAGGTAGGCCGGCATGGGCTCGGTCTGCTCGAAGCGGGCCCAGGCGCGCCCATCGCGCTCCTCAGCGGCGATCTGCCGCCCGTTCGAGAGGAGGGTGTGGCCGGCGGGGCCGGTGAGCTCGATGGTCCAGGGGTGCTTGACCGAGGGGTGGTCGAGGCAGGGGAAGACCGCGTGGCCGTCCTGGTCCTGGCACTGGGTCCAGGCGGAGTAGGCCCTGGTGGGATCGCGGTCGTCGGGGGCGATGAAGTACAGGCCGCGCTCGGGGTTGAGACCGTGCCAGCGGATGAGGAGGCCGCTGGCACCCCCCTGGATGACCAGCGCCTCGTCGGCCAGGCGCCAGGCCAGGGCGTTGCCCTCCTGATCCCACACCCCGTCCACCGTCACGCCGGTGAGGTCGAGGCGGACCTCACCCCTCCAGGTGGGGAGGGGGCGGAGGGCGATCTGGGCCTCGCCCGAGAAGGCGGACGCCTCGGGCTCCAGGTCGAGGTGGAGCTCGATGTGCTCGATGTCGAAGGCGCGCGAGGGTCCGTAATTGGGCTCCACACCGGGCTCAGCGAAGGCGAGGGCGCCGTCCGCGCGCTGGGCGCGGGCTCCCAGGCCGAGGGTGGCGGTGCGCTCTAGGGCAGAAAAACAGGGCATGGAGACCTCCGGCAGGGAGGGCTTCTAACCGGGAGGCGGGGGGTGTGGGGGAGGTTGTGGGGGGCCTCATCGAAGGGGGGCACAGGTCCAGGGCGGGACACCGCGCGATCACACGGACCGTCCCCCCTCGGCGGGGAGGGAGACAGGGACCTCTCCACCTTGAAAAGGTAGGTCCCGACCGTCCCCCCTCGGCGGGGAGGGAGGAGAGGGCCAGGGGAGGCGCGGATCCTGCGAGGGGTGCATTTCACCGCTCGGTGCGGCGCAGTGGCCCGCGCGAGGGGGAGGGCGCGGCAGGCGGAGGGGAGGCGGGAGGTCGCTGGAACATGTGTTCAGACCCTTATTCTGGTGCGACGACAGGATAGCCTCACGACAGACGTAGAAGGAGGGTGCGATGGACCGAAGAGGCGAAGCGCGGGGGGCGGCTGGGGGGCGGCGGGAGAGCCCCGCGCGCTGGCGACACCGCGACGAGAGGACAGCGAGGCGTGGATTTCATATACAGTCTCGGCGCGGAGGGCCGACAACAGGTTGGCGCGTGATGCGGCGGGGCGCTGAACACAAGTTCAGACCCATATCCTGGTGCGATGACAGGATAGCCTCACCGGAGACGTTGGAGGAGGGTGCGATGGACCGAAGAGGCGAAGCGCGGGGGGGCGGCTGGGGGGCGGCGGGACGCGCTGGCGCCCCGGAGCGCTGGTGACGAGAGGATGCTGACGACCGCCCTGCCTGTACCGTCCAGGCGCGGTGGGCCGATCACAGGCGGGAGTGCGGCGAGGGGACACCCTGAACAAGCGTTCGGACCCTCATCCTGGCACGAACACAGGATAGGCTCCTGGCAGACGTTGAAGGAGGGTGCGGTGGACCGAAGAGGCGAGAGGCTGCCGAGGGGCGCGGCGAGGCCGCGTGGCGGCGGCGCGGTGTGATCGGGGTGGATGGACGCGCGGCCTGTCCGGGTGGGCGGGCGGGGGGCGTCTGGAGAGACCGAACGATTTGGAGTGTGAGATGACTTCGTTCAGAGAAATGTTCGAGCAGGCCACCGGCTTTGCTCCCTTCGATTTTCAGGAGCGTCTGGCGACCGGTGAGTCGCTCCCCGACGTGCTCTCAGTGCCGACCGGCGCCGGAAAGACCGCCGCGGTAGTGCTCGGGTGGCTGTGGCGTCGCAGGTTCGCCGACCCCGCGACCCGCGCCGAGACCCCGCGCCGGCTGGTCTACTGTCTGCCGATGCGGACGCTGGTGGAGCAGACCGAGTCCGAAGCCCGGAGGTGGCTGGAGCGCCTCGGAGTAGACCTGGGCGTGCACGTCCTGATGGGCGGCGCGGTGGACGACACCTGGGACGCAGAACCCGACGCCGACGCGATCCTCATCGGCACCCAGGATCAGCTCCTGTCGCGCGCGCTCAACCGGGGCTACGCGATGAGCCGCTTCAGGTGGCCCATCCACTTCGGGCTTCTTCACACGGACACCCTGTGGATCTTCGATGAGACCCAGCTAATGGGCGTGGGCCTGAGCACCTCCGCTCAGCTCGACGCCTTCCGGCGCACGCTGGGCACCGCACTGCCCTCTCGATCGCTCTGGATGAGCGCGACGATGAGCACCAGGCGGCTCCAGACGGTGGACGCCAAGGCTCGCGAGCTCACGGTGCTGCCCCTCTCCGATGCGGACAGAGACAACGCCGAGCTGAAGCGGCGATATCAAGCAGACAAGCCTCTGACTCAGCTTCCCGCGGAGGAAGACCGGCGCGCGACGGTCCTCGCAGAGGAGGCGCTCAGCAGGCACCAGGCGGGAACCAAGACCCTGGTGGTGCTGAACCAGGTGAGCAGAGCACAGGAGGTGTACCGGGCGCTGCTCAAGAGCACCGCCTTCAAGAAGGCGACGGCCAGCGGCGAGGCGCCGCAGGTGGCCTTGATTCACTCCCGCTTCCGCCCCACCGAGCGAAGGGAGCGAGCCGCGTCCCTGGCACCCGAGTGGTCGGGCATCCTGATCGCCACCCAGGCGATTGAGGCGGGGGTGGACCTGTCGGCCAGGGTGCTGATCACCGAGATCGCGTCGTGGTCCAGCCTGATCCAGCGATTTGGCCGGTGCAACCGCACCGGACGCGAGGATGGCGCCGCGGTGCTGTGGGTGGACATCCCCGACAAGAAGGGGGCGAGCCTTCCCTATTCCGAGGACGAGCTGACCGAGGCGCGAGGCCACCTGGTCCAGCTCGACGGGGTGGGGCCGCTCTCGCTCGAGGACCACCCGGTAGCGGACGGGCCCCCTCACCTGCCCGTGATGCGGCGCCGAGACCTGATCCAGCTCTTCCACACCGACGCCGACCTCTCTGGGTCCGACGTGGACGTGTCGCCCTTTATCCGCGAGACCGAGGACCGGGCGGTGCAGGTGGGGTGGCGTCTGGTCACCGACAAGGCCCCCCCCGCGGACAGCGCCCGCCTGCACCGAGACGAGCTGTGCAGCGTCCCGATCGGCGCCGCGACCAAGCTCCTCAAGGATGGGGGATGGCGGTGGAACGGGATGAGCGGTGGGTGGGAGCGCGAGTACCGGGCGATCCCCGGCCAGATCTACCTGCTCGCCACCAGCCAGGGCGGGTACAGCGAGAAGCTGGGCTTCACCGGATCCAGCAAGGACACCCCCCCCCCGGTGGCGCACCAGGCGCTCCCACCGGAGCAAGACGAGAGCGACGTCCTGAGCACCCATCACGGGAGCTTCGTCAGCCTGGTGGACCACACCGAGGCGGTGACCGGAGCCCTCGCGGAGGTGTTGAACGCGCTGAGCGACCGGGCGGCCCCTTCGGAGGCCCTCACCCTGGCGGCCCTGTGGCACGACGCGGGCAAGGTCCACCCGGAATTCCAGAAGAAGCTGCTGCTGGGGCTACCCGCCGACGATCCGCGTCGGGGCGCGGCCCCGTGGGCCAAGAGCGACGGGCAGCGGCGCGCGAGGGACAGCGAGGTGGATGGAGAGCGCCCCAGGCCCCACCTCCGCCACGAGGTCGCCAGCGCCCTCGCGTGGATCGAGCATCACCCTGACCACGAGCAGAGCGACCTGATCGCCTACCTGATCGCCTCCCACCACGGCAAGGTGCGCACCAGCCTGCGGGCCCTGCCCGGAGAGCGCCCCACCACGCCCGATGCCCGTATCAGCCGCGGAGTGCAGGACGGCGACGTGCTCCCAGAGAGCCTGCTGGGAGACGACGCGCTGCTAGAGGAGACCACGATGAACCTGGACCTGATGGAGCTGGGAGGCGCGGGGAGGACCCGCTCCTGGAGCGAGCGCGCCGAGGCGCTGATCCTTCGCCACGGCCCCTTCCGCCTGGCGTACTGGGAGGCCCTGCTCCGCACCTCGGACTGGAAGGCGAGCGCCGCCCACCGCGACGCGGACGCCCTGGAGGCACACCATGACTGAGATCCTGTTGGAAGGCTGTCGCACCGAGCCCCTGTCGCACTACCTCAAGGCGCTAGGCGTCCTGCGGCTGGTGGCGGAGCAGGCAGACCCCTCCGCGCGCGGCGCCTGGCGCCGCGACGGGTTCGTGATCGACACGACCCTGAGCCAGGCGGAGCTGATCGCCTTCTTCCTGGAGCGGTACAGGCCCACCCCGATCATTACCCCGTGGAATAAGGACGGCGGGTTCCTCACCAAGGTCAACAGGAAAGCCATCGACACGATCTGCGCCAGCACCGACCCGCGCCTCGCCGCTTACCGAGCGGTGATCCGGCAAGCCAAGGAGGTCCTGGCCCGCAGCGAGAACTGGGACAAGGCCGAGCTGCTGACGACGCTCCGCTCGGAGCTCGACGACACCTTCCTGGACTGGATGGACGCGGCCCTGTCCCTGGGCTCTGACAAGCCCCGCTTCCCTCCACTGCTGGGCACAGGGGGCGGCGACGGCCGCTTGGACTTCGCCAACAACTTCATGCAGCGCCTCGCCGAGGCTGTCTTCCCCGAGGAGCGCGGGGCAGACACCCAGGGCTGGCTGCGCTCCGCCCTGTTCAACACCGCCAACCGCCAGATGACCACCAACGCGATTGGTCAGTTCAACCCCGCCGGCGCGGGCGGCGCCAACGCCTCGTCCGCGGCCTTCAAGCGCGACGCGCTGGTCAACCCCTGGGACTACCTCCTGATGATGGAGGGGGCGCTGGCCTTCGCCTCCGCCGCCAGCCGGCGGATGGAGAGCGACAGGACGGGAGGGATGGCCTTCCCCTTCTCGGTGCGGGCCTCGGGCGCTGGCTACAGCTCCTCCTCGTCCACCGACGAGGACACCTCGAACACCCGCGACGAGCTGTGGCTCCCCGAGTGGGCCACCCTGAGCACATGGACCGAGCTGGTCGCGCTGTTCAGGGAGGGCCGCGCCACGGTGGGCTCGCGCCCGGTTCGGACCGGGGTGGATTTCGCCAGGTCCTTCTCTACCCTGGGGGTCAACCGGGGGATCCAGGCCTTCCACCGCTACGGCTTCCTGGTGCGCAACGGCTTGGCCTACCAGGCGGTACCCCTGGGCAGGTGGGAGGTGAAGGCGTCCGAGAGCGTTCAGCTCATCGGCGTGGCGCTGGACCGCTGGCTGGACGCCCTGCGACGTGCGGGGCGTGACAGCGGCGCCCCCGCCTCGTGGACCCGGCACGCCCGGGCGATCGACGAGCGCATCTTCGAGCTGATCCGCCAGGACGGCCCCGGGCAGGTGCAGGCCCTGCTGGCTACCCTGGCCCAGGCGGAGCGCGCAGTGGTCCGCAACCCCCGCAAGGCGCTAGACAAACGGCTGGCGCCAGTGCCGTGGCTGGAGGCCAGGTGGCTCCAGGCCGCAGATGACGGCACCACCGAATTCCGCATCGCGGCGGCGCTGGCCAGCGCGGGGCTCCGCCACCGGCTGGTGCCGCTGGACACCAGCAAGCGCCAGCTCACATGGCGCCCCCAAATGGACGGCAGCGCGCAGGTCGTGTGGAGGGAGGGGCCCCTGGTGCCCAACCTGCTCGACCTGCTCCGCCGGGAGGCGATCTCCCACCCCGCTCCGGGAGGATCGCATCCCTGGCGTCAGGGGAGCCCCCGCCGCACCCTCCGGTTGGCGGACGTGAGCGCCTTCATCGCGGGGGACGTGTCCGACGCCAGGATCGAGGAGCTGCTGCTCGCCCTGGCCCTCATCGACCCGCGCAAGATGCCCCACGCCCACCCGCACGCCTTTGGCGCCCACAAGCCCCCAGTGGCCTGGTCGCTCTGCGCCCTGGCGCAGCAGCCTGAGCTGCCCAGGGTGCCGGGGATGATCACCCGGCTGGCGGAGGGCGACGCAGAGGCCGCGACGCGCCTAGCGCTGCGGCGCCTCCACGCCTCGGGGCTGCGCCCCTTGCTGGGGATGGGGCGGGGAGCCTCCACCTCAGGCCTGCATGAGCCCCCCGCCCTCTCACGACGCCTCGGCGCGGCCCTGGCCCTCCCTCTCTCACAGAAGTCCCTCGAGGCTGTCCGACAGGACCTCCTCACCCCGTCCGAAGACCACAAGGAGTAGTGATGCAAACCATGAACCTGCCCTCCAGCCCCCGCCTCCTGATCGAGGCCACCCTCACCCCCATCCAGGGCGAGCGCTTCCAGCCCACCGGCTTCCCCGATCTGGGCGCGGCCACCTACACCCTCTCCGACGGCACCGAGATGCTGCTTGTGGAGTCAGCCCAGTCGATGGCCAACCGCATGGAGGCGGTGTGCTGGGACGACGCCAAGAAGCAGCTCGTGACGCCGCTGAAGGGCGTTCCCTATGTGCGCGTGAACGACAGCGACGGCGCCTACCTCACCAGCTCCATCGAGGAGGCCCACCGGATCAACTCGCCCTACATCCTCGAGGGCGCCGACAAGAGCTTCTTCAACACCCTCCGTGAAGAGGTGGGGGTGTTGGAGAGCGGCCCAGTGGACCGCCGGCTGCTCGCGAAGGTGCTGGCCAAGTACGACGTCAACGCCCTGCTCCACGGGGTGTTCCTCGCCAAGAAGGAGCTGGCAGGGGGTCGGCTGCGCATGCCCCGCGCCCTGTCCGCCTTCGTCGAGGCCCGCGGGGTGCGGATCGCCGCCAGTGGGGGGGTCAAGAACGACCACGTCAACCCCTCGGGCGAGACCAACAAGGGCTTCGGCAACGTCCCCTTCCACCGCGACGAGTACACCGCCGAGAGCATCACCGCCTACTTCAACCTGGATCTGACCCAGCTCCGCGCCTATGGGCTCCCCGAGCCGGTCACCAGGCTGCTGTACGCCCTGGCCCTGTACAAGATCCAGGCGGTGCTGGCCGAGGGGATGCGCTTCCGCACCGCGTGCGACCTGGATCTGGCCTCGCTGGTTGTGCGGCGGCCCGACGGGATCACCCTCCCCTCCCTGGAGCAGCTCCAGCAGGGGATGCCGGCGCTGATCGCGGAGGCGTCCGCGTCCTTCGCCAAGCCCAACGTCACTCAGGTGACCTATAAGGGGAGCAAGAAGTGATCGGCATCAAGTTCAGGTTCCTGGCGGGGCGCTATCACGCCACCGCCTGGGACCATCAGGTCAACGAAGGGACGGTGGAGTGGCCCCCCTCCCCTTGGCGCCTGGCCAGGGCGATGGTCTCGGCCCACTGGTGGCTCCCCGAGGGGGAGCGGCCCGCCGCTCGGCGCGCCATCCTCGCCCTGTGCGAGGTGCTGCCGAGGTACGCGCTGCCCCCCGCCAGCCTGGGCCACACCCGCCACTACATGCCGACTGCCCCCAAGACCTCCAAGGTGTTCGACGCCTTCGCTGCGGTAGGGTCGGGCCCAGACCATGAGGACGCCGCCCTGACCGTGGGCTGGCCCGGCGTCACCCTCGACGAGGAGGCACACGCCGGCTTCCGCGCCCTGCTGCCCCACCTGGGCTACCTGGGGCGGGCGGAGTCCTGGGTGCTCGCGGAGGAGGCGACCCCGAAGCGCTCCGAGCTGCCGATCGGTCCCGCGGAGGGATCGGCAGCGGGCACTCTGGAGCGCATGGCCCCCCCGACCCGCGCTCAGTACGCCGCGTGGCTGGAGGCCTTTCTGGAAGAGAGCGCCGACGCCAAGGACCGCACCAAGCGCAAGAAGGCCGCTCCAGGCGATCTGTGGGCCCTGCTGCACGTGGACACCGGCGACCTGTTCGAGGCCCGCTGGTCGGGTCCCCCAGGGGTGCGCAGCGTCTACTACGAGATGGGAAACAGCGCCTTCTCAGTGCAGCGGCGGCAGGTGATGGCGCCAGTGTCGGACCGCCCGACGCTCGCTCGCTTCGCCTTGCGGGCTGCGGTGCTGCCCCCGCTGGAGCACGCGCTGTCGGTGGGTGAGCGCGCGCGGGTGGCGCTGATGTCCCGCGGACGCGACGCCGAGGGCTCCACCCTGGCGGTGTTCCACGGAAGGGGCGAGGACGGCAGCCCCCTGCAAGGCAGCCAGCACGCCTGGTTCCTCCCGGTCGACGAGGACCAGGATGGGTACCTGGACCACCTGCTGGTGTACAGCCGAGAGGGCTTCGACACTGACGCACAGGCCGCGCTGCACCAGCTCCACCAGCTCTGGGGGCGCGACGGGCACGACCTGCACACGGTGCTGATCAGCCTGGGACAACCGCAGGACTACGGCACCGACGTGGCGCGCCTCGCGCCGGGCCGGTCCCCTGCCCTTGGCACCGCCAGGGTGTGGGAGAGCCGCACCCCCTTCCTGCTGTTTCGTCACCCGAAGCAGCGAGGGGGGGGGTGGGTCGACACCCCCGAGGACCAGGTCCGCTTGGCATGTGAGCAGCTCGGCCTCCCCGCGCCGGTGGAGATCGAGCGGGTAGCGCAGCTTCCACCTCTCAAGCGCAAGTCACAGCCAACCCCTTGGTACCGCTTCTACCGAGAGCGCAAGCAGGGGGGCGGCTCCCGGGGCTCTGACAAGACCTACGGCTTCCGGCTGACCTTCGCGGAGCCGATCACCGGGCCCCTGGCGCTGGGCTATGGGGCGCACTTTGGCCTGGGGCAATTCACGGCGTTGGAGTAGCGATGAACGAGATCGAGCTTGTCCCTGTACGCATGATCAGCGAGGTAGCCTACTGCCCACGACTGTTCGCTCTGGAGCACGTCAACGGCGAGTGGGCCGACAGCGCAGACACCGTCGAGGGGCGCACGGTCCACCGCAGGGTGGACCGCCCGACGCGGGTGGACCTGCCCGACGAGGACAGCACACGCCCAGTGTCGGTGCGCAGCGTCAAGCTTGGCTCCCCCGCCCTCCAGATGGTGGCCGTGATCGACCTGGTCGAGGCGCAGGGCAAGACCGCGGTGCCCATCGACTACAAGAAGGGCAATGTCGCGCCCACCGACACCGGCGCCTGGGAGCCACAACGCGTTCAGGTCTGCGCCCAGGCTCTGCTTCTCAGAGAGCACGGCTACGAGGTCCCCCACGGGGAGCTGTACTTCGCGGGATCCCGGCGCAGGGTGAGGGTCGACCTCTCCGATGCGCTGGTCGCGCGCACCCTGGAGCTCCGAGATCAGGCGCTCACGATCCTAGAGACCGGTGCGCTGCCGGCCCCACTGGAGGACAGCCCCAAATGCCTGGGGTGTTCTCTGGCCCCGCTGTGCATGCCCGACGAGCACTATGTGCTGATGGGTGCGATGCCGGAGGCCCGCCCGCTGGTCCCTGCACGGCAAGACGGCACCCCCCTCTATGTGCAGCTCAACGGAGGGAAGATCGGGAAGTCCGGCGAGGAGATCGTGATCTACAGCCGAGACGGCGAGGTGGGCCGCGCCAGGTTCGAGGACACCAGCAGGGTGGTGCTGTACGGCAACATCACCGCCACCACCCCGCTGATCGCGGCGCTGGCGGAGCGGGACATCCCCATCTCCTTTCACTCCTACAGCGGCTGGTACCAGTCCACCATGGCCCCCGCCTCGGGCAAGAACGTGCTGGCCCGCATCGCTCAGCACCGGGCCGCGAGCGATGAGGCAGCCAGCATGGCGATCGCCAAGGCCTTCATCCGGGCCAAGATCGCCAACAGCAGGGTGATGCTCCGGCGCAACGCCCAGGGGATCGGGCCCAGGCAACTCGCTCTCCTGGCCGAGGCGGTCGAGGAGGTGAACCGCGCCCCCTCGGCGGAGGTGCTGCTGGGGGTGGAGGGCAACGCGGCGCGGATCTACTTCGAGCACTTCGCCTCGATGCTGAAGGCGGAGGTGGGAACCTTCGAATTTGACGGGCGCAACCGCCGGCCCCCCAGGGACCCGGTCAATGCGCTACTGTCGTTCGCCTACGCCATCCTGGCGCGAGAGCTGACCCAGATCTGTCACGGGATAGGGCTAGACGCCTGGGTGGGGTTTCTGCACCAGCCTCGACACGGGAGGCCGGCGCTGGCGCTGGACCTGATGGAGGAGTTTCGCCCCATCATCGCGGACTCGGCGGTGATCCAGGCGATCAACACCAGGGCGATCCAGGAGGGGGACTTCCAGATCCAGCAGACGGGCACCACGCTGACGCCAGCGGGAAAGAAGGCCTTCGTACGGGTGGTGGAGCGCCGCCTGGACGAGCTGGTGACGCACCCGCTGTTCGGAACCCGCCTGTCGTACCGCCGGGTGCTGGAGGTGCAGGCCAGGGTGCTGGCAAAGGTGGTGCTGGGAGAGATCCCGGACTACAAGGGCTTCGTGGTCCGATGAACACCTACCCACAGCTCTACCTGGTGTGCTACGACATCTGCGGTCCCAAGCGGCTCAGAGAGGTGTACAAGACGATGCGGGGATACGGAGATCACCTCCAGTACAGCGTGTTCCGCTGCGCTCTGTCGCCGGTTCAGTTGGCCCGCATGAAGGCGGACCTGACCCGTTCCATCGAACCCTCAGAGGACCAGGTGCTGATCGTGCCGCTGGGGGTTCCTCATCGCGCCGAGCAGCGGATGGAGACGCTGGGGGTCCCTCTGATTCACCCAGAGCGGATCGTCAGGATCTTCTGATGGGGCGGTCTTTGACATCTCACGCGAGCGGTCCGGTAGTGAACAATGGCCCTGGGGGCGCTCGCAATAGCGTATATAACTGGACATTTTGTTGGTCATGGCGAAATGTCGGCAGTCGAGATATGCAGCCGGTGCTGGTCTTTGAGAAGCCTCTCGCAAGTACCGTGTTTTCCGACGCTAGTTCCGGGGATGTCCCAGGGACTGGTTCTTCCTGCCCTTTGGGGCGGGCACCATTGAAGCATAATCAGGTTGGGCCTGTTTCCATGGCCGATCATCGGTTCTTCCTGCCCTTTGGGGCGGGCACCATTGAAGCACGTAGAGCGCATCCGCGATGAGCACCGTCAGATCGGGTTCTTCCTGCCCTTTGGGGCGGGCACCATTGAAGCACGGCGTGGCTCGCTGACGCTCTCGCTGTCGGTGGTGGTTCTTCCTGCCCTTTGGGGCGGGCACCATTGAAGCTATATGGCGGGTACGAACGTCATGACCGCCTACCTGGGTTCTTCCTGCCCTTTGGGGCGGGCACCATTGAAGCCGGGCCACCGAGGGCCAGGACCGGCCCTCCTCACGCAGGTTCTTCCTGCCCTTTGGGGCGGGCACCATTGAAGCACGCGAGAGCCCCTGGGTGGTCGGCCTCGATCCGCGGTTCTTCCTGCCCTTTGGGGCGGGCACCATTGAAGCCCGGGTGGACACTGTGGCGCCGATGTCGGTCACGCTGGGTTCTTCCTGCCCTTTGGGGCGGGCACCATTGAAGCGCCGTGTGGGGCTGGCACGCGTTCGGAGACAACTTGGTTCTTCCTGCCCT
>JAFGVK010000062.1 GCA_016938035.1 Deltaproteobacteria bacterium | reverse complement strand
TCCGGCCCGCCCCGGCGACCTCCCCAGGTCCAGCGCGGCCTGGAGCGGCCTCAACCCTGTTCACGAATTTCGGGGCGGCCGCACTAGCGTCGACACCGAGGCGACCCCCACCGGGGACCTCCCCGACCCGGTCTCCAAGCTGCCGCTGCGCAGGGGCATCGAGGCGGTGCGGGTGGCTCAGCGGCAGGGTGATCTGCCCGAGGCCCGGCGCCTCCCTGAGCAGGTGCTCGCGCAGGCCCCTGATCTCACCGAGCTGCGCCAGCTCCTGGCCCAGCTCCTGGCCGAGCAGGGGGAGCGGGCCGAGGCGATCGCGATGCTGGAGGCCCTCGAGGCCCAGCGCCCCTCCGGCGGCACCAAGGTGCCCCTGGCGAACCTGCTCCTCGCGACCGGGGAGCACCAGCGTGGGCTGGCGCTGATCGAGGCGGCGGACCGCTACCTGGCGAGCGCCTGGGTGCGCGCCATCCAGGCGCTGGACGGCGAGCGGCTACACCGAGCAGGCAGCCCTCGCCGCGGAGCGCTTCCCCGAGGACGGCACCGTGCAGGGGCTGTACGGGGACTCCCTGGCCCAGCAGGGAGAGCTCGCCGCGGCGCGCCCTGTCTTCGACCGGGCCCTGAGCCTGGAGCCGCTCCAGCCCCAGGTGCGCCACGCCCTGGGCGTCCTGGCCCTCGCCGAGGAGGACGCCAACGAGGCGGATGCCCTGTGGCTGGAGGAGGTGCGGCTGTTCAGCACCGCCCTCCCCGCCCTGGTGACCCTCTACGCCGAGCAGGGGCGCGACGAGGAGCGGCTGGTACCGCTCGAGGCGATCCGCGAGCTCGAGCCCCCGAACCACCTCACCCTGCACTCCCAGGCCCAGGCGCTGTTCAACCTGCACCGCTACGAGGACGCGAACGCCGCAGTCTCGGTGTGCATGGAGACCGCTCCCGACTACCCCGCCTGCGCGATGCGCTACGCGAACGTCCTCGACAAGCTCGGGCGCAAGGAGGAGGCCGTGGAGGCCTACCACCTGGCCCTGGCGCTGAGAGAGGACGCGCTGCGGAGGGGAAAGTAGCGGGGGCTCCCGAGGCGCTGCTCACCCGTCGAGGAGCGCGGCGCCTCCCCGGCAGGTCGCGGGGCACCGCCGCCAGCCCGGTTGAGACGCACTACACCCCTAGAAGGTGAAGCGCGCGACCAGACCGTGGCTCTGGCGGCTCCTGTACGGCGCGAGGCCCGCGAAGCGCAGTCCGCCGTCCTCATGCGTCCAGCTCGACGCATCGGCGGTGTACTCGGGCATCGACCTCCGCACCTTGCGGTTGCGATTGGCCTGGATGATCGCGGTGGGAATGGCCCCGAGCAGCGCCAGCCCGCCCAATCCGTGAAGGGTCATCGCAGTGCCCAAGTCATAGGTCAGGTCCCCGGCGAGATCGAGCCCGAGGTAGGTCAGGGTGAGCCCGCTCGAGACGAGCCCCAGGGTGGGAGAGACCTCCTCCCCGGCCCCCTGAAGCGCCAACGCAGAGACGTAGGGAGAGGTGCCTACCTCGACCCACCCCACCGTGCTGGCGATCTGGCCGACGTCCATCAGCTCGGGGGACCCGGCACCAAGCCCTGCGACGTTCAGCAGGAAGCCGCCCCCGACCAGGCCCCAGCCGACCCTGTAGGCCGTGCGCGCGTTGGCGTCGCGGTTGATCAGCAGTGCATGCTCCATCTCGGCAGACAGAGCTTCCTTTGCCTCGACGTCCTGGACTCCGGACGCGAGGAACAGCGAGAGCATCAGCACTCGTCACCTCCACCTTGTTGTAGGTGCCACCAGTCTAGCTGCACCGCAGAGCGGTGCAAGACATTGATGTGGGGTGGGGTCAGTTCCTGTCCCCCCCCCAAGAGCAGCGGGAGAGACGAGGCCATCGAGGGACGAGGGAGAGCCTGACGGACACCGCAGGGGGTGCGCCCCGCTACCGCGCCGCGATCACCGTCATCTCCACCAGCAGGTCCGGCCGGGCTAGGCGGGCCTCAACACAGGCGCGGGCGGGGCGGTGGCCCTCGGGCACCCAGGCGTCCCACACCGCGTTCATGCGGTCGAAGTGGCCGATGCTGGCTAGGTAGATGGTGACCGAGAGGAGCCTCGTCTTGTCCGAGCCCACCTCGGCGAGGAGTTCCTCGATCTTCTCCAGGGTGGTGGCGGTCTGGCCCTCGACGTCGGCGGTGGCGTCCTTCGCGGTCTGGCCGCAGAGGTAGATGGTGTCGCCGTGTTCGACGATGCGGCTCATGCGCTGGGTCTGCTGGTGGCGCTTGATCTCCATGGGGTCCTCCTGGGGGTTGGGTGGAGCCCTATCCCATCCTGGGGGGGACGCGCCCGCTATGCCCTCCTGACCCGGTGCGCGGCTCGCCCCCGTGGGGAGCGCCATGACCCTCAAGCTGCCCGATGGCGACGCCCTCCTCGTCGTGCCGCCCCTCGCCCTTCTGAGCTAGCCCCCGCTGGGGGGGGCACAGGCCAGATCGCCGCGGCGGGGCCGCGGGTGGGGGGCCTCTGCGCGAACCTGCTGCTGGGGGCGCCCCTGGGGTGATCCCTACGATCTGCACCGCGCCGATGGACTGGCTCCTGGGGGAGCGCCTGCTGGCTGGGCCGCCTGGGGGCGGGACCCCCTGGACGGGGAGTTCCTCCCGCTCTTCGCCGAGCACAAAGAGGGCGCCGCTCCCCCCGAGGTCTAGGTGGACCACCTCTCTCATGCCGCTGCGGTCGAGGCCCCCGGCGCGCTGCCCCGCCTCGAGGCGTCCGATCTGTGGCGGGTTCGGGAGGCGGCGGAGACGCTCGCCGCGGCGATCGTCGCCTGGCGCTACGGGGTGGTCGGGGCTTGCAGCGCCTTCGAGCAGACGGCTGCCTCGGTGGCCCTCCGGGAGGTGGTGGGGCGCCGCGACCCTGACCTCACCCTGCTCATCGGGGGGCCAACTGCGACGGGGAGCACGGGCCTCACCCGGGGCCACGTTGGTCTCCGGTGACGCGGACCCGATCTCCGTCTCCCTGCTGCGTCGCCTGCTGGCGGCGGAGCGGCCCGACGCGCATCGTCCGCTGTGAGGCGGTGCAGGACCTCGACACCGTCGCGGACCCCGATTTCACCGACTACTTCGCCCAGATCGACGCGGCGGGCCCCGGGGGGGGGCCGATCGGGCGCTCGGGGGAGACCAGCTTGGCGCTGGCTGGTGCCATCTCCGGTGCAACGAGCGGGGGCTCTTGGAGCGCAACACCAAGACCTCCCTGATGGCCTGAACCCGAGGGTTCAGGCGCTTGTCGCCAAGCGGAACACCCTTGAGCTCCCGCGAGAGGTCGAGCTGGACCCTGGGGCCTCCGAGCGGATGCCACCAGATCCCATAAACCGATGCTGATGACGACCCTCTCCGTCGTGCGGCCTATGCGATGTGTCGGAACATGAGCCCTGGCCGCGCTACGTCCTGCCCCCTGGGGGGCGGAGCGCGCTGGAGGCGCTGTTCGCGCAGCGCGCTGCCACAGGTGTGCTAAAAATAAGGAAGACCGCCGCACGTCATGGCGTGCGGCGGTCAGGAAGGCGGGCCCCACGCCCGCTCCTAAGGAAAACGGGGAAGGGGGAGGAGGGCGCGCTAGCCGACGAGCTTGAGGGCGCCCTGGGAGATGG
>JAFGVK010000061.1 GCA_016938035.1 Deltaproteobacteria bacterium | reverse complement strand
CAAGGACGCCGACCGCGACGGGCACGGCTCCGACGACGAGACCGTCGACGCCTGCGAGGCGCCTCCCGGCTTCGCCACCTCCTCCGACGACTGCGACGACGCCCACGCAGCCGCCCACCCCGGCGCCACCGAGGTCTGCGACGCGCTCGACAACGACTGCGACACCCTCGTCGACGAGGGCTCCGACAAGGACTGGTACGTCGACACCGACGGCGACGGCTACGGGCACCCCGACTTCCACCTCGTCGCCTGCGCCGCCGGCCCCGGCTTCGTCCACGACGCCACCGACTGCGACGACCGCGACGCAGCCATCAACCCCGGCATGACCGAGGTCTGCAACGGCATCGACGACGACTGTGACCTCGACGTCGACGACGACGACGCCTCCCTCGACACGTCCACCGCCACCGACCGCTTCAGCGACCGCGACGGCGACGGCTTCGGCGACCCCCTCGACCACGAGCTCACCTGCGTCGCCACCCCCGGCTACATCACCGACGACCAGGACTGCAACGACGACCCCGCCTTCGAGCTCGACGGCATCACCGCCGCCGACGTGAACCCCGACGCCTCCGAGACCTGGTACGACGGCCTCGACCAGGACTGCGACCTCGCCTCCGACTACGACCAGGACGGCGACGGCTACGACAGCGTCGACTACGGGGGTGACGACCTCCTCGACACCGACGCGAGCTGCTGGGACCTGTGCGCCAACGGCGAGAGCGCCGCGCAGGCAGCCCCGAGCTGCCTGTCCATCCTCGAGGACCACGGCTCCGCCTCGGGCGTCTACTGGATCGATCCCGCTGGCAGCGGCGCTCCCTGGCAGACCTACTGCGACATGGAGGTGGACGGGGGCGGCTGGACCCTCGTCGCCTACGCGGGCGACAAGAGCGCCGGCTTCCCCCGCATGGACATCGACGTGGGAACCTTCTCCGCCACCACCCGCTCGGGCAAGGCCTCCAAGGGGGCGCTGGTGCTGACCCGGGCCTCCACCGAGATGGCGCTCGGATACCACACCAGCACCAACCAGGCCGGCTCCCTCGACCTCACCACCGACACGGTGGCCTTCGAGATCCCCGATCCCAGCGTGGTCACCCTCTCGACCGCCGCCAACCAGGGCACCTGTACCGCGGTGCGGGCGTGGCGCCTCAAGCCGGACGGCTCGGACCACGTCTGCGTGGGGAGCTCCTCCTACTCCATCCACGGGGTCTCTCCGACCAACTGCAACCAGTCCGGCGTGGCGACAGCCGGTGTGTGGAGCAAGTCCCTGGGCGGCACCTACAGCGGCGTGTTCGCCTACGGCCTCTACGGCACCGAGTGGAGCTGCAACAGCTGGCCCAACATCTCCCACCACTGGTGGGTCGACAGCCAGTACTACAACTGGGAGCCCTCCGCGACCCAGTACTGGGCCGGCTCGATCAACGGCACCACCTCGATCTGGCTCCGCTGACCCGCGGTGACAGCCTCGGCGGAGCCCCTCCCCCGGAGCTGCCGATGGCCCGCTGCTCACCCTGCCCCTGATCCCCCTCTCTCTCGCCGGCTGCCGGAGGGAGACCGAGGAGGGGTGCGATCCATGGTCCGGTCCAGCGGACCCCTGACGCTCCTCTGGGTGCTCTGTGCCTCTGTGGTCCAAAGGCCGCTCCTGCCTCGGCGGGCGCGGACCTCGGGACGACGACAGAGCGGCCTGCGCATCACGCCCCCGAGGAGCCCACCCCCTCGACCTCACCGGCGACCGAGGGCGCTCCGGCAGCCCTGATCTCACCGACTGGGGCTGCCTCGTCCTCCGCAGGGAGGGCAGCGGCTACGGGGCCCACGACCTCGACAGCAGCGGCGACCGCGAGGACAGCCTCCACCCCCGCCCGGGCACCACCTCCGCCGCCGACGTGCCCCGCACCTTCGGCCTCTCGGCGCCGGCTCGCTGGCCTCTCGACGCGGGCCCTTGTTTCTACGCTAATCGCGCACAAAAGTGCGCTTCCTCCCAAGGGAACGGCAGCCACACGCCGACACGCCTAGCGACTCGGCGCCCGTTTACACTCTGGAGGATTCGACGAGCGACTTCATTGGCTTGATCCTGTGGAGGGATGAAGCGCGTCCTGTGAGACTGTCCGGCGGATTGCCCAGCGCCAGCCTCTCCTGCGCCGATGTCTCCGATCAGGTGGGCTACACCCTGTTCACCAACCGCTTCCTGCGCAGGAAGCTCTGCTCGGTCTCGGGAGCGCACACCCAGGTCAGCGTCGCCTGGGACGGCGTCACCCACACCGTCGACTACTACAAGAGCATCTACAGCCAGACGCACCACACCACCGAGACCGTCTGGTCTCGCGAGTGCCCCCTCACCCCCGCCGCAGCGCCCCCCCCGTCCAGCACCGCCGGCGCGTCGGCCCGGTGACAAAAAAGGAGCCGACACCCGCTCAGCGCCCACAGCTCCGCGTCGCGGTTGACAGTGACAGTCATACATAGTATGACCATCACACGAGGATCACACCGCCTACCCATGCTCACCCTGCTCCCCTATCTCGTGCTCTGCCAGCCCGCCCTCGCCGAAGAGGACGGGGCTGACGACACCGTGGTGGTGGTGGACGCGCAGCGGGAGGAGGGGCGCTCCTCCGCCGGGTACGAGGTGGCGCTGGGGGCCCTGACCGAGGTCCCTCGCACCACGGCGTCTTCTCAGCTGATGCTGGCCCCTGGGGTGCTCGCCCTCAACCACGGGGGGGTAGGACACGCCGAGTCCTTCTTCATGCGCGGCTACGACGCGGGCGAGGGGCAGGACATCGAGCTGCTGGTGGACGGGGTCCCGATGAACGAGGTGTCGAACCCCCACGGGCACGGGTACGCCGACCTGAACCTGGTCCCACCCGAGCTGGTGCGCGAGGTGGCGGTCACTGCGGGCTCCTTCGAGCCCGAGCAGGGGGACTTCGCCTTCGCTGGCACCGCAGAGCTCAGGCTGGGGGTGGACGAGGCCGGCACGAGGCTGTCACAGGGCATGGGGAGCTGGAACACCGACCGCACCCTGCTGATCGTAGCGCCCGCCCAGGCCCCCGACACCCTGGGCGCCTTCGAATTCACCCGCACCAAGGGCTTCGGCGAGAACCGCGCCGCCCAGCGAGCCCTCGCCCTGGGGCGGCTGCCGGTGGGTGAGGGCCAGACCCTGTCAGTCTACGGCTACGCGGTGCGCTTCGATCAGGCGGGCGCGGTGCGGGCCGACGACATCGCCGAGGGAACGGTCGACCGGCTCGGCACCTATGACCCCAACCAGGGGGGCGAGGGGCAGCGGCTGCTGGTCTCCCACCGGCTGGTCCGCGATCTTCCCGGCGGCGCCCACCTGGAGCACACCGCCTTCGCCGAGGTGCGCGCCTCGCGGATGCGCAACAACTGGACCGGGTGGATGAACGACCCCGGCACCACAAGCACGGACGGCACCGGCTACACCCCCAGCCAGCGGGGAGACGGGCTGGAGCTGGACTACCAGGTGTTCCGGGCGGGGGCGCGCGGGCGCTACGACTGGCAGGTGCCGCTGCTGGGCAGGGGACAGACCCTGTCGGTGGGCCACACCCTCCGCCTCGATCACGGGCGCACCGAGCAGCTCCGCCTGCGCGACACCACCGCCATCCCCTACGCCGCGGTCTTCGACGACCGCTTCACCACCGCGAACCTCGCGGGGTGGGGCGGGGCGCGCCTGCGCCTGAGCGACCGCCTGCTGCTCCAGGGCGGCGGGCGGCTGGACAGCTTCGCCTTCGCGGTGCGGGACGACAACCTCTCCACCTCCGACAGGGACGGCGACCGGCTCCCCTACCAGACCTCACAGGCGATGGGCTTCGCCCTCAACCCCCGCGCCACGGTGGACTACACGCCGGTCCGCCGGCTGCACCTGCTCGCCTCGTACGGACAGGCCACCCGCAGCACCGAGGCGATGGCCCTCTCCGACAACGAGACCGCGCCCTTCGCCCTGGCGCGCCAGGCCGACGCGGGGATGGCCTGGCAGCTCGGGAACCCAGGCGGCGCCCTGCTCCTCACCCTCCAGGGCGGCGTGGCGCTCTCGCGCATTGACAAGGACCTGCTCTTCTCCGAGAGCGAGGGCCGCAACGTGCTGGTGGGCGCCTCCACCCGCAGGGTCGCGACCCTCTCCACCAGGGCCCAGGTGCTCGGCTGGCTCGACACCCTCGTCAACGTGGGCTGGGCGCGCGCGACCTTGGACGACACCGGCGCGCTGCTCCCCTATGTCCCGGACTGGGTGCTCAGGGTCGACAGCGCCGCGACGGGTCGGCCCGGCCTGCTGGCGGGGTCCCCGGTGCAGGCCAGGCTGGGGGGCGGCCTCACCTGGGTCCCCCCCCGCCCCCTGCCGTACGGCGAGCGCGCCGACACCTTCCTCAAGCTGGACGGCGCCGCCACCCTGGAGCGCTGGCCCCTCGCGCTCTCGCTGGAGGTGCGCAACCTCCTCGACAGGGAGAACAGCGCCACCGAGCTGGTCTACGCCTCGCAGTTCGAGGGTCCAGACGCACCCCCCGACCGGCTCCCTGCCCACCACCTGATCGCGGACGAGCCGCGCACCGCGATGCTCACCCTCACCCTCTGGCTCGAGAAGCCCTCCCAGGAGACCCCATGACCCTCCGCGCCCTGCTCGCCCTCCCCCTGCTGCTCGCCGCATGTGGCGACAAGACCGACACCAGCGCCGTCGAAGAGGCCTGGACCTGCGACGCGGACCACGAGGACTGGGAGCGGTGCAGCGACGGGGTCATCGAGTGGTGCCACGCCGAGGTCACCCCGCCTCACTTCCACGCGGGCGCTGACTGCGCCGCAGCCGGCTACACCTGCGCCGAGCTGGAGCCAGGGGCGGCGGCCTGCGTCGACCAGGGCAGCGCCTGCGAAGCGGGCGAGGCCACCTGCGAGGAGGGCGTGGCCCGCACCTGCGTCGACGGCCACTTCACGGTGACCCCCTGCGGGTTGTCCCAGGAGTGCCACGTCCACGACGGGCACGCCGAGTGCGAGGACACCGGCGGCCTCGACGACGACAGCCTGTGCGAGGCCTACCAGGAGGGCCACCGCCACGAGGCGGGGCTGGCCACCTCGCTGGACGAGGTGTTCTCCTCCTCCAGCCACGCCCCGCTCGACGAGCTGGTGGAGGTCCACCTCCCCGACCAGGCAGAGGCCTTCATCCACTTCCCGGTGGCAGAGACCGGCACCTACAGGGTGATGTTTGACGCCGCCGGGGTCTTCTCCGGGGTGCTCGACGCGGCGGGGGTCGACCAGGGGGCCGTCGCGGGCGCGGCCTTCGAGGCCTGCCCCGAGCAGCTCCCCGAGGTGTGGACCGCCAGCCTCACCGCGGGCGACGGCACAGTCCCCTACGTGCTCCGGCTCGGGCCCGCCGCGGCCCAGGACCTGGTGCTCACCATCTCGCTGGAGTCAACGCGATGATCCCCACCTTGCTCCTGAGCCTGCTCCTGGGCTGCGATCCCGTCCAGACCCCTGGACAGGCGGTGGAGGTGCAGCTCCTGCTGGGAGGCGCCGACGCGGACGGCCTGCCGCCCTCCCAGCAGCTCACCAGCGCGGGCTGGGAGGTGCGCCTGGACCAGGCCCAGATCGTGCTTGGGCCGATCTACCTCTACGACGGGGAGCCCATGGCCAGCCGGACCCCGGTCCAGAGGGCGCTGGGGGTGGTGATGCCCTCCGCCCAGGCCTGCGCCACCCACGCCCAGCACAGCTACGGCGAGGTGCTCTCCGAGCTCCGAGAGCAGCACCTGGTCGATCTGCTCGCCCCCACCCCGCTAGACGCGGGCTGGCACGGCGGGCTGGCGGGGGAGATCCGCTCCGCTGAGGTGCAGCTCCACCCGCCGGGGACTGTGGCCCTCGCCGCCACCTACGAGGCGCTCGCCCCGCTGGAGGGGCACACCCTCTGGCTGGCGGGCGAGGCGCGCAGGGACCAGCAGGTGCGCCCCTTCGAGGTGAAGATGGACCTGCCGGACGACGCCAGCTGGCGGATCGTCGAGTCCATCGCCGTGGACGGGGTGCCCCTCGACGGGCAGAGCGCCCTGCTGATTCAGGCGCGGGTGGACCTGTGGCTGGACGCGGTGGACTTCGATCAGGTGGGTGCGGACGGACAGATCGTGGAGGACTCCCAGCCGTGGAACGCGCTGCAGCTCGGCGTCCGCTCACGCTACGCCTGGCAGGTGTCGGAGGTGTCGCCATGATCCTGCTCCTGGCCCTGGCCTGCGTGTCGGAGGACGTGGCGGGCACCGGCGCCCTGGACCTGTCGATCTCGGGAGGCGAGGCCCTGCGGAGCGGCTTCCCCTACGTCGAAGGGGGCGCCGAGCTGGCCTTCGTCGACGGGTGGGAGGTCCACTTCGACCGCTACCTGATCTCGATCTCCGAGGTGGCCCTCACCGATCCCGCGGACGGCGCCTGGGCCGGCGGGTGGGAGGGCGCGAGGGTGGTCGACCTGGCCCGCGCGGTGGGCGCAGAGGAGCCCATCGCCACCCTGGAGGACCTGCCCGCCCTGCGCCTGGACCTGGGCTTCACCCTCTCGCCGGTGAGCGCATCGAGCGAGGGCGACTCACCGCTGCCGGCGGATCTGGCCATGATGGAGACCGAGGGCTGGACCCACTGGATCGGCGGCACCGCCACCAGAGGCGAGGAGCGGGTCGATTTCTCGCTCGGCCTGTCACTCCCCACCGCCTACACCCGGTGCGTCAACGGCAAGGACTTCACCGAGGGGATCGCGGTGGCCTCTCACACCACCACCGGCGCCACCCTGTACGCCCACGCGGTGCACCTGTTCTGGGACACCCTGGCCGCGGGGGACGAGGACCTGCGCTTCGACCCTTGGGCCGCGGTGGCGGGCGAGGACGGGGTGGTCACCGCCGATGACCTCGCGGATCAGGACCTGACCGATCTGCGCGACGCCGACGGCGATCCGCTCCTCGACCCTAGCGGCGCCCGGATCAGCTACGACGACGGCGGCCTGCTGGGGCCCGGGCAGTACGATCTGCTCAGCTTCGTCCGCTACGGCCTGCGGCAGAGCGCCCACCTCAACGGGGTGGGCTACTGCAGGGCGGCGGCGCTGGAGTAGCGCGCGGCACCGGCCCATCAGCCGGACCGTCTCACGAGGAGCGCTTCATCCTTCCGTAGGGACCATCCGATGCGTTTGCTCATCGAATCTTCCAGACCGGTTTCGCGCCCCGGTCTCCCCTAGCGGACCCAGAGCCTGCCGCTCTTCCCGTAGCCCCCACGGTAGCAGCCGGGCTGGTAGTCGGCCCGGTACTGGAGCGCGTCGAACTGAGGCCAGGACCCGCCGCCCTGATCGGTGGTCGAGGAGTAGGTGTCGTGGACCCAGGCCCCCGCCTCGGCGCAGGCCCAGTCGCCGCACTTGTCGTTGCCGGTCCAGTAGGTGGTGTTGTTCCCCGCGACGCTGCTCCAGCCCGCGGCGTAGGCGAGGAAATCGGAGGTCCCGTCGCAGTCCAGGCGGTAGATCGTGCCAGCAGGGGCGCCGTCCCAGCCCTCCAGCGCCTGGATCTGGGCGTCGGCCAGCTTGGCGACCGTGAGCTGCTCCGGGTCGGTGAGCGCCCCCACAGCGCCTGCGTCCGCGTGCGCCGAGGCGTCCCCCCGCACCACCGCCACCAGGGTCCAGCCCCCGCCGTCGGCGGTCATGTCGCACCACGCCTCCCAGGGCCCGGTTCCGTCGGGATCGATCCAGGCCAGCCCGTCCGAGAGCGGCGGCGCGGCGCGCTGCGCGATGTCGAGACAAGAGGCGGCGGCGCAGGAGGAGGTCTCCCCCAGGCCGTCCTCGTCCACCGCGCCGTCGCAGTCCTGATCCACCCCGTCGCACAGGTCCTCCACCCCAGGGTGGACGTCGCCGTCCACGTCATCGCAGTCCCCTGCCACCGCTAGGAAGCCCACCGGCTCCTCGCAAGCGAGGGTCGTGACCTCGGGGTCGCCGTAGCTGTCGCCGTCCCCGTCCGCGTACCACAGCAGGGCGTCCGACGCGTCGTTGTCGACCACCCCGTCGCAGTCCTCGTCCACCCCGTCGCACCGCTCCACCACCCCGGGGTGGATGAGGGGCTCCAGGTCCGAGCAGTCCTCGGCGTTGTCCACCATCCCGGCCGGGCGCTCGCAGGCCAGGAGCGCCCCGAAGACGGCGCCGTACCCGTCGCGGTCCAGATCCTGGTGCCAGGCGGTGGCGTCCACCGCGCCGGCCACCGGATCGCCGTCGCAGTCCCGGTCCACTGGGGCGCAGTCCTCTGGCGCACGGGGGTGGATGGTGGCGTCGCCGTCAGCGCAGTCCAGGGCGTTGTCGGCGTAGCCGACCGGGGCGGCGCAGGCGGTGAGCGGCGCGCCCTCGTCGCCGAAGTGGTCGCCGTCCCCGTCCGCGTACCACACCGGCGCGCCGACCGCGTCCGCCTCGTCGACCGCGAGATCGCAGTCGTTGTCGTGGCCGTCGCACACCTCCACCCCGCCGGGGTAGGCGGTGGCCCACAGATCGTCGCAGTCATCCCCAAGCGCCACATACCCGGCGGGGGCGGCGCAGGACTCCACCGCGAAGGCGGGGCTGCCGTGGGTGTCGCCGTCCATGTCCGCGTACCAGACGCGGGCGTCCACCGCCGCCTCGTCGACCAGCCCGTTGCAGTTCTGGTCCGCCTCGTCGCACCGCTCCGCCGCGTGCGGGTGGACGTCCGCGCGGGTGTCATCGCAGTCGGTCCGGTCTGCCACGTGTCCCAGCGGAGCCTCACAGGCGCGGGTGGGCGCCTGAGGGTCACCGTAGAGATCGCCGTCCGCGTCGGCATACCAGGGCTGCGCGTCCGCCGCCCCCACGTCGGGGGTGCCGTCGCAGTCGTTGTCCAGCCCGTCGCACAGCTCCACCCCGCCGGGGTGGACCGCGGCGTGGGCGTCGTCGCAGTCGG
The DNA here is from genome assembly GCA_016938035.1 of Deltaproteobacteria bacterium. GTDB lineage: Bacteria > Myxococcota_A > UBA796 > UBA796 > JAFGVK01. The sequence continues at coordinate 94,203 of JAFGVK010000061.1, read as the reverse complement.
TGGGGTCGGAGACCGCGCCCGCTGGGGCGACACAGGCGATGGTCGCGGCGTCAGGGTCGCCGTAGTGGTCGCCGTCCCCGTCCGCATACCACACCGGCGCGCCCACAGGGTCCTCGTCCACCGCCTCGTCGCAGTCGTTGTCGAGCCCGTCGCACCGCTCGTCGGCGCCCGGGTAGGTGCCGGACGCGGTGTCGTCGCAGTCGCTCACTGCGGCGCCGAAGCCCTCCGGAGCGGCGCAGGCGCGCTGCACCAGGGTGTCGCCGAAGAAGCCGTCCCCGTCCAGGTCGGCGAACCACACCACCGCGTCCGTCGCCTCCTCGTCCACCTGCCCGTCGCAGTCCTGGTCCACCTCGTCGCAGACCTCCGGGGCGTCCGGGTTCACGTCCGCCCTCCCGTCGTCACACTCCCGACAGGCCGCGAAGCCGTCCCCGTCCGCGTCGGCGTAGCCCACGCTGCCGTCGCAGTTGTAGTCGGCGGGGTCGGCGCAGTCCTGCTCGGCGGCGCCTGGGTGGAAGGCGGGGTCGCCGTCGTCGCAGTCGGTGGAGCCCGTCACGTAGCCCTCTGGGGCCTCGCAGGCGCTCACTGTGGCGTCTGGGTCCCCGAAGCCGTCTCCGTCCGCGTCGGCGTACCAGGCCCTGGCGTCCACCGCGCCGTTGTCCACCTCCCCGTCGCAGTCGTTGTCCACCCCGTCGCAGGACTCCGCTGCGCCTGGGTGGGCGCTGGCGTCCAGATCGTCGCAGTCGTCCGCGGCGAGGGAGCCGTCCCCGTCCAGATCGAAGGCGGCGGGATCGTCCTCCTTGCGACAGCCGAGGAGCGAGAGGGCGATCAGGGGGAGGAGGAGCAGGGGACGCATCGGGACTCCTGGGGTCGGGGGAACAGGAGGCATCTAACGCCTTTCGCCCGCCGATCCCCTCCCCGCTAGGGCTGCACCCCCACCGCCCCGACCACCTTGTCGATCCCGGAGCCCAGGCCCCAGGCGCCCAGGTCGGTGGCGCCGCCCACCTCGAACTGCACGGAGCGGACCGCTACGTTCTCTGCCACCAGCACCAGCCCCTCCAGGGACCCGCGCTCGATCATCACCATCCCCGAGGGGAGCTGCGGGCCGCCGCCCCTGTAGCTCAGCTCGCCGTCGTTCTGCCAGGCGCCCCCGTGCTCGCTGAGGGTGAGCAGCGCGTCCTCGAAGCCCGACGCGACCAGCACCGTGTTGTCGAAGGGGGAGGACACCATCGCCACCGCGTCCTTCACCTCACTCAGGAGGGCGTGAGCGGTCACAGCGTCGTCGCCCAGGCTCACCACCCCCACCCTGTTGGGGACGCCCGAGAAGGAGGAGTTGTCGGAGATCAGGCCGTACAGGCCGTCCGAGGTGACCGCGGTCGCCGCCATGATCGCGTCGTCATCGGGGAAAGCGGGGGCCCCAGCCACCACGTCGCCCCCCCCCAGGTCGAGCAGGTGCCCCCGGTCGCCCTCGGCGGAGCTGCCCAGGTCCCGCGCCCCGAGGAAGGCCTGATCCGACCTACCGGGGAGCAGGGTCATCCCCATCGGCTGCTTGCCGGCCACCACCAGCCGCGGCTCGCCCAGCACCCCCTCGCACGAGAGGGGCACCTCGTAGACCCCGCCGCCGTGCTCTCGCCAGCCGGTGTTCAGGACCCACAGGCGGTCCCCCGAGGGATCGACCACCACCTGCCCCGCGTACACGCCGGACCAGCCGGCGTCGAGCACCTCCACCTGCCCGGCGTCGATCCTGAGCACCCCCACCGTGCCGTCATCCTGCACCGCGAAGCCAAGCTCCCCGTCAGGGGTGAACACCACCTGCCCCATGAAGGCGGAGCCCATCGCGAAGTGCTGCCCGGTCGCGCTGAGCGCCCCCGTCGCGGAGAGGGTGAGGGCCTCCCAGTCCGAGGCTGGCTGCCCGCCGGCGGTGAAGGGGTGAGAGATCACCACCACCCGCTCCCGGTCGGCGGCTGCGGGGGTGCCGTGGCAGGAGGCCTCCACCTCGCCGGTGTCCTCGGGCGTATCCGCCGAGGTGTCGTCTCCCTGGGCGGTGTCATCGGCGTGGTTGCAGGCCAGCAGCAGGGGGAGCCAGAGGATCATCGCGTTCTCCGAGGTAGCGCCCCCTCTATCCCGCCCGCGCCACACGGACCGGATCAGCGGCGCCCGGTGAGCGCGAGCTGCCCCCCCAGGCCAGCGCGAGGCCCCTCCCCGATCGGCGCCCAGCCCAGCGCGTCCAGCGCCAGCCCCTCGCCCACCTGCCAGCGGACCCGCGGGCTCAGCAGCGCGCCCTCAAGCCCCAGCATGCCCCAGCTCCCCGCCCGCCACCGCTCCCCCAGCCGCAGCTCCACCCCCGCCAGCAGGGTCTGGCGCCCCAGGGCCAGCGCCGCCCCCTCTGGCACCGCCAGCCGGTCCTCCAGCTCGACCTCGTCGGCGTGCGCGGGTGCGGCGCCGAGCAGCAGGCCCTCCGCGAACAGGCTCCAGCGCCCTGGGTGGACCTCTAGCCCCGCCAGCGCCCGGAGGTGATCCCAGCCCTCGCGCTCCATGCCGTAGTCGTCCCCCTCCAGCGCGGCCCACACCCAGCCGGCCTGCGCGTGGGCCCGGACAGACCCCAGGGTCCACTGCCCCTCGGCCCCCGCGAGGGTCCACACCGATCGCGCGACGAGCTGCTCGTCAGGATCTCCCATCGCCGCGACCGTCAGCCCCACCGAGGTGTTGAGGGTGCGCCACCTAGTGCGCTCCCGGTGGACCCGCTGCAGCACCGCGTGAACACCACCCCTCTCGCTCTCCCAGCCACCCCAGCCCTGAAGATCGGGGCCAGCCTCCGACAGGCGGACAAGCGCCCTGCCCCCCCAGCCTCCCCGTGCCCCGGCGAGGATCAGGGCGTCGACCCCTCGCTGGGGCAGGTCTGGGTCCAGGGGCCGCTGGGCCTGGAACAGATCGATGGGGTCGAAGCCCACCCCGTGCCCGATGTCCACCCGCTGCCGCCCCGCCCGCACCGGCCCCAGCGCGACCCACGCCTCCTCGATCCAGGCGCCGTCGCGCTCCTCGCGGACCAGCAGCGCCGCGGTGCTCACCGTGCCACGCCCCAGCACCCGCGCCTCGGCCAGGCGGGTGTCCGAGGGCAGCCACCTGCCCCAGTCCTCAGTCCGCGCCCCCGCCAGCCCGCCAGCCACCAGCCGCGCCTCACCCAGCGCCCCCCAGGTGCTGCTGAGGCTCAGCTCCGCCTGCACCACCTGGTCCAGCCGACCTGGCGCCACCTCCCCCGGGAGATCGCCGTCCAGGCGCGCCTCGACCCACAGCTCGGGGGGGGCGCCCAGCGCCAGCGCGGAGAGGATCAGCAGCGCACACCTCCTGTCGCCCCCTCCTACCCTGGCGCGCTCCGCCCGCCAAAGCAGCCACCTCGAGCGCTGGGCGCACTCCCCAGGTTTTTCCTTGACGCTTCCCTGACACAGAGGGCACTCTTAGAGGGCCCGGAGGTCTTCATGCGCGCTCCCCTCATCCTCGTCGCCCTCCTCGCCGCCTGCGGCGGTGTCACAGAGCCCGTCGCGCCACAGCAGCAGGTCTCGGTGCAGCGGGTCCACATCGGGAAGGGGCTCGACGCCTCCTCGTGGATCAGCCTCTACGTCCTCGCCACCGACGCCTCGGGCGCGGCGCTGGGCTGCGGGGAGTCCGAGGTTGCCCTGAAGGTGTCGGTCTCGTTCAACGGTGGAGACTACGTCGAGGTTCCGAACGCGGAGCTGTCCCTCGACTGCGACGAGCGCAGGGGGGGCGACCTGGCCCTGGTGGTGGACAACTCCGGCTCCACCGCCTCGGAGCTGTCCCTCACTCAGCAGGCAGCCAGCAGCCTGATCGACGACGTGCTCGCGGTGGAGGGCCGCGCTTCCTTGGTGCGGGTCAGCACCAACGCCGAGGTGCTGGTGCCGGTGAGCACCGACCGCGAGGCGCTCCACGCGGCGGTGGACGACCTGTTCGTCAACCACGGGTGGTCCGCCCTGTGGGACGGGGTGCGGATGGGCAACGAGACCCTGGCCGGCCCGGCCCAAGGGGAGCCCCGGGCGTTCGACAGCCAGCACGACTTCTGCGAGGCGACCAACCAGCTCGGGGTGGTGGTGTTCACCGACGGTGAGGACAACAACTCCTCTGACGAGCAGGCCTACGACCACCAGACCTACCCGGGCGACGGCATAGACACTGCTCTGGAGGATCTCTACAAGCTGCGGGTGCGCGGGATCACCACCCCGATCTACACCATCGGGCTGGGCGACGAGGTGGACCAGCCCACCCTGGCGGCGCTCGCCGCCTCCACCGGCGGCCGGCACCTGCAGATCTCGGATCCCGCCGAGATCCCCCAGGTGTTCGGCCTGGTCTCCGACTACGTCTCCGCCACCGGGAGGGTCTGCGCCGAGCTGCCGGAGGAGGGCTGCGGGGCCGCCTCCGTGCGGGTGGAGTGGTCGTGGACCGAGGGCGAGGAGCGCTTCACACAGGTCCGCACCAGCGCGCTGCAGATCGACTGCCCGGAGGAGCCCTCCGGGAGGATCGCCACCTTCCTGATGACCTTCTCCGACCCCGGCATCACCCAGGATCAGGCAGCCACCATGGCGGGCGCCGCGCTGGACTGGGTGTCGCCCTCGCCGGAGCCTGCGGTGCTGGTGGTGCTCGACGACGATCACCACGGCGAGAGCGCCGACGACGCGGCCTACATCGCCACCCTGTTGCGCCAGGGCGACAACCGCAGGGTGGATCTGGTGGACGAGCCCGCCGAGGGGATCCGCGCCGCGGACCTCGAGCCCTACGACGCGGTGTGGTTCTCGAACCCCGGCTACCCGATCGACGATCTGGGCTCTATGCTCTCGCTAGAGGCCTTCCTCGCCGCGGGGGGCGGGGTGGTACTCCAGGGCGACGACGCCTCGTGGTCCTGGGGCCAGAGCTTCCCGATGCATCCCCTCACCCACCTGGACTTCGCCGACAACGGCACCAGCACCTGCGGGGTCCACACCGACAACCAGCAGGGCGGCGCCCTGCAGATCGCGTTCGCGGAGCTGGACCACCCCATCGCGGTGGCGATGGCCGGCGAGGTGCTGAGCTACGGCGACGACATGGACCACACCACCCCCCGCGGCGAGGGGGAGCAGGTGCTGGCCTGGGCCTCGCTCAGGGACGCGCCGGAGTGCGCGGCCTTCCCGGCGGTGGTGAGCTACGAGCCCTGATCGCCCCCCGCGCGGCGGGGCTTGATTGCAGATCGGGTCGCGCCGTGCGAGAGAGGCAGATGACCAGCCTGGGCTTCGGCGAAATCCTTGTCCTCACGCTCCTCCTCTTGGTGGTGGTGGGGCCCGAGCGCCTGCCCGGAGTGCTCCGCACCGCGGGGCGCCTCTACGGGCGCGCCCGCCGGATCGCGGAGGAGTTCCACCGGGCGATGGTGCTAGAGGCGGACCGACAGGATCGGGTCGCGGCGCGCAGGGGTCGAGAGGAGCCGCCCGATGAGCCCTGAGGTGGAGCTGGAGCTGCCGCTGCTGGAGCACCTGATCGAGCTGCGCCGCAGGGCGATCGTCTCGCTGGTCGCCGCCTCGCTCGGCACCCTCGCGGCGATGGGCCTCGCGGATCCGCTCTACGCCCTGCTCACCGCGCCGGTGCGGGTCCTGCTGACCGACGCCCCCAGCTACCCGCTGGACCGCTGGTACCTGGCCCTCACCGCTTGGATGCCTGACAGCCTCCACGTGGACAAGATGCCCGGCACCCTCGCCATCACAAGCTCCCCTACCGAGGGGGTCTACACCTGGTTCCAGGTGGTGCTGGTCGGGGGGCTGCTGCTAGCCTCGCCGGTGATCGCGCACCAGGCGTGGGCCTTCGTCGCGCCAGGCCTGTACCGCACCGAGCGGAGGGTGGTGCTGCCCCTGGCGCTGGCCTCGTCGGCGCTGTTCGCCCTGGGCGCCTTCTTCGCCTACGCGGTGCTGCTCCCGGTGGCGCTGCCCTTCTTTCTGACCATCCTCAAGGCGGACGCGATCCTGTCGGTGAGCGGCTACCTCCAGTCCACGGTCCGGATGATGGCAGCCTTCGGCCTCACCTTCCAGCTCCCAGTGGCAGCCTGGTTCCTCGCCCGCATCGGGCTGATCGATCATTCCGATCTGATGGCGGGCTTCCGCTACGCGGTGGTGGTCCTGTTCTTCATCGCCGCCCTCATCACCCCGCCCGACGTGGTCACCCAGGCGATCCTAGGGGTGCCGCTGGTGTTCCTGTACCTGATCAGCATCGGGGTGGCCTGGGTGTCGACGACCAAGGTCCGGAGGGCAGGTCCCGCGCCGGCGAGGTGACCGGTCGCGGGACCCGCCGCGAGGAGGGCGCGCGGGCCGCTGGGGCCTCAGCGGCCCGCGCTACATCGTCTCCGCGAGCCGCTCCAGGAACAGGCGCTCCAGGCCGCCGCCACCCAGGGCGCTGGCCGCCTCGTCCGCGACCACCCTGCCGTGGGCCAGCATCACCACCCGATCCGCAACCGCCTGCACGGTCTCCACGACGTGGGTGGAGAGGATCACGGTGGCGCCCTGGTCGACGCGCTGGCGCAGCGCGCCCTTGACCCGCGCGGCGGAGGGGGGATCCAACCCGTTGAGGGACTCGTCGAGCAGCAGCAGCCCTGGCGCCCCCAGCAGCGCCGCGGCGAGGGCCGTCTTGCGCCGCATCCCCTGCGAGTACTCCCGCACCAGCCGGTCCGCGTCAGGCCCCAGCCCGGTCAGCTCCAGCGCCTCCTCTACCCCTCCGACCCCGCGCACCTCTGCGACGAAGTCCAGGTATTCGCGGGCGCTCAGGTAAGGGTAGAGGGCCGGCTCCTCGGGCACGACCCCCATCCTCAGCCGCGCCTCCCGCGGGGAGGTCGCCACGTCGACCCCACCCACCAGCACAGTCCCCTCGGTGGGGCGGAGCAGGCCGGTGATGATCCGCAGCAAGGTGCTCTTCCCGGCTCCGTTATGACCGATCAGGCCGACAAATTGCCCGGCATCCACCGCGAGGTCCACCCGCTCCACCGCGGTCACCCTGCCGAAGCGCTTTCGCACGCCCCGCACCTCTAGCGCCTTCATCCCATCACCCTCGCGGCGAGCGCCGCAGAGGCCACCGCGGCGGCCGTTGCGTAGATCCAGATCCCTCGCTCCATCAACCTGCCCGACAACGTCGAGAGGATCGCGGCACCGACCGCGGCCGCCTCCACCCACAGCACGAGGGCGGGGAGCGCCCCCAGCCCGTGCCTCACCCCCACCGTGAGCAGGGACGGGAGCAGCGCCGCCTGCCCCCAGGCCAGCGCCACCGCGGCTCTGGCCCCCCACGCTCGCAGGCCGCCGCTGGGGAGCCATGCCCGCAGAAACGCCGGCTCGTCGCGGGAGAGCAGCACCGGCAGCAGCCCTGTGCCCAGCGCGACCGCGCAGCCCACCGCCGCGGCCCTGGCCGGAGCCGCAGGGGACCCCGCCCACCCCACCAGCGCCGCGCCCACCCCACCGACCCAGGCGCCGGTGATCCAGCCGCGCCGGCCCCGCCAGCCAGCGCGCAGATCGCGCAGGGCGTACACCCGCCACCCCGCGGGGAGCAGGCGGACGGCCCAGTCCAGGTAGACCCTGCGGCCCTCCTCCGGGTCGGCGAGCGCCTCGAAGCGCCCGTCGATCTCCGCGACCACCGCGCTGGCCTCGTACCAGGTGCTGGCAGCCACCGCGGGCAGCGCCGCCCAGGCCAGCGCCGCGAGGGCCCACGGGACCGCGAGCCCCACCAGCCCCAGGGCCTGCCCCTGAGCCAGCGCTCCTGCCCCCCAAGCCGCGGCCCAGACCCCCGCCCCACCCACCACCAGCGAGAGGCCCGGCGCGTAGATAAACGCGGCCTGTGCCCGCAGGTTGTGGCCCCGGAACAGATCCAGCCAGGGGCCCCAGGCCGGGCTCTCGGCCACCCGCACCGCGCCGAGCAGGATCAGGGCGGACACCGTCCATCCCGCTGCCGCCGCTCCCGCCAGCACCCCGGCGGTGGCCGCCCAGGCGACGGGGCTCCCCTCCAGCGCCAGCGGCACCAGCAGCACCGCACCCAGGGCGGGGATCCATCCCCGCTCCAGCGCGAGCCGCGCCAGCTCGTAGCGGACCACGCCCACCGGGTCCACCGGCAGGTGCTCGAGCACCGCACGGTCCCCCCCCCGCACCAGCGCGCCGTACACGTCGATGGAGAAGATCCCGATAATGGCGAAGCCGAAGCGGATCGCGACCGCCTCCACGCCCTCTGCCAGCGCGGCGTCGCCCAGCCCCAGGAACCCGAGGAACACCGACCGGACGGGGAGCACCAGCAGCGCCGCGCCCACGAGGGGGGTGAGCAGCGCCACCCCCCAGTCGAGGGGGCGCCGGGCCGCGAGGCGGTGGCCCCTGCGGGTGCGATAGGCGTGGAGGTAGGGGTGGGCGGACATCCGGTCTGCCTTATCGCCCACCCCCCCCGGCGCCAAGCGCCCGCACCGCGACAGGTCGGGACAGCAGCTTGCCCCCGTTCCGTCTACAATCTTCCCGTTCGGGCCCCGGGGCTGGATCGATCCGCCACCCTGGGCTAGTTGCCCCCGTTCCGCCATCCTCGACCCCACCGGAGAACGCCATGACCTCGCGACTCCTGCTCCTGCTGAGCGGCCTGCTGCTGGCCGCTCCCGCCCTCGCCGGCCCCCTCGATCTCGGCGACGAGAGGTCAGACAGCGAAGACGAGACCGATCTCGGCGACGCGCCCGACCTCTCCCGCGGCGCGACCAAGGCCAAGGCCAAGGCTGAGGCCGAGGGGGGCACCTCGGTGCTCGACGCGTTCGATTTTGAGGAGCCGGTGGAGGAATTCGAGATGTTCGAGGGGCTGCCCGAGGACGATCTCCCCGACGTGAGCGATCCCCTGGAGTCGTTTGACCTCACCGGTCCGCAGCGGGCCCCGGCGGGTCCGGTCCCCCTCACCCTGGAGGTGGCGGGCAAGACCCCGTTCGCCGACAACTACCCCCTGACGGTTGTGGCGGTGGATCGCGACGCGGTGGTGGTGGAGATCCCGGTGATGGTGGCGCGGTCCCGGGTGGAGGTCGCCGAGGGCTTCGCGGTGAAGGCCGTCTTCTACATCGGCGAGACCGCCATCACCCAGGTGGAGCAGCGGGTCGAGGCGCAGGCCGCCGCGGAGTTCGGCCCCACCTTCGTCTTCCTCAAGGCGATGGTGCCCGTGGTGGAGCGCCAGGGCGAGGTCCGGGTCGAGGTCAGCAAGGCCCCGCTGAGCGGCGCCCCGCCGGCCCCGCTCTTCAGCCAGAAGGCCAGCTACTCCCTGCTCTAGCGCAGGTCGGCGCTCCCCACCTGTTCGCCCCTGGCGGAGTGGGTGAAGCCCTTGGTGACCCGCACCAGGGCGAGCTGGTTGAGCTGCTCCAGCGATCCTGGAAAATTGACCATCGCCCCGTGAGGCGTGCGCCCGGCGATGACGCCCTCGTCGTGCCTGGCGGGCCCCTCGACCAGCACCGGGAACACCCGCCCCTCTAGCGACCTGTGCCAGGCGAGGGATCGCTCCCGCTGGAGGGTCTGGAGCGCGGTCAGCCGCTGGCCGGCCACCTCGGGGGGCACCGCGTCGGGGAGCCTGGGCGCAGGGGTGCCGGGGCGCTCGCTGTACTTGAAGGAGTAGGACATCACGATGTCGGCCTCGACCAGCAGATCGAGGGTCTGCTGGAACTCCGCCGCGGTCTCACCGGGGAAGCCGACGATGAAGTCCGAGCCCAGCACAAGGTCGGGGCGGGCCTCACGCAGCGCGGCCACCACATCGAGGTAATGCTCGCGGGTGTACAGGCGATGCATCCGCTTGAGGATCCGGTTGTTGCCCGACTGGACCGGCAGGTGCAGGTGGGGCACCAGGTTGGGGAGCTGGCGGTGCGCCTGGTAGATGTCGGGGCCCATCTCAGAGGGGTGCGAGGTGGTGTAGTGGAGGCGATCGAGGCCCGACACCGCCCCCACCCGCAGCAGCAGCTCCCCGAAGCGCGGATCCCCCGGCAGGCCCTTGCCCCAGCCGTTCACGTTCTGCCCGATCAGGGTGATGTCCTTGAGGCCCTGGGCCACCAGCGCCTCCACCTCGGCCACCACCTCGTCGGCCGAGCGAGAGACCTCCGCGCCCCGCACGCTGGGGACGATGCAGTAGGTGCACTTGTGGTCGCAGCCCTTCTGCACCGTGACGAAGCCGGTGTGGAGCTTGCTGGCCTGGGGGTCCACGTCGGGGACGAAGGGGTAGCCAGCCAGCGCGAGGAAGTCGGTGTCGAGCACCCGCTCGCCGGCCTGTGCCCTGGCAACCAGCTCGCGGATGTGGGGCACCCCGTCCGGGCCGACCACGAGATCCACGTCGGGGTAGCGGCGCAGGATCGCCTCCCCCTCCTGTTGGGCGACGCAGCCGGTGACCCCCACCCGGACCTGCTGCCCCCGCTTGCGCAGACCGCGGTACTCACCGAGGGTGGAGTGGAGCTTGTTCTCGGCCTTCTCGCGGATCGAGCAGGTGTTGATGAGGATGAGCGTGGCCTCCTCGGGGGTCTCGGCGCGCTCCCACCCGTCGCGGGCGAGCAGCGCGTACATCTTCCCGGTGTCGTACACGTTCATCTGGCAGCCGAAGGTGCGGACGTAGACCTTGTCTGAGGGCATGGGGGGCCTCCTGCGAAGCAGCCCACTTAGTCCATCCCGCCCGACTAGACAGGTCGCGTGAGCGGCAACCAGAGGATCGTGTAGTCCGACAGCAGGATGTCATCCCGCTCCAGCCCCACCACCTGGGTCTCGATCCCCTCAAGCAGCGGCTGGTGCTCGGCCCTAAGCGCCTCCAGGGCTGCGCTCAGGTCCAGCTCCAGCTCCAGCAGCGCGTCGCGGAGCTGGTCCAGCGAGGCCTCCACCGCCTCTGCGCGCTCCTGGGCCCGCTTCGTCTGACCCCTGCGCCGGGCGGCGGGTGCCAGGGCCCTGCGCCGCCCCAGCAGCAACCCCAGCACCATCTCCCCCGCGCCCAGCGCCTCGCTCACCGCCTGATCGCGCGCCGCCGCGCGCTTGTGCTCCACCTGCAGCTCCAGGCGCTCCCGCTTGGCCTCCAGCGCCGCGGCCTTGGCCTGGTAGCGGGCCTGCAGCGCCCTGGCTGCTTCGGCGGTCCTGGCCTCCACCGCCTCGCGCACCCTGGCCTCGAACGCGACCCGCGCCTCCCCGGCTCTGCTGCTCAGGCGCAGCCCCCGGTGCAGGTAGCGCTCGGTGGTCTCTCCCCGCAGCACCTCGTCGGCCACCCGCCTGCGCTCCGCGTCCAGCTCCCTCCGGGTGTCGAGGTGCTCGGGCAGCGGCGGGAAGTACCCGCTGGGCACCTCGCGCAGCAGGTGAGCGCGCTCGATCGGCGGGCGCAGCACCTTGGCGGGGACGTAGCGGCTGAGGGGGTAGAACACCCGCAGCTCGTCCCGCTGCTCGACGAAATCGCGCCCCTCGTCGAAGCGGAGCGAGAGCCGCGCCAGCAGGGCTGGCTCCCACACCACCACGCCGTCCTCGCGCGGCGCGCGCCCCAGCCCCTCGAAGGCCCCCTCCATCGCTGCGCTGAAGATGACCTCTGGGTCAAGGAAGGCGAAGGCGACGCCCTCAGGGGCGGGAGGAGGGGCCTTGGACAGGCCGGGCGCGTCGTCGCGGATGGGGCAGATCACCGGCATCACCTCCTCCACCTGAGGGGGCGGCGGCGCGAGGCGCCCCACCTCGGCCAGGGTCAGCGGCCCCCGCAGGTAAGACAGGGCCCAGCGAGAGCGCAGGGTGCGGACCCCCTGCTGCCGCACGTCGCGCAGGGCGAAGACCCTGGCGGGGAGCTCGGCCAGATCGACCTCGCCCAGCCCTTCGGCCACCCGCTCCCGGTCCTGCCGGGTCTGGAGCCGCCCCGAGATCCACAGCCCGGCGTTGGAGAGGGCCTTGTAGTCCAGATCGACGGGGTTCTGAGTCGCGAGCACCAGCCCCAGGCCCACCGCCCGCGCCTGCTTCATCAGGGTGAGCAGCGGGGCCTTGGTCCCGGGGTTGGCGGGGTGGGGCGGAGCGAGGCCCAGCGCCTCGTCCATCGCCAGCACCGCGCGCAGCCCGTCGCTGCCCGCCTGCCGGCGCGACCAGGCGAGCACCCTGTCGAGGAGCAGGGTGGAGAAGAACTCCCGCTGCCCCTCCGCGAGGTGCGCGGTGTAGAACACGTGGATCCCTGGTCCCGCAAGCAGCGCGTCCACATCGAGCGGATCACCCTCGGACCACGGCGCGAAGGCCGGCGAGGCCACCACGGCGTTCAGGCGCATCGCCAGCCGCACCCGCTCCCTGCGGGGAAGGAAATCCTCCACCGGGAACACCCCCGCCCTCGGAAAGGGGGGGTCCACCAGCGCTGGCAGCAGGCGCTCCAGACTCAGCCCCTCACCCGCCGCCCAGGCGCGCTCCAGGATCATCGACAGCACCACATGGCCTGGATCGGTGAGCGGATCGGCCTGCGCGCCGATCAGGCCCAGCAGCGCGCTGATCGTGCCGCTCACCAGGGCCCGGAGCGCCTCCTCGTCCACGCCCGCCGGGGGGGCGCTGAGGCCGGTGAGCACGTCGACCGCCCTCCCGGCCGTTGAGCCGGGGGTGTAGACCGTCACCGGCACCTCGGCCCACGCCTCGCGGGCGCGCTGGTCGATCCCCCACCCCGCGAGGCCATCGCGCCACTTGGACGCGGCCTCATCGGCATCCTCGGCCCAGGGGGCGAACTCAGGCGCGGTGATCAGGGGCAGGGCAAGGTTGGTCAGATCGCCCTTGGGATCCAGGGCGATCACCGGCACCCCCGCCCGAGCTACCTCCTCCAAGAGGGTGATGAGCAGCCCGGTCTTTCCCGATCCGGTCATGCCGAGCAGCACCGCGTGGCGGCGGAGGCGGTCTGTGGGGAGCTCCGCCTCGCGCTCAGCGCCGCTCGCGTCGATCTCTCGTCCGATGAACATCTTCACCTCGCGGTCCCCTGCCCATAGCATCTGTGCGGGCGCAGGCCAGCGGCGCGCCGGGCACCCAGGCGCACCACGGGTCTCGCTCCTGGGCGACCGCAGGCAGGCGCACCTGGCGTTCCCCCTCGCGCCGTAGCGCTCGGCCCCGATCGGCCTGCCTTGATCATCGCCTCGCCCAAGTGGGTCACGCGGGGGGGCCTCCGGCGCAGGAGGTAGCGCCCGATTGCGCAGGGGGAGCGGCGGCGGCGGGCCCCCAGCATGAGGGCATGGGGGGGGACGCGGTCTCCGGCCCCAACGGCGGGAAACCCGGTCGAAGACCACAAGGTCCAGGAACCACCCGCTTGTCCGAGGCTCGCCATGACCCGGCGCCCGGCGCGGAGAGCGAGGCGCGCGCCGATAGGGCTGGTTCGTTCGTGTTAGCCCCCTGCCGCGACGCTCCACGGCCGCGCCGGACGCTGCGAGGGCCTGCAGCGCCCGCGCCGATCGGTCACGATGATCGCGATGTCGTCCATACCGAAGGATCCGCCAGTCGAATCGACTGGATATCGAGAGCGGGAGACGGACGCGTGGGCCGGGGCTCCCGTCAGCAGGATGTCAGCGCGCTGGCAGCACCCGCCCCCTCCGCCAGCGCGGCAAGCGGTGAGCAGACCTTGGGCCACACGAGGATCATGACGGGAAGGAAGGAGGCGGACGCTCGTTGGCGAGGGGCGCAAGCGAGGGGCCGACAACGCCCTCGGCGTCCTGGTGCCAGCGATCCGGGACCCGTGGGACCCCCCCCGATGCGTCGGTCGCGCTGCCCTGGACCGCGATCGGTGCCGCCCGCCGCGAGGCGGGAGTCGCCCTTGCAAGGGCTGTGACAAGCCTCCCCCCTCCGACTGACAGCGAGGTGGCGCGCGGATAGACTCGCGACAACAAGGAGGCTCTCGTGGCCAAGCTCCCCGCAAATGTCGATCCCGCCCTCTTTGAGAAGGTCCAGCGCTGCTTCTGTGAGGCCTTGGAGTTGGAGCCCTACGAGGTCCAGTGGGGGTCCCGCATCCTCGCCGATCTAGACGCTGAGTCCCTCGATCTGCTGGACGTTGTGTTCCGCCTGGAGCAGGCCTTCGCGATCCAGATCCCCCGCGGCGGGCTGGAGAACCAGGCCAAGGAAGTGGACGGCGAGCCCGGCGAGGTGGACGGCAAGCTCACCGCCCCCGGCGCCAGGCGCCTGCAGGAGCTGATGCCCGAGGTGCCCCCCGACGAGATCTTCGAGGGCCTGAAGGCGGTGCAGATCCCCGAGCTGTTCCGGGTGGGTACCTTCTACAACATCGTCGTCGCCCTGCAGGAAGCCCAGTCGGCCGAGTGATGGCCGGCCCGGTGGCGGCCCACGCCGCGCCCAGCCGCTTTGGCTTCCTGGTGCACCCGCTCACCCCCCTGCACCGCCGGGTGACAGGGGTGCGGCGGGGGCACTGGGCCATGCTGCGCGACGGCCCCGCAGGGATCGAGGCGGTGGGCCTGCTGGCGCGGCTGGTGATCCCCACCCTGATGGGGCCAGCGGAGGGCTTCATCGTGGGGGTGCCCGACCTGGGCGCTCAGCTCGCTGAGGGGCAGGAGCGGGCCAGGGTCCACAGGGAGCGGGCCGCGCGCATCGCCGAGGCCCACGGCGCCCAGGTGATCGGACTGGGCAACGCCTTGGCTGTCGTGGCGGGGCGCGGGCAGCGGCTGGTGGAGGACACCGGCCTGCCGATCACCACCGGCCACGCGGCGACCGCCTGGAGCGCGGTGGAGATCACCCAGCTCGCCGCGGCGCGGCACGGGGCCGGACCGGTGGGGGTGCTCGGCTTCAAGGGGGCGGTGGGCGACGCGGTCGCGGAGGGGCTGGCGCGGAGGGGCAGGCAGGTGCTGGTAGAGGACAGCGGGCCCAGGGTCCGGCGCAGGGCGCGCGAGCTGGGGCTGCAGGCGGTGGGCCAGGAGGAATTGCTGGCGACCTCGCGGTACCTGGTGGGCGCGTCCACCACCGGCCCCTCCCTCGCGCCCGAGGCGCTCAGATCGGGGACCGTGCTGATCGACCTGTCGCTGCCACCCACCCTCTCGCCTGGGCGCCTGCCCAGGGGGGTGCGCCTGTACGCGGGCGAGACCCTCAGCTACCCCGAGACGATCGACACGACCGACCTCTGGGGCGCCGCCTGGCTAGCCTTCGCCGGCTACGGCAAGGGTGTGATCTACGCCTGCCTCGCGGAGCCCGCGGTGCTGGCCCTGGCGGGGCTCCACGAGCCCAGAGTGGGCCGCAGGGTGTCGACCGCGGTGGTGGAGCAGACCGGGGCGCTGCTCACCCAGGCCGGGCTCAGGCCCGCGCTGCGTCCGGGCCGACCAGCTCGACAAACCCGGTGAGGCCCCCCGCTCGCGCAGCGGAGATCCAGCGCCCCCCCAGGGAGCCGCTCACCCGCATCGCTCCGGCGCCGCTGGGCGCGAGGTGTTCGGCGAGCCCCCGGTGCTCGCCCTGGCGGGGCTCTACGAGCCCTGGATCGACCGCGGCGGCGCTGCTCCCCCAGGCGGGGATCAGGCCCGCGCTGCGTCCGGGCCGGCCAGCTCGATAAACCCGGTGAGGCCCATCGGATCACAGACCTCTACCCGCAGGGAGCGCGCCCCCGAGGCGAGCTG
This sequence comes from Deltaproteobacteria bacterium, assembly GCA_016938035.1. Lineage (GTDB taxonomy): Bacteria > Myxococcota_A > UBA796 > UBA796 > JAFGVK01. The sequence goes on along the minus strand of JAFGVK010000061.1, from coordinate 78,632 downwards.
TCTCACCAAGCGCACCGGGCCGTCCGCCGCGCCCAGGTCCGGCTCCGCCAGGGTGGCGCAACCCTCGGCACGCAGGCGCACCCCCGCGCGCTGGACCCGCAGCGGCCCCGCGCCGGGCTCCAGGACCACGAAGGCGGCCCCGTCCCCCGCAGGGTGCCCGAGGATCGCCTCCGCCTCGGCGAGCGCGTCGGCGCCCCCGGCGATCACCAGGTCGGCGCGCCCCTCGGCCACCGCCCAGTAGCCGTCCACCAGGGCGCCCAGCCCGCTCACCCGCCCCTCGGTCCTGTTGCCGTTGACCCCGCGCAGGTCCCAGTAGGCCGAGGCGAAGCCGAGGATGTTGTTGGACAGGCCGCGCACCAGCCAGAGGGGCGGCACCAGCGCCTCGCCCTCCCGGCCGAAGCGCTCCAGGTCTACCGCCCCGTCGGCCCCCACCGCTGCCTCCAGGGCAGGAGCTAGATCGCCCCCCTCCCCGGTGCCGGGGGTGGTGCCGACGAACAGCCCCCTCCGCTCGGCAGGGACGTCCTCCCACCCCTGCCGCGCCGCGAGGGCCTTCCCGATCGCCGCCACCCCCAGGCGCACCGAGGGGGTCATCAGCTTGAGGTGCTTCCGGTTGGGCAGGTCCCGGCGCGGGTTGAACGCCTCTCGCTCCTCCGCGGTGGCGATCGAGGCCCACGCGGTGATCTGTACCGCTCTCATGGTCTACTCCCCTGCGGCGAAGATCACCGAGGTGTTCTGCCCGCCAAAGCCGAAGCTGTTGGAGAGGGCTATTTTCGGAGCGCTGGCGGTGGTGGCGCGCAGCACGTTGATCCCGAAATCATCGGGTTCTTCACACATCGCGGTGCCGGGGATGAGGCCCGCCCGCAGGGCGAGCACCGTGGCGGCGGACTCCACGGCGCCCGCCGCGGCCAGGGTGTGGCCGAAGGCCCCCTTCAGGCTGGACACCGGCACGCCCGCGCCGAACACGCGGGAGATGGCCCCCGCCTCCACCGCGTCGCCCACCTGGGTCGCGGTGCCGTGGGCGTGGACCCAGTCCACCTGCTCGGGGCGCAGCCCGGCGTCGCGCAGCGCGCGCCGCATGGCGGACTCTGCGCCCACCCCCTCAGGGTGCGGCGCGGTGATACCGGAGGCGTCAAGGGAGCTGCCAGCTCCGAGGATCCAGGCCAGCGGGTGGGGACAGCGGTCTTCAGGCACCAGCACCAGCACCGCGGCGCCCTCGCCGAGCAGGAAGCCGTCGCGCCGGCGGTCGAAGGGGCGACACCCCTGGTGCGAGAGCACCCCCAGCACGTCGAACGAGGCCATCCCCAGGGGGTGGATCATCGCGTCGTACCCCCCGGCGATCACCCAGTCGGCCTCCCCCCGGGCGACGGCCCGCGCTCCGGCGGCGATCGCCTCGGCCCCCGCCGCGCAGGCGGAGAAGGTGGTGCCCACCGGCCCACGCGCCCCGATCCGCGCCGCCCCCCAGGCGGTGGCGCGCTCAGGCAGGTGGCGCCAGGGGGCCACCCGGTCGCGGGAGAGGTCCCCCATCGCCAGCGCCCGGTCCACCCGCTCTCCCCGGACGTGGGGCGACACGTCCTCCTCGATCTCGCGGGGGGTGACCGACGAGAGGCCGGTGCCGAGGAAGATCCCGCGGCGCTCGGGGGGGCCATCCGGGGGATAGCCGGCGAGGGCCTCCTCGATCGCCGCGGCGAGCAGCGCCACCTTGCGATCGTCGGGGTAGCCGGGCAGGTCCACCACTTCGCTCGGCACCTGCGCCACGGTGGAGCAGCCCAGCCCTGCAGGGGCCAGCCAGTCCAGGGTGACCGCGCCCTGGCGCCCCTCGCGGATGCCCGCCAGGTTGGCCTCCGCTCCCACCCCGAGGCTGCTGACCACCCCCACCGCCGCGACCGCGACCCGCTTCAAGGAGCCGCCATCAGGGCCGGGACGCCTCCGGGGAACACCAGCACGCTCGCGGCAGAGATCGAGGCCACCCCGGCGCCGAGCACCACCACGCCCAGGAACAGCGCGAGGAGCACCACCGCCCAGGAGGGCTCGTCCGCCTCAGCCACCACAGGCGCCTTGCGCCCCCGAGAGGGCTCCGCCTCCAGCTTGACGGTCTCGAGCTGCGAGGGGGTCATCGGCCGGGTCTCCGCGTCTGCCACGTGCAGCGCGGTGGTCGTCACGTCCGAGGGCCTCGGCCGGGTCTGGGTGCTGGTCTGCTCCTCTCTGGCCACCGGAGGCGGGGCGGCGGGCAGCGCCTCGGTGGGGACACTCCCGATCTCCTTGAGGGTGGCGGCCTTGAGCGCCTCCCACTTGTCGTCGTGGGCCCCCTGCACCGGGTCTTCCCTGGTCAGGGCCACGGTGTGCCCCTCCTCAGGCGAGACGAACACGGCGCTGTCCTCCCCCAAGGTGCGGCCCACCAGGGGATCGGGGTCCTCTGGCTTGTTCCGGTTCATGAAGGCCTTGACCAGCGGAGGCACGTACTGCTCGGCCCACTCGTTGATCCCGGGCTCGGCGGTGCCGCGGCGCGACAGGGCGCGCATCCTGGTGACGCAGTCGGCCCCCGTGGGGCGCTCCTCCACCTCGAAGGCGGTCATGTCGTAGAGGAGCTGCCGGAGCTCCCAGGCGATCTCCTCGGTCTCAAAGGTGCGCGCCGCCTTCAGATCCTCCCAGCGCTGGTCCACCCAGGCCTCGTGCTCGTCCGAGCGCAGCTTGGCCTTCCCCATCTTCTCGCCCATCAGCAGCTCATAGAGCGTCACGCCGAGGGAGTAGATGTCAGAGAGGTGCGACTCGGGCTCGAAGAACAGGCGCTCCGGCGGCATATACTCCAGCGAGCCGAAGGAGATCTCCTGGGTGTGGCTCTCGCGCTCCTCGAAGTCTGCGCGCGCCACGCCAAAATCCAGCACCTTCACCAGCCCCGACTCGTCCACCATGATGTTCGAGGGTTTGATGTCGCGGTGGATGACCCGCAGGGGCTTCTCGCCGGCGTAGGGCGGCCGGTTGTAGGCCGCGTCCAGCGCAGAGGCGGCGGCGGCGCACACGTCGAGCGCCACCCTCAGCGGGAGGTAGGATTTCTTGTAGGAGAGCGCCCGGACGATGATCTTGAGGTCGATCGCCTCCAGGTACTCCATGATCACCGCCACCCGGCCATCGATCTTGGTGAGGTCGAGCACGTCGACGATGTTGCGGTGGCGCAGCCAGCCGAGGAGGCGCGCCTCATCCCTCATCCGGGAGGCGATCTCCTCATTCTCAGACCACTTGGGGTGGAGGAGCTTGATCGCGGCGATGCGCGTGAAGCCGTCGGCGTGGATGATTTTGGCCAGATACACGCTGCCAAAACCGCCGGTGGCGATCTCTCGGATGAAATTGAACCTTCGATTGCTCTCGGTGCCGGACAAGGCGCCTCTCCCGCGTGTTCACCCTCTGGTGATCGCTCTACACCCTAGCACGAGACCACGTCACATAGGCAAGCGCCCCGGTGTCTTCGGCAGACCAAGCCCTGCCGGAGGACGAGACGCCCGCCAGATCGAGGATCCAGTCGACCACCCCCGCCGCAGCCCCGCAGGCGCCAAGCTGCCCCTCCCACTCGGAGCGCCAGCGCTCCTCCGGGGCGAAGCGGGTGCCCCCGCCGTCCAAGACCGCGAGCACCTCGGCCCCCCTGGCCCTGGCGCGGTCCAGCGGCTCCAGGCGGACAAAGCCCGCTGCCTCGCCTGGAGCCTGCCCCGAGAAGCCCTGCCGTACCCTGTCGCGGGCTAGCGCAGGATCGACGAAGCTGTCGGCCCCCCCGGCGAGCACCACCTCCGCCCTGCCCTCCGCCACCGCGTGCCACCCCTCCACCACCGCGGCGAGCCCGGCAGCCTCCGCCCCGGCGCGAGTGCCGCCCTCACCGGTAAGATCGAGCTGTATGGCGACGTGAGCGAGGATCAGGTTGGGGAGGGTCCGCAGGGAGGCCAGCGGCGGGTAGAGCGGCAGCCCCACCGCCCCGAACAGGGCCGGCGAGAAGACGCCGTCGCCGTCCAGGGAGGAGAGGATCGCGCGCTCGCTCGCCCCTCCGTCGGTAGGCTCCCGCCCCACGCCCAGCAGGATCCCGATGTCTTCGGGCCGGTCGTCCCCCAGCGCGTCGGCTGCCGCCACGATCGCCAGCTCGGCCGCCCTGGGGAGCAGCTTCTTGTCCTTGCGGCGCTTGAGCAGGGGGCGCACGTCCACCTCCGCCTCCGCCACCCCCGGGATCGGCAGCAGGGCGCGCTCGTCGGTGGGGCGGACCACGCCACTGCGGCCTTGGAGCAGCAGCGCCAGCACCTCCCAGGGGTCGCGCCCCAGCGCGGTGGCCATCCCCACACCGGTCACGGCGACCCTCCTCATGGGGCCTCCACCACGATGGAGGCGTTGGACCCGCCGAAGCCGAAGGCGTTGGAGATCGCGACCCCCTGGGGGATCGGGGCGGGCACCCAGGGAACGTGGGCGAGGGCGCAGTCGGGGTCAACCCGATCGAGGTTGATGGTGGGAGGGGCGATCCCCTGGCGGAGCGCCTCTAGCGCCACCAGCGCCTCGATCGCACCGCCCGCGGCGACCATGTGGGCGGTCATCGACTTGGTGCTGCTCACCAGGGCGCGATCGGCGTGGGCGCCCAGCGCCCGGCGGATGCCCCTGGCCTCGCTCATGTCGTTCTGCCTGGTGCTGGTGCCGTGGGCGTTCACGTAGACCACCTCGCCGGGGCCCCTCCCGGCGTCGCGCAGGGCCGCCTCCATCGCCTCGGCGGCGCCCCGCCCGTCCGGTGGCGAGTCGGTGATCCGCCAGGCGTTGGACGAGCAGCCGTAGCCGCTGATCCACCCCAGCACCGTGCCCACCTGCGCCGCGACCTCCTCGGCGGCGAGCACCACCAGGGCCGCGCCCTCGCCGAGGACGAAGCCGTCCCGGTCCAGGTCGAAGGGGCGAGAGGCCCGCCCCGGATCCTCGTTGCGGGTGGAGAGCGCCCCCAGCCGCGCGAAGCCCATCACCATCAGCGGGTGGACCAGCACGTCCACCCCGCCCGCGAGGGCCACGTCCACCTCGCCCCTTCGCACCGCGAGGAAGGCCTCACCCAGGCCCATCCCGGAGCTGGCGCAGGCGGTGGCGTGGGTAGCGGTGGCACCTAGCGCGCCCACCGCCTGCGCGACCCTGAGGGTCTGCCAGTGGGGCGCGTAGCGTGCCAGCTCCTCCACCGTGGGCAGCTCCCTTTGGGCAGCGCGCCGCACCAGCTCGGCCATAGGGGGCCGCACCGCCTCGTTACCCAGGAAGACCCCGACCCGTTGCGGAGCCACGCGGTCGAGCCGGATCCCGGCCATCGCCTCTGCGAGCACCGCGTCCATCAGGGCGTCGTAGAGGGCGGGGCCGTCGCCCTCCAGGTCGACCTGTGCCGCGATCTGCACGGGGTAGCCGGTCGGATCGAAGCGGCTGATGCGCTGCACCGCCCCGCGGCCCGCCAGCAGCCCCGCCCAGGTGGCGTCAAAACCCCGCCCCACGGGGGTGTAGACCCCCCTGCTCACCACCGCGACGCGCCTCATCCCCACACCCTCGGGTCAAAGCCAGGCCACAGGCGCGCGAGCTCTCCGCCCTCCACCCGCTCCAGCCGAGCCCGGTGCTCCTGGTCCTCCAGCGGCACCGCGTTGAACACGAACACCTGGCTGGCCTCTGCGACCTTGCGCCCGTCCACCTTCGCCCGCACCTTCATCGCCGCCGACTCGTCGCGCAGGCTGATGAAATCCGCCTCCAGGAAGACCTCCTCGCCGGGACGGACGAAGCGCCGGAACTTCACGTTCTGGATCATCGACAGGATCGGGAAGGGCCAGTCCCCCCGGTTCAGCCGCACGGTGTAGCCAATGGCCTTACCGGAGAGCTGCGCCAGGGTCTCCAGGAGGATCACCCCGGGGACCACCGGCCAGCCGGGGAAGTGGTCCTGGAACAGCTCGAGGGAGGGGTCGAAGGTGGTGCGACCCCGGACCCGCTCCCCAGGGACCAGCTCGTCGATGTCGCGGAGGAAGACCCAGCGCATCAGACGAGCAGCGCGTCGATGCCGGCGACACCGATCAGCTCGCGCTCCGAGCCGCCGCAGGTGCGGTAGCGGTACATCTCGAAGGTGTGGTTGAAGGACCAGTTGGCGTCCCAGTCCACGTACCAGTAGCGCTCGCCGCCGGTGACGCCCTTGGCAGGCACCTTCTCCTGCACCCGCTTGCCGTCGAAGAACAGGTCCGCGTCATAGCTGCACGAGGCGGGGCCGTCCGCCTGAGCGTCCGACCACGCGGCGACCGGGATCGCGTGGGAGCCGGGCACCTCGGGCTTGGGGAACCCGTCCTTGGCGAGCTGCGCCTTGGCGGTGGCCCGGCTCTTGGCGGCTGGCCCGAGGAAGAGCCAGTCGTCCGCGGGGCGATAGGAGAACACCCCGGCGCCAGCGGGCATCGCCAGGAATTCCTTGGTGTCCGAGGGGGGCGCGATGGTCTCCCTCCCTGTGGCGGAGACGGTGCCCTCTTGCACCTTGATAGAGCAGCTCTCCATGTAGGGGCGGAGGTACATCCGCATCGCCTCTGCCTCGCCCTTGGCGATCAGCTCCTTGCGCATCAGGCGGGGGACCTCGGTGAGCTGCAGATCCTTCTCGCGCCGCTGAGCGGTGAGCTCGTAGTGGCCGTTCTCGTTGGAGTAGTAGACCATGTAGCTGGCGCCCTTGGGGACGATCTCCATCCGGTTCTTGGTGTTGCCAGTCACCAGCACCCAGCCCCCCTCCATGCGATCCATGTGGACCTTGGGGCACTTCTCTGCCGCGAGCTCCTCCAGCGTCTTCACCGGGGGGGCCTCCTCCCCTTTGCAGGCGGCGAGGAGAAGGGGAAAGCTCAAGACGATGGCGGCACGCATACTCACTCCGTCACGTTGGATTCACAGACAAACGGCTCGCGTTGGAGCAGACTATACTCTCTCCCGGAGGTGGGTGTGCGCCCTGTACTTGCCCTTGTCCTGACCTTGACTGGCTGCTGGAAGGCCGACCCTGTCGCGCTGAGCGCCGACGTCATCCCCTACCTGCCCGCCGCTGGGACCGACGCGCCGGGGTCCCTCTACCGCCTCACGCTCCCGCTCCAGTGCCCCGACGGGCGCGACGCCCTGGCCTACGCGATCGTCCCCGACAGCGCCTCGGGCCCAACCAGGGCGGCGCTGCTCCTCCACTCCGGCGCCTTCGACTACGTGCGCGATCCCCTCGCCGCGGACCCGCTCTACGGCGCGCACCTCCACACCCCCTCCCGGATGGACAGGGACTGGGCCGTGCGCCAGGCCTTCGCCACCTTGGGGATGTACGACGCCATGGTGCCCGCAGAGGACCAGACCGGCGCGATGGCCGCCGCCCTGGTGGACGCCGGGATCGCGGTGCTGGCCCCCATCAACTGCTGGGGCGACATGTGGCACAACGACCAGGACGCGGCCAATGACGTGGCGGTGGAGCACCTGGACCGCGAGGGCCGCGCCGCCGCCGCGCTGAGCTGGCGGCTGCTCTCTGAGCCCGGCTTCGCCGCGACCCAGGGCATCAGCCTGCCCTTCCAGGCCGACACCGCCCACCTCTACGCCCTGGGTCTGGGCTCCGGCGGGCAGGGCGTCGCCGAGCTGCTCCACGCGGGCTACACCCCCGCGGCGATCCTGGTCGACTCCTACCCCGACGACCTCAGCCCCTGGTGGGGCACCCCGGAGCTGTTCGCGCCGATCGCCACCGGGCTGGATCGGCTGTACCCCGAGGGCGACAGCGGGGTGTTCTCCCTGTCCGCCGCTGCGACGATCCCCCCCACCTGGTACCTCTACTCGTCTCAGGACGACCTGCTCCCCTCCGGAGCCCACACCAACGCCATCGCGGTGCTGGGCCCCCGCCAGGACGCGGTGGTGCAGGACCTGGAGCTGCGCGCCCACGTGCTCACGGGCAGCGACCCGGAGCTCGCGGCGGAGATCACCGCCTGGCTGCGCTCCTGGTGAGCTTTACCCGAGGCCGCTGACCCGGTAGAAGGCGAAGCGCCGGAGTCCACAATGCCCTTCATCGCCCTCCCCCCCGATCTACCCCCTCAGGGCCCCCCTCAGATCGAGCTGACCGAGCCCGCGCCCGCCTCGGGCACCTCCTTCTCGCAGCCCTCCTCGGTCGCCTTCCGCGACGGCGACATCGACGTGATGGGCCGCTTCGCGATGAACGGCTACGGTTGGAGTCCCCTCTCGGCCCTCACCGCCCTGATCGGCTGGTACGAGTTCCAGGCCGCGGTGGACGTGGGGGTGCTGGAGATCGGCGACATGACCCTGGGGGTGGGGGGAGAGATCTACTACACCCGCCCCTACCTGCTGGAATTCGCCACAGAGACCTTCGTCAACCTGTGGTCGGGGGACGAGAACCTCTCGTGGAGAGCGGTGGACAAGGGCCTCGCCGGGCGCGCCACCGTCCACTACACCAAGCTGGCCTCGGTGGACCTGTACGGGGTGGGACTGCTTGGACTGCGCGACTACGCCCTAGACATCGACCTGCAAGCGGAGGACTACGCGCTGGTCGGAGGCTACGAGACCGGAGGCCTGAAGTTCGGGCTGGGCGCGGGGATGAATTCGGTGAATGACAGCGGCTGGATCGGTGGGATGGAGCTCCGCTACCTGGCCGGATACCGCTTCAAGAAGGCCGCCTCGCTGGTGCTCACCAACCCCGACGGCGAGGAGGAGGAGCTCTACGACATGCGCGGGGCCCAGAAGCCTCCCCGGGGCTTCTCGTGGGTCTTCCAGGCAGGCCACCGCTTCTAGGAGACCGAGATGACCCTCACCGGGCAGGAGCTCCCCCGGCTCCGCACCGCGGTCCCTGGGCCGCGCTCTACCGCGCTCGTCGACACCCTCGCGCGGCGGGAGTGCGCCGCGATCACCGCGCGCAGGAGCCGCAGCTACGCGCTGGGCGCCGACCGCTTCGACCCCATCGTGTGGGAGGAGGCTAGGGGCGCGGTGGTGCGGGATGTGGACGACAACCTGTTCATCGACATGGAGGCGGGCTTCGGCGTCGCCTTCGTGGGCCACAGGCACCCCGCGGTGGTGGCCGCCGCCCGCGCCCAGCAGGACAAGCTGCTGCACGCGATGGGGGACGTGTTCCCCGATGTGACCCGCATCCGGATGATGGACCGCCTCGCGGGGCTGTGCCCCCCCGGCCTGGACACCATGATCCTGGGCCTGTCCGGCTCGGACGCGGTGGAGGCCGCGATCAAGACCGGGATCATGGCCTCTGGCCGGCACGGGGTGCTGGCCTTTGACGGGGCCTACCACGGGCTCACCGTGGGCAACACCCCCCTGCAGGGGTACAGCCCCGACTTCTCCGCGCCCTTCAAGCCGATCCTCAACCCGCTGGTGTGGCAGCTCCCCTGGGGCGCTCCCATCGAGCAGATCGTCGCCCTGCTGGCCGAGGGGCGGGTGGGCACCGTCATCGTGGAGCCGGTCCAGGGCCGGGGCGGGATGCGGGCGGCCCCCGAGGGCTGGATCGCGGCGATCGCGCGGGCTGCCCGCGCCGCGGGCGCGGTGGTGGTCTTCGACGAGGTGCAGAGCGGGCTGGGCCGGACCGGGGCCATGTGGGCGGGCACCGCCGAGGGCGTGATCCCCGACCTGCTCTGCGTGGGCAAGACCCTCGGCGGCGGCTTCCCGATCTCAGCCTGCGTGGGCACCCGCGCGGTGATGGACGCCTGGGGGCCCTCCACCGGCGAGGCGCTCCACACCCAGACCTTCCTCGGCCACCCGATGGGCACCGCGGCGGCGCTGGCGGTGATGGACCTGATCGAGGGCGAGGACCTGCCGCGTCGGGCGGCGTCCCTGGCTGCCTGGCTGCGGGCCGAGCTGCTCTCGGCGGGCTTCCAGACCAGGGGCAGGGGCCTGATGATCGGCGTCCACGTCCCCGATCCCATCGCGGCCTCGCGCGGGCTGCTGGAGCGTGGCTTTATCGCCCTTCCCTCGGGGAGCGGCGCGGCGGTGCTGGGGATCATCCCCCCGGTGGTGCTGACCGAGGCGCAGGGGCAGGCCTTCGTGGCCGCGCTCAGCGAGGCGGTGGGGGCATGACCTCGCCCTGGACCGGCGCGGCGGCGGCGCTCGCGGAGCGGGTGCGCGCCTTCGTCCACAGCAGCCTGACCGGCGCGCCCTCGGAGCCCTTCTGGGATCTGGCGCTGGACCTGCACCGGTGGCAGGCCGACAACGACCCGGTGCTGGCCTCGCTGGTGGAGGGGGAGGTGCGCGGCTGGCGCGACATCCCCGCGGTGCCGGTGGATCTGTTCAAGACCTTCCCGGTAGGCACCGTGCCCCCTGGCGAGGAGGCGGTGGCCTTCCAGACCTCGGGCACCACCGGCTCGGGGAGGGGCACCCACCGCCTGCGCGGCACCTCGCTCTACAACTTGGGCGCCCTCACCTGGGCCGAGGCGGTGGTGCCCGACGCCCCCCGCGACGTGGTGGCCCTGCTCGCCGACCCCGCAGAGAGCCCGGAGTCCTCGCTCTCGCACATGGTGGCCCTCTTCCCCCGCGACGGCGGGAGGGTGACCTGGCACCTGCGAGACGGGGCGCTGGACCGCGACGGAATCAACGGGAGGATTGAGGGGGCCACCGGGCCGCTCTACCTGGCGGCCACCGCCTTCGCCCTCGCCGAGTACCTGGAGGACGGCCCGGTGCGGAACCTCCCCCCCGGCTCGGTGGTGATGGTGACCGGAGGCCTCAAGGGGCGAACCCACCGCAGGGAGGGTGAGCCCCTGTACCGCGAGGCGCTGGCCCTGCTCAGCCCTGCCCGCTTGGTGCGCGAGTACGGGATGACCGAGCTGTCCTCGCAGCTCTGGAGCGTGGGCCCCACCGGCCCTTATCTCGCGCCGCCCTGGCTGAGAGTGGTGGCGGTGGATCCGCTCACCGGCACGCCGGTGCCCGCGGGGGAGCGAGGGCAGCTCCGCTTCTATGACCTCTGCAACCTGGACGGCACCGTCGCCATCGAGACCATGGACGAGGGGGTGATCGACGCGGAGGGGGGGCTGACCCTGTTCGGGCGCCTGGAGGGCTCCCCGGCCAGGGGCTGCTCGCTGACGGTGGAGGAGGCCTGGGCCGCGCGGGGCCGCGCGTGAGCTGGGACGCGGTGCGCGCCTGGCGGGAGCTGCTCCGGGAGGCGGACGCCGCATCGCTCGACACCGGGCTGTCCCCCGAGGGGGCCCGCGAGGCGCTGCGGGCGAGCCTGGACGCGCTCAGCGACCAGGCGCTCGCCCAGGTCGCCGCCCTGCCCCTGCGCCCCTTTCCCCGCGCCGCGGTGATCGCCGCCGCCACCGTCAGCACCGCCCCCATCGAGTGGTGCGCGGTGCTGCTGGGGCGGGGCACCGAGGTGGTGCTGAAGGCCTCGCGCCGCAACCAGGGCCTCGCGCCGCTGCTCGAGTCTACCGCCCGCGCCAGTGGCCTGCCGCTGAGCGTGTCCTTCGCCCGCGAGGCCGCGGACGGCGCCCCGCTGGTGGTGGCGATGGCCTCGGACCAGACCCTCGCCCAGCTTCGCCAGCAGCTCGCGCCCTCGGTGCGCTTCCTCCCCCACGGGCACCGCTTCTCGGTGGCCTGGGTCACAGGCGCCGCCCTGCCCCCCGATCCGCTGATCCCCGCGGAGTTCCAGGACCCGTGGGGCAGGGTGGCGGCGGACGCTGCGCTGCACGACGGGCGGGGCTGCCTGTCGCCGGTGGTGGTGTTCACCCCCCTGCCCCTCTCCGAGGCGGCGGACGCCCTGGGTGAGGCGATGGCGCGGGCTGAGGCCCGCTGGCCGCGGGGGCGGATCGAGCCCGCGGAGGCGGCCAGGGCCCGCGCGCTGCGAGCCCACGCCAGGGTGGGCGGGGCGCTGCGCGAGGGGCCGGGGTGGGCGGTCCACGGCCTGCCCCTCGCCGCGTGGAGCCCCGCCGCCCTCCCGCGGGGGGTGGCGCTGGTGCAGGTGGCGGGGCTGGAGCAGGCCCTTGCGGCGCTGGGCCCGTGGGCCGGGGCGCTCTCGACGGTCAGCACCGACGATCCCCGCTCCGCCCCGCGCTGGGTCGACGCCGGCGCGACGCGGGTGTGCGCCACCGGGCGCTCCCAGCGCCCCCCCCTGGTCCGTCCCCACGACGGCGAGGACTGGCTCCGAGCGACGGGCCTGTCGGTGAGCTGGGAGCTCTAGCCCCCTCCCGCTGGAGGCCAGCCCCGCGCTCCAGCGGTCCTCTCGCGAGGTGGCTGAGGGCACCGGTCAAGACACCAGTCAATCCGCCGGACCGTCTCACCCACGGGTTCCGAATCGCTGGCCCCAGGGCGGTGTCAGCCGCTCGCTGCCCTCGCTTGGGTCGGTCGCGAACGAGCGTTCGCGTCCTTCCTCCTCCCCCACAATGCACTAGTACGCTTACCCCGAAGTGTCTCCGGGGTTGGATACGGGTCCCTGGTCACAGAATCGAGATTTCTGGGACTGGGGCCCATCTGTCAGGTGATCTACGGGTATGAGTGGTCCACCCGCCAGATCAGTGAGCATCTCGCAGAAGGATCGTCTGACAGGCACCTCGGCCGAGAGCGCGCACGACGGACGCAACGCCAACTATCAACGAAACTGGCTGAAAGACGAGGGCGCGCGATCCTTTTCGGTGAGGGGATCGACGGAGGGGCTCGTCCGTGATCTCTTCGGCGCATGACGCCCCCCCCCGACCTCGACACTGGCCCCGCTGACGCAGCACCTCAAAGAACGGCTTGCGCCCGACCGATGGGCAGAGGTCGAAGCGCGTGCGCACGAGCGCGTGCGGATCCTCGAAGAGGTCGCGGCCCGGCACGAGGCTGGCCAGAGCCGGCGCAAGGCGCTGGCGGAGGTCGCGCCCCGCCAGAGCTGGTCGACCTACCTCCACTGGTGGCGTTGCTCGCGGGACCGAGAGGGAGCGCCCTGGGAGCGGCAGCTTGACGGACGGATGCCACCGCCTCCCAGCCGTGTGGCCGATGACATCGTGGCCGCCGCCTGCTTGCTGCGTCGGCTGGATCCAACGATTACGGCGGAGTCGGCGCAGGCGCTGCTGGTCGCGCAGTTCGGAGCCGAGCGCGGCAAGGTCAGCGGGACCGTGCTGAAGCGGGTGTGGAAGGAAGCGGGGCTGGCCCAGCCTCGAGGAGGCCATCGAGGAGGCCCGCGGGAAGAGGTGACGGCGCTCTCGGGGGGTGGTGCGCTCGCGCTCCTGGCGGCGGCCGCGATGGAGACCGGAGTCGTGGACGCACTTGGCCAGGCCGTCGTGGGCCTGGCCAAGGAAGCGTGCGCGCACCAGGACGACGTGGAGCCAGCCGAAGCCGACGCCCTGCGTGATGATCAGGGCCGGTTCACCGGCGACTACAACCGCGCGATCCGCGGGCAAGGGGGCCGGGACCCACGGCGGGACACCGACGCCAAGAAGCGGACGCGTCGCTCGCTGCGCTCGTTGAGGCTGCTGCAGACCCGTCCGGAGGTGGTCGGCCAGAAGCTGCTGGCCCTCGGCGTTTCCCCCTTGATCACCGAGCGCCGGGGCTTCGACGGGCTCGAAGGCCCCAGCGGTGCCTGGTTGGCCGCATTGGGAGGACATGCCTACGCCGACACCACCCTGGACAAGTGTTTGGCCGAGCTGGCTCTGGTCGACGCTGGCGCTGCGCTGTGGCCGACGCATGCCCAGACGTGGCAGCGAATCACGGCCCCATGGTGTGAAGGCGAGGACGAGGCGCGGTGGCTGCAGACGGCGCTCTACATCGATGCCACGCAGGACCCGTACTGGACCCGGCAGTTCGCCTCCAGCGGCAAGGTCTCGCGGGTCGGTAGAGTGATGCCATGCCTGACCCGGGTCGCCGTGATGGGTGGGCCCGGTGTTCCGCTCGTCGTCGACACCCACGTGGGCACGGTGTCCTTGCAGAAGGCGCTGCTGCCGACCCTGCAGCGCATGGACGAGGTGCTCGGCGAAGGCGAGTTGGGCCGCCTCACCATCGTGGATGCCGAGATGGCGTCGGTCCCCTTGCTCTCCGAGCTGGCCCAGCGGCCCGGCAAGTGGTTCATCACCGTGCTCAAGGGCCAGGCCGTCAAGGCCGCCGAGCGCAGCCATGTCCAGCCCTGGCAGCGGTACCGGCAGCGGGACCTGATCCGTGCTGTCGAGGTCCACTTCGACGGCAAGGGCACACCCGAAGGGGGTCTCACCCTGCGGGGCGTCGAGAAGATCCGCGAGGGAAGTCGGAACCCGACCACCACCCTCTTCGTCACCAACGCGACGGTCGAGGAGCTGACCCTTGAGGAGGTCCCCGACGCCTACCTCTCCCGGTGGCCCCACCAGGAGCAGCGCTTCCGCAACGGACGCAACGGCCTGGGACTCGAGCACTCCCACGGCTACGGCGGGGACACGGTGGCGCACGTCGTGCTGTCGACCAAGCTGGAGCAGGCGGACCGTGCCGTGGCGCGCGCCGAGGCCCGAGTCGAGCGAACCAAGGAAGTCGAGGCCCACGCCCAACAACAGCTCGACGCGACCGAGCAGGGTGCCCGCAACAAGTCCCGCGCCGTCCTGGCGAGCGCAGCACAGGGTCGCCGTAGCGCCGAGCGGGCCCTGATCAAGGCACAACAGGAGCAGCAGCGCCTGGCCACGATGCCGCGCGAGATCTACGCGCGCGACACCACCCGAGACGGCATCGTCACCTGCGCCAAGCTCACCGTGCTGATGCTCCTCGAGTTCGTTCTGAAAGAGTACTTCGGCAACCTGCGCATGGAGCCCCGCACCTTCATCGAGCTCTTCGTCGCCACTCCCGTGACCATCCGCGAGACTCGGCAGGAGCGCACCTATGAGCTCCAGGCCAACCCCAGGAGCCCAGCGAACACCCAGCGCCTGCGAGACGCCTGTGCAGAAGTCACGCGGCGCCAGTTGAGGGTCGGAGACAAGCGACTGCGCTTCGTCGTCGTCGGACCGGAGGTAGGCTCATCTCCTTAGATCGAACGGTTCCTGGTGGCCGAGGTTCCTGGCTGACGCGGGCACGGACACGGACACGGACTCGGACTCGGACTCGGGCACGGACTCGGGCACGGACTCGGGCACGGGCACGGGCACGGGCACGGGCACGGGCACGGGCGCAGACAGAGACGGCGCCCCAATGAGGAATTCACCGTTATTGAGCTTCCGTTCACCCTGAGTGCCCAGGAGTCAGCGATCAGCATCCGACTCGATGTGGCCGATCCACCGGGGGTCATCATCGACGGCGTGATGCTCTATCAAGAACTCCCGAACCTCGGCTATGACGAGGACGGCTACCCGCTCTTCCCCTCCGACGTCGACGAGCGGAACAGTGCGTCGCAGTGGCGCTACTGTGACGACACCGACTTCCTGGAGCGCATCCCATGACGCCCCTCCACCTCTCCCACTGGGCACTCGTCGCAGCACTGGGGCTCCTCGCGGGCTGCGGCGACAAGGCAAGGCCCTGGGACACCGCTCCCCCTCAGGACACCTCTCCCCCCCAGGACACCAGCCTCGATTCGGACACCCCCGAGACGGACTGCGACCTCCTCGACGACGACGACGACGGACTCATCGACGACGGCCTCGGAGACGATCTGCTCGACATCTATCCCGACCTGGACGGGGATGGCTTCGGCCAGGAAACCGGCGCCCGTCAGCACACCTGTCTCCCTCCCGGCTACGCCATCGCGGGAGGGGACTGCGACGACGAGGACCCCGAGCGACACCCTGACGCCACAGAGTCCTGTGATCTCATCGACAACGACTGCGACGGCATCACCGACGAACCGATCGACAGCATTCCCTTTCTCCAATACCTCGACCACGACGGCGACAGCTTCGGCGATACGGACGCGACCATAGAGCACACCTGTCTGCTCCGCCGCCATGTGCTGCGCGGTGGCGACTGCGACGACCGCGACTGGTACAGCAACCCTGCCGCCACAGAGCGCTGCGACGACAAGGACAACGACTGCAACGGCCTCGTCGATGACGGCCTCGGGGAGGGGCCGGTAGAGCAGTTTCCCGATCTCGATCGCGACGGCTACGGCGATCAGAGCGGTGTCACCGTCCTCGACTGCCTGTGGTGGACCGGCTTCGTCTCCGTCTCCGGAGACTGCGACGACAGGCATCCCACCGTCCACCCCGGCGCGCGCGAACTCTGTGACGCCATCGACCGGGACTGCAGCGGCAGCCCCGACGACGTCACCTGGTACCTCGATGTCGACCTCGACGGCTACGGGGTCGACGACACCACCATCGTGGGCTGCCCCCAGCCCGTGGACTTCTGGGCCCCTGACAGCGGCGACTGCGACCCCCTCGACCCCCACATCCACCCCGGCGCCACCGAGAACTGCGACGGCTTCGACCGCGACTGCGACGGCGACACCACCGACGGGACACCGCACCTGTGGTGGTACCCCGACCTCGACGGCGACGGAGCCGGGGACTACCACGCTGCTCCCGTCCAAAGCTGCGGCCCCCCGGGGCCCGCCATGGTCCTCATCGCCAACGACTGCGACGACAGCGAGCCCTCACCCGCCTCACTCGCCGCCGTTCAGGAGCAGGAGTCGAAGCGCCACTACATCGACGGCACCCTCTGGACCGAGGAGCACCACCACGACAGGCCCGACTGCAGCACCCCTGACGACGCCCTCTACGGTGGACCCGTGACCTGGCTGCGCCACGACTGGACCACCCCGGACTACCAGTACCAGGTGGAGTACAACAGCAACTGCAGGCGCATCCGCATGGACTACGACGACCATGTCGACGGCACGATCGACTGGCAGCATACCTGGAACTACGACGCCAACGACACCAAGATCAGCGACGCCCACGAAGCGGACTACGACGCCGATGGAACCCCGGACGAGCGCTCCGAGTGGACCTACGGGCCCGAGGGCGAGCTCCTCACCCGGACCCTCGACCGCGGCGCCGACGGGCACCCCGAGGAGCACACCTCCTGGGACTGCGACGACAGCGTCTGTGTCGAGCACACCGCCTATGACCTCGACAGCGACGGCACGGTCGACAGCCACGCCACCACCTGGACAGACCCGAACGACCAGGAGCTCCGCCTCGAGGAGGACACCGACGGCGACGGGGTCCCAGACCAGATCATCACCTGGACCTACGACGAGCAGGGCGACCTCATCCAGGAGGACGAGGACACCGACGGCGACGGCAGCCCCGACCGCATCACCCGCTGGCTCGAGGAGGACGTCCTCCTCTCGGTCGAGGAGGACACCGACGGCGACGGGGTCATGGACAACCTCGACGAGCACATCGTCTGTGCCTGGTCAGAGGACGGGCTCACCTGGTCCTGCCTGCAGGAGCCCGACTACCGCCATGTCGAGACCTATGACGCCCTCGATCAGCTGATCCACGTCGAGCACGCCAACCACCTCGATGCGTACCACTCCCCAGACGTCTGGGAGGTGCGCTACGGCTACAGCGCCGAGGGCGAAAAAGTCGAAGAAACCCGGAGACGATACTGGAGCTACAACAGGAAGTGGGACATCCCCTGGTACACCTGGGACACCGCGGGCCGTCCCCTCACCTATGCACAGGACACGGGTGAGGACGGCACCCTCGACGCGGAGGAGATCTGGTCCTACGACACACAGGGACGCGAGCTCACCTATGACTACATCTCGCACGCCTCCGGACTGGCGATCTACCGCACCACCGCGTGGCACTCCGGCGAGCAGCCCGCCGAGGAGCGCACCAGCTGGGTCGGGTGGTCCTGGGACGGCGATCGCACCGAGGTCTCCCGCTGGCGCCCTGAGGGCACCCTCTCAGAGCGCGAGCTCCTGACCGAGGACCTCTCCTGGCAGACCTGGTACGACGAGGAGGAGCGGCAGCTCGAGGTCCGACTCCTCATCCCTGCACAGGGCATGGACGTCACCTTCCCGGTCCTCGACCCCGACCTCGGACCCGGACTCTGGGAGTGGGCGCCACACGAGGAGCACATCATCCGCTCCGGGCGCGAGGCCAGCGGCTGGGCCAGGATCCTCCCCTCCCTCCCCGAGCTCCAGATCTATGGCGAGAGCCTCAACTACACCGACGAACTCACCCGCTACGCAGACGGGGCCGACCACTACGACCACTTCAACGGGGCCGACTACGACACCGCCACCACCCTGTACCCCAACGGGCTCCTGAGCCGCGAATTCATCGACTACCACTACGACTACGCAAGCGAGGACACCGCGGGCCTCATCTCAGAGGACGGCCACGAATACACCTGGAGCGGCACCCACCGGTGGCACGTGGAAGACGGCCTGGGCGGCCACATGGAGAAGGAGTACAGAAGCGGAGAGACCGTCTGGGTGTGTCCCTGAGGCACGGACTCGGACGCGTCCCCCCCCCAGCCCGACAGCTCCCCCGGACGCGACAAGACCCGCCGTCAGCCCCCTGACAGCGGGTCCGTCAGCCTGTCGACAGCCTAGCGGCGGCGGCGGATGAGCGCCCCGAGCCCGCCGAGGAGCACCCAGCTCAGGCCAGAGAGCCCGCCCCCGGCGGAGCAGCCACAGGTCGACAGGGTCGCCTCCTGCTCGCCCTCGGTGTAGCAGGAGTCGTCGTAGAAGCCCTCGCCGGTGAGGGGGATCTCGATGAGGGGGCGCATGGAGTCGTTGCTCTCGACCACCAGCATCGCGCTCTCGACCTCGGCGCCGGTGGGCTCGTAGGTCACCACCACCCCGTCGATGTTCCCCTGGGTCGCGTGCACGTACTCCGGGTAGACCGTGAAGGCGTCGGAGCCCTCGATGCTCACCCAGCCCTCGAGGTCCATGTACCCGATGTTCGAGAAATCCACGAAGGCGTTGGAGAGGTTGCCCACATCCACCTCGCCGAAGTCGTGCGAGGCGATGATGTTCTCCAGGGAGGGCAGCGGGTGCTCGTACTCCACCGGGGCGAAGGCGCGCTCCTCAGCCACCGAGGCCAGCTCGATGGGGATCTCGAAGGCGAGCAGCTCATACTCGGCGACGCTCACCACCCGGAAGGTGAGGGCCGGGCGGAGCACCAGGTCGAGCGCCGCCTCGATGTCAGCGTAGTAGATCGACGACAGCTCCAGCAGGCCCGGGTTCTCCTCGGGCACCTCGAGGAGGATGTCCGCGTTCTCCTGGGTGATGAGCGCCCCGCCGGTCTCGATGCGCTTGCCGGTGAGCGAGGCGCGGGCCTGGGGGAACCAGGTCATCTGGAACACCACCTCGACCCCCGCCATGATCGCGTAGCTGTAGCTGATGGGGGGGGGTAGTCCTCCTGGCGGGTCGCCACCGCCACGGTGCGCAGCGCGTTGCCGGCGAGGAGGAAGGGGTCGAAGGAGACGTCCTCCGCCATGATCAGCTCCTCGTCCCAGATGGTCGAGGTGCCGGTGTAGCCCCAGATGTCGTAGTGGAAGTCCGCCCCGATGATCAGGTCGGTGTGCAGGGCGAACCAGCCGGTGCCCTACCATCCCTCCTCGTCCTCTACTCACACGACCGCGTTGTCAGGTCACCCAGACTGTATTCTCCGGTGACCAGTGCCCAATGGGGGTGGTTGGGGGGCGAGGCTGGAGGTCCTGCCTGGACCTCAGCGCTCCACCACCCGTGGGCGTTCCAAGCCACTGCATCCAACCGGCAGTGAACGACAAGGGGGTGACGCTCCGGGTCAAGTGGGTCTCACCGCACACGCCTCAATATTCCACCGAAACAAACTGGAGACGCTGCTCGCAGGAGCGTCCAGAGTGCAAATGGGCGCCGAGTCGCCAGGCATATCGCCGTGTGGTCACCGTTCCCTGGGGAGGAGGCGCACGAACGCCTGCGAAGAACGCAGGAACAAGGACGCGCGTCGGGTGGCCGGCCTATCGGTGCCCCGGCGGGTGACCTCCGCTCCCCTCGGAGTGAGCGTACCTGGTGCGCAACGAGCGCACCGACGAAGACACGCGACCAGAGGTCAGCGAGTCGGTGCCTGTCCGAGGGAGGGCAGGCCTGCGCCGCTGGCCCCGCTCCCTTCCTCCAATTACCTGCTGCTTCCTGCAATGGAGCGCCGATGATCCTCCCCCTCCTCCTCCCCCTCTGCGCCCACGCCACTGAGGGCATGTGGCTCCCCGAGCAGCTCCCCGAGCTGGCCCCAGCCCTCGCGGAGCAGGGCCTTGAGGTGGATCCCGCCAGGCTCGCGGACCCCCTCGCCGATCCCCTCGGCGCCATCGTCTCACTGGGCTACTGCTCCGCCTCCTTCGTGAGCGGGGACGGGCTGATGGTCACCAACCACCACTGCGTGGGGGGGATGCTGGAGTACCTCTCCTCGGGGGAAGAGAACCGCTACCGGGACGGCTACCGCGCCCCGACCAGGCAGGACGAGCTGTGGGTGGGCCCCACCGGCAAGGTGTGGGTGGTGGAGTCCATCACCGACGTGACCGAGGAGGCCCTCCAGGGGATCAAGCGCCGCACCACCGACGCGCAGCGCCGCGAGCTGGTCGACCGCAACGAGAAGGCGCTGGTGGCGGCCTGCGAGGCGGCCCGGCCCAACCGCCGCTGCCACGTCGACCGCTACGACGGCGGCGGCAGCTTCCGCCTGGTGGACGCCCTGGAGCTGAAGGACGTGCGGATGGTCTACGCCGAGCCCTACGCGGTGGGGCAATTCGGCGGTGACGTGGACAACTGGATGTGGCCCCGACAGGGGGCGGACTTCGCCTTCCTGCGGGCCTACGTCGCCCCAGACGGCAGCTCCGCGCCCTTCGCGGAGGAGAACGTCCCCTACCACCCGGCCCACGTGCTCCCGGTGCAGCCCGCGGGGGTGAGCCCCGGCGATTTCGCGATGATCGCGGGCTACCCGGGCCACACCAACCGGCAGCAGACCGCCGCACGCTTGCGCTGGGAGGTGGAGGAGGGGCTCGCCACCAAGGCGGAGCTGATGGCGGGCGTGGACGAGATCCTGCACCACCACGCCGACCGCGACGCCGAGGCAGCGGCCCGCCTCGGCGCTTCGATCAACGGGGTGGAGAACGGCCTGAAGCTGTACCGGGGCGAGCTGGAGGCCTTCGGGGCGAGCGACGCCCTGGCCCGCAAGGAGGCGGACGAGCAGGCGATGCGCGCCTGGGTGGCGGCCGACCGGTCCCGCCAGGCGCGCTGGGGCGCCGATCTAGCCGCCTACGACGCCCTCGTCGCCGAGGGCCTCGCCCTCCAGGGCAGGGGCAGGGTCCCGTCCTACATGGTGTGGAGCTCCGACCTGCTCTCCGCTGCCCACACCGCCCTCCGCAACGCCCAGGAGGCGAGCAAGCCCGACATGGAGCGGGACAAGGGCTACCAGCAGCGCGACCGCGAGCGGCTGGAGGCGGGGCTCAAGCGCTTCGAGCGATCCCACCACCTGCCCTCCGAGCGCGAGCTGCTCGCCTACTTCCTCGGCCGCTACCAGCAGCTCCCCGCGGACCAGCAGATCGCGGCGCTCGACGCCCTGCTCGCTGAGTGGGGCGGGGTGGAGCCGGCCCTGGAGCGGCTCTACACCGATCCGGCCCTGCTCGACGAGGGCTACCGCCTGGGGCTGCTCGACGCGGAGCTCGCCACACTCACCGCCTCCCAGGACCCGTGGCTCCGCCTCGCGGCTGCCCTGGAGAGCTTCCTGGGCGAGGAGCGCGCCACCGCCAAGGCCCGCGAGGGTGCGGCCCTCCGCCTGGTGCCCGCGTGGTACGCGATCCGCCGCGCCTGGGCCACCGAGCAGGGCCGACCCTTCTACCAGGACGCCAACAGCTCGCTCCGCCTCACCTGGGGCCACGTGCAGGGCTACGCGCCAGAGAACGGGCTGCTCGCCCTCCCTCAGACCACCCTGGCGGGCTTGGCGGCCAAGGCGGGCCCCGCCCCGTTCGACATCCCCGCCGATCTGGTGGCGGACGCCCTCACCGGCCCCTCCCACCCCAGCGCCGACCCGCGCCTGGGGGACGTGCCGGTCAACTTCCTCGCGGATCTGGACATCACCGGCGGCAATTCTGGCTCCGCGGTGATGAACGGCAGGGGCGAGCTGGTGGGCCTAGCCTTTGACGGGGTGTGGGAGTCCATCGCCTCGGACTGGGTGTACCAGGACGCGGTGAACCGCTGTATCAGCGTGGACAGCCGCTATATGCTCTGGCTGCTGGAGCGCTCCGAGGCGGGGCGGAGGGTCCGGGCGGAGCTGGGGCTCGAGTAGCGGGGCCCTCTACGGACGCGCCGGCGCAGGCCTCCACAGGCCCGCCGAGAGGCCGTCGGACCGCCCCTCCTATGCCGCCGCAAGCAGCGAGCCCCTTCGTGGCGCTGGGCGAGCCGACCCGCTCCCCGCAGGGGCTCGGCTGGGCGCCGAGACCGCTGCCAGACCAGTGGCGTGATGGCGTGGCCGAATCTTCGGCGGCGGGCTAGGCCCCCGCATCGCTCTACTCCGCCGTGGAGGCCCCATGTGGCTCGCCCTGTTGCTGGCTCCCCTCGCTCTGGGGCAGGACTCCCCGCTCCCCTCAGCCCCTGTGCCGCCAGCGGCGGCTTCATCCGCAGCGCTGCCGGAGGCGCCTACAGCGGACCTGCCAGAGGCGGCACAGCCAGAGGCGGCACAGCCAGAGGCGGCACAGCCAGAGGCGGCACAGCCAGAGGCGGCACAGCCAGAGGCGGCACAGCCAGCGGCGGCACTGCCAGCGGCGGCACTGCCAGCGGCGGCACAGCTCGCCCCTGCCGACGAGGCCCTGTTGGTGGCGCTGCTGTCGCTCCTGTCGGACCAGGAGGGTACGGACGGCGCGACGGCGCTGGGCGCGCTCGCCGACCCCAGGGCCCTGTGGGTGCTGAGGCACTCGGTGACCCACAGGGAGCCGGTGGTCGCTGGTGCGGCGGCGCTGGCCCTGAGCGCCTTCCCCGAGGCGGTGCCCGATCTGCAGCGCTGGGTGCTCGACCCCACCCTCGACGACGGGGTGCGCAGCAGGGCGGCGGAGTCCCTGGGGCGCCGCTCCACCGGTGCGGGCGCGATCCTCACCGCGATGGGCCAACGCCAGACCTCTGACCCGCTCCGCGACGCCCTGCGCCAGGTGCTCGCGGCCCACTTCCCCGAGCGCCTCGCCGAGGCGGAGGCACAGGTTGTCCGCGATGGCACCCCCTGGCTGATGATCGCCGGGGGATCAGGCCTCGCCTACGCCCTCGCCTCTGCCGGCTATTTCGGGCAGAACGACCTGCAGGTGGTAGGAGGGCTGGCCGGCGCCCTGGGAGGGGCCACCGGCGGCTACTACCTGGGCCTCTCCGATCCGATGGAGGCAGGAGACGCCGCGCTGATCGCCACCTCCGGCCTGGCGGGGATGACCGCGGGCACCCTCATCGGCGGCGCGGTGTACGGCGGCGGTGGCGCCCCCTGGGCCGGGGGGCTGCTGGGAGGAGCGATGGCCTACGGCCTGTCGATCCCAGCGACGCGCCGCTACGCGGGCAGCGAGGACGAGGCGCTGGTCGGGCTGGGTGTGGGGGTGGTGAGCGGGTCCTTCGCCCTCTCGACCTTCAACTTCGTCGCGCAGGACCAGCGGGTGGACGGGGACACCCGCGCCGCGGTGTGGGGCGCGGGCATGGCGCTGGGGACGGTCGCCGGGCACCTCTACACCCCGCGCGCCAACCTCACCGGGGACGACTGGTCGATGATCACCCTCGCGGCGGGCTACGGCCTCTACGCGGGGGCGGTGGCGCCGCTCTCGCCGAGCGTGGATCAGGGCTCGCTGCCCTGGGCCACGGGGAACGCCGCGGCGCTGCTAGCCTATGGGCTGTCGCCACAGGTAGACATGCCGCGGGACATCACCCTGTCCGCCCTGACCGGCCTGGGCTACGGCGCGGTGGGCGGCGCCCTGCTGGGGGTGGTGGTCGCCCCGGACGACGGCAGCCTGCAGCAGGCGATGAGCCTAGCGCTGGGCACTGGGGCCATGGCGGCGGGGGGCTACGCGGCCTGGCGCACCGAGGGGGACATCCAGCCCAACGACGCCGTGCTCACCGGGCTGGTCACCGGCTGGTCCACCTGGCAGGCGATGGGGTGGGCCTACGTGCTCCAGGCGGACGACCCGCAGGAGGTCTCTGGCGCAGGGCTGGTGCCGGTGGTGCTGGGGGGCGCTACCGCCCTGGCCACCCCTAAGGCGGACATCCAGTTCAGCCACTCCCTGTCCGCCGCGTCGCTGGGGCTGTGGGGGGCGTACCTTGGGAGCGTGGGCGGGATCCTCGCCGACGGGAGCGGGGAGCAGGTGGTCGGCAGCGCCCTGGTGGTGTCCGACGTGGGCCTGCTCGGTGGCGCGCTGCTGATGTCCCCCAGGGTGGGCGCCGCCCCGATGGTGGTGGGCCTGGCCAACGCGGGCGGAGTGGTCGGCGGGGCCACCGGCGCGCTGGTGGCGGCCATGGCGACCGCGGAGCAGAAACCGATCCTGGCGGCGTCTCTCCTGGGAGCCGCGGCGGGCGCGGCGGGCGGCGCCGCGGCGGGCAGGGCCCTGCAGGGGCGCGAGCTGGTGGCGGGGCTGCACGCCCCGGCGCTCCCCAGCGGCCTCGCGGTCACCCCGCGGTACTTCCCCACCGGTGACGGGGCGGTGTGGGGCGCGGAGCTGTCCCTGAGCGGCTGGTGAGCCTTGCTGGGCGCGGCGCGGTGTGAAGGTAGGGGACCATGAACCAGCCGCTCCATCTCCTCCTCGTAGGCCTCGCGTGGACCCTCTGGGGCACCTCGCACTCGCTCCTCGCCTCCACCCGGATCAAGCGCGCGGTGCGCGCCAGGGCGCCGTCGCTCTGCCCGCTCTACCGGGTGGGGTTCAACGCGGTGGCGGGGCTCGGCTTCGCGGTGTCCGCAGGGCTGTCGTGGTACCTCCTGAGCGATCCGGGCCTCAGCCTGTTCCCAGGGCCCTACGCGGTGCCGCAGCTGGTGGCGCTTGGGGCCGCGCTGTGGCTGTTCGCGGCGGGGGCCAGAGGCTACGATCTGATGGACTTCGTCGGCCTCAGGCAGCTCTCGGGGCGGACCTCGGCGACCCTCGGATCCCTCGCGCGCGAGGGGGTCCACCGGCTGGTGCGGCACCCGTGGTACCTGGGCACCCTGCTGCTGATCTGGGCCCGCGCCGACGGCGCCGCGGTGGCCTACGTCAACCTCTGGCTGACCGCCTACCTGCTGGTGGGCACCGTGCTGGAGGAGCGGAAGCTCGCCGAGGAGCTGGGCGGGGAGTGGGACGCCTACCGACGCGAGGTGCCGATGCTCATCCCGAGGCTCACGAAGAGGGCGTGACCCACCTGTGGCCGCGTCGGTTGCGCGCCAGCGCACAGGCCCGGAGGGCGGTCAGCCACCGACAGGAGGTCCGGTCCCCGCGCGCAGCGTCGTGGAACCACCCGCTTGTCCGAGGCTCGCCGTGACCCAGCGCCCGGCGCTGAGAGCGAGGCGCGCGTCGATAAGTCCGGTTCGTTCGTGTTGGCACCCGGCCGCGACGCTCCACGGCCGCGGCGGGAGCTGCAAGGGCCTGCTGAGCCCGAGCCGATCGGTCACGATTGCCGCGATGTCGTCCATAGCGACGGATCCTCCAGTCGAATCGACTGGCTATCGCAAGCAGGGGCCGGACGCATGGGCGGGATCTCCTGACCGAGGGACGCGAGGGTCCCTGACCGGCGCGCCCCTGCGGGGGGGCACAGGAGCAGGCGCCGCTCAGCTCACCCCTGCGATGAACCGATCCACCTCGCGTGAGGCGGCCAGCACCCTGCCCCGCTCTAGGTCGAGGAAGACCGCCCAGGTGGCGATCCCCAGGGTGACCACCGCGCTCACCAGCCCGCCCCGCTCAGCGAGTGGCACCGCGTCGAGCAGGGTGGCGGCGTTCACATAGAGGAGCAGGTCGCCCTTGGAGAGCGCCGCGGACCTGTGCGCCCGCCACAGGGCCTGGAACACTGGGACCCTCCGCACGGTGGTCCAGCTCTCCAGCTCGGCCTCTGGCAGGAGCGACGCCAGGGCCCCTGCGACCTTGGCGTCGGTCACCTCCACCCGCTTGGGGGCGGAGTGCTCGGCGATCACCTCGGCGGCGGTGCGGGGGCGCTGTGCCCTGGCGGCAAGGCCGGCGCGCGCCTCCTGCTGCGGCAGGGAGATCCTCGCCGGCGCCTTCTCGGAGGTGCCGGGGATGAGCACGGTGTGCTGGCGGCGCCTGGCGCTCCCCCTGCCCTGATCGCTCTCTGAGTGCTGCGGTGCGGGGGGCGGGGCCCCTGGCGCGGGGGCCCCGCCCTCCACCTCGGGCTGCGCGGAGACCTGGATCACCCGCTGGAACTCGGGCGTGGGCGGCCTGCCCGTGGAGACGGCGCCCTGGTCGGTGACCTGGATCACCCGCTGGGCCTCCGGCGCGGGCAGATCGCTGGTGAGCGCATGAGGAGGAGCGGTCTCGCGCGAGGGGGTGGAGTCGAAGGGGGCGCTGGGCGGTGCCTCAGAGGCCGTGGTCTCCTGGTCGACCGGCGCCGTCGGGGTCTCGGCGGGGGCGCTCGCGTCGCGCCCGACCCCCTCGGGGGAGCCTCCCGCTGGCGCGGACTCTGCCGCCGCGGCCGCCGCGACCTCGTCGTGGCCCCGCCCCAGGCTCGCCAGGGCCAGCGCCCTGGCGCTGGCGGTGGAGAGGCGAGGTGCCGCGGGGCGCGCCGCCGGAGGATACGGCGCGGCCTCGGGGGCGCGGCCGCCGCTGGGGGGGACCAGGCCCTGGGGCTCGACCAGATCGAGCGGATCCTCGGGGAAGGCTTGGTGAGACATAGGGGCTCCGGGGAGAGGACGGCATTTTACCCTGCCGTGACGCGAGGACGCGGTAGATTCCATGTCATGAGCATCATCCCCGTCACCGATGACCCCCTGGTCGTGGCGCTGATCCGCCACGGACGCACCGCGTGGAACCACGAGCGCCGCTTCCTAGGGCGCACCGACATCCCCCTCGACGCGGTGGGCCAGGAGCAGGCGGCGCTGCTGGGGCGACGGTTTGGGGGGCGCTTTGACCTTGTGCTCAGCTCACCCCTGAGCCGCGCCCTGGAGACCGCCCGCGCCCTGGATCCCAACCCAGAGGTGCGCCCTGCCCTCGCGGAGCTGAGCCAGGGGGTGCTGGAGGGCCTGGGTCCGGCGGAGGCAGCCAGCAGGTGGGGCCCCCAGCTGCGCGCCTGGAGCGAGGACCCGTCAGCGTGGGACATCCCCGGCGGCGAACCCCTGTCTCTTGGCCTGGGCAGGGTGCGAGAGGAGCTGGACCGGTTGCCCGCCGCGCTCCCCGACGGGGGGGTCGTCGCGCTGGTGTCCCACCAGCTTGTGCTGGCGACCCTGGTCGCCGCGCTGCTGGGGGAGCCCCCCCGCGCCTGGCGCGAGCACAGGCTCGAGAACACCGGGATCTACTGGATCGCGGGGCCGCCGTGGCGGGTGGTCGGGCGGTGACGGCGAGATGAGGGGACCAGGGCGGCCGCCGGAGTGGCGCGTGAGCGCGCGCTGCCTCCCAGGTCCCCGGCGAGACAGCACCTGCGGCCCCGCTCACTCGGCCAGACCGTCTCACGAGAGGCGCTCCACCCTTCCATAGGAACAACCCCATGAAGTTGCTCTTCGCAGCCTCCAGTCTGCCACCGGGCGCCGCGTCGCGAGGCCTGTCGGCGTGTGGCCGCCGTTCCCTCGGGAGCAAGCGCACTTCTGTGCGCGACTAGCGTAGGAACAAAGACACGCGTCGAGAGGCCAGCGAAACGGTGCCGCTCACTCCCTCCAGGTCGGCAGGCCCAGCGCCGCGGCGTAGCGCTCTGGGCGCTGCACGGACTGGTTGGCGAAGCGGGACCTTCCGGCAGCGAGCAGCTGTGGGCCGTCGTCCTCCTGGGTGTGGAGCCCGATGAAGATCTGCAGGGAGGCGGCCCACAGGAGCATGTGGAGCGACTCGAACACCTCCAGCGCCGCCCGCAGCCCGCGCTCCCTCCCCCGACGGTCACCGACCAGGGCCGCCGCCTCTGCCTCGACCACCTCGGCGAAGGCCCTGGCCATGGCCATGTCGCTGCTGCGCAGCACCCGCAGCGACCTCACCACCTCCTGTGCCGAGGCCCCCGAGAGCTGCACCACCCTGGCCCGGTAGTAGTGCTGGCGGGTCTCGACCACCGTGTTCCGCACCACCACCCGCTGACAGCTGAAGCTGACGTGCTGCGCGAGCAGCTCCAGCGCGTCCTCCGGGCGCCCCTCGTAGAGGAGCACCATCACCTCCGCGGTCTGGCTGAACTGGTGAACGTAGTTCCACGGCTCCTTGGGCCAGCCCTGAAGGGACAGGGCGACGTCCCTGTGTCCAAGATCGGGGCGCTCGTCGGCGAGGTGCAGCAGGACGTTCATGTCCGCGCGCAGCATCGAGGCGAAGAGGCGGTTCTGCTGGTCCAGCGCCTCGTCGAGCCACTGGTCGCGCAGCCTCCGCGCGAGGTTCAGATCGCCGCGCAGCACCAGGGTGCGGAGGTAGAACATCTGGGCCGTTCCGGTCTCGATCGAGACGTGGGGGAGCCGGTACAGCTTGTTGTAGGCGTCCTTGAGGAATTCCTCTGCCTCGTTGGGGTGGCCCAGCAGGTAGGTGGTGGTGCCGTGCCCCAGCGCGACGATCCCCTGCAGCTCCTGCTCCTGCTCCTTGGCGGCCAGCCGATCCATCTTCGCCAGGGCAGCCCGGGCCCGCGCTGGCCGCCCAGCGGTCGCCGCCAGCGTCGCGTCGCGGGCGTAGGCCTGCACTTGCGCCCAGCGGTCCCCACCGGTGATCGACAGGCGCAGGTGCCTGACGTGGTAGAGCATCCCGTAGAGCGGGTTGAGCAGCAGCGCCGGCTCGACCAGGAAGGCGTAGACCTCCATCATCAGCGCCTTGGCCACGTCGTCCCGCCGGGGGACCAGCCACCTCGGCGCCCTGCTGACCCACGCCAGCACCGCCAGCTCCCACCAGAGGGCGAGGGTGGCCATGTGCGGGGACGGGAGCGCCTGGACCCCCAGCCGCTCCAGGACCGAGTCGGCGATCTGGAGCCCCTCCTCCACATGACCGGAGAACATGAACTGCGCCGCGGCCTGCCGCTGCAGGTCGAACTGCACCCCGGTTGGTGCCCCCTCGGCCGCGGCGATCCAGCACCTCGCCGCGTCCACTGGGCGCCTCGCCGAGAGGTAGGCGTTGCCCATCAGCGTGCCGAGCCGGGCGCGCTCAGTGGCGTTCCAGGTGCCCAGGTCGATCGCGAGCTGGTAGAGGCGCGCCGCCTCCCCGAAGGCCAGGGCCTGATCTGCGCGCTGTGCGCCGTGGACAGCCAGCAGGGCCGCCTTCTCCTGATCCCCAGCGGCGAGCCAGTGGCCCGAGATGGTCCCCTCGTCCCAGCCCGCGCCGGTCATCTCCAGCGCGAGCGCGCTGTGGAGCTCCCGCTCCCGCGCAGGGGTGACGCCCTCCACCACCAGCTCCGCCAGCAGCGCCTGGGTGGGAAACACCACCTCGCTGTCATGGTCGCGCCGCACCTGCACCAGCTCATGTCGCTCCAGCAGCGACAGCGCCACGGACAGGTGCTCCGGAACCCCAGCAGCGCGCGCCAGCAGATCGGCGGGCATGGGCTGCCCGGCGAGGCAGAGGGCCTCCAGAAACACCATGACAGGCTCTGGGAGGGTGCGGATCTCGGCGCGGTAGTGCGCCGCCAGGGTGACCTCCTCCAACGGAACCTCGCCCTGGGCGCGCAGCTGGCAGGCGCGCAGGGCCAGCACGTGGGTCAGCCAGGGCTGCCCCCTGCCCTCGTGCACCACGTGCTCCAGCAGCTCTGGATCCGCGTAGCGACAGTCGGGGTAGGCGGACCTCACCAGGGCCCGCGAGTCCTCAGAGGAGAGCGGCGACAGCGCCAGGGTGCGGATATCCAACGCCGTGAGCCGCGGGTCGGAGAGGAGGGTCCGAAGGAACGGAGTGTCGTCCTCCCCTGACTTGAAGGACAGGATCACCAGCACCGGATCTCGCGCGAGGCCCTGGATGAGGGCGCTGACCAGCAAGGCGCTGTCCGCGTCTCCCCAGTGGACGTCGTCGAGGACGAAGACCAGCGGTCCCCTGGTGCTGACCCGGTGAAAGAACTCGATCGCCGAGGAGGTGGCGCGCTGTCGCAGCACGTCGGGACGGAAGTCGTCGGAGACAAGCGGCGCGGCGGCCTGCGAGGCCACCGTGCCCAGCACCGGGAACAGGAGCGGGAGGTACTCTCCCCAGGTCTGGGGGAGCAGCTCCCTGCGGTCCTGGGGCGACAGGGCGCGCAGCCAGCGCGCGACGTCATCGACCAGGGCGTCGATGGCCTTGAAGGGCACCGACTCTCGGGGGTAGCTGCGCCCGCGGAGCACGAACACGTCTTCGCCCGCGATCTCGCCAATGAACTGCTCGATCAGCGCGCTGCGGCCTATCCCAGGGGCCCCGTGCACGAACAGGCCCACCGCGCGGCCAGCCCGCGCGGTCTGCCAGGCAGCGCGCAGCGCGTCCAGCTCACGCTGCCGCCCTTGAAACATGGCGCTGGGCCTGGTCGGCGCGGTGGCGTACTGGAGCTGTAGCAGGGCCTGCGCCGCCGAGACCGCGCCCTCCTCCGGCGTCTGGCACAGCCGACAGAGGCGCTCCAGGTCCTCTGCGTCCGCCCTCGCGGATCGCTCCATGGCCGTCCGGATCAGGCCCCCCACCGCCCGGATCTCCTCGCGCTGGAGGGCCTGCAGGCCCTCCTCTGGGCAGAGCAGGACCGGGTGGGTGAGCACGACCCTGTCCCCAGAGACCAGCAAGCTCCCCGCGCTGAGCCCACCGTAGACTCGGCCCACGTCGTGGAGCGCCCGCAGGGCGCGCAGGATCTGCCGCGCGGCCTCGCGCAGCCAGTCCAGGTCCTGCGGGTCCTCTGCCAACCGCTTGGCCACCCACCGGTCCCAGGACAGCCCCGGGACGTGCTCCTGCACGCAGAACCAGCGCCCCTCATCCTCGATCAGCTCCCTGGTCCGCACCAGGTTGGGGTGGACCACCTCGGCGAGCTTCCGGTAGGCCTGCTTGACCACCAGGGTGTCGGACGCCGCCTCGCTGTGCACCCTGCGCAGGCCGACCCGCTGCCCGGCGACCGTGTCCTCCGCCTCGTACAGGGTGCACGACAGATCGCGGTAGATCTCGCCGACCACGGCGTACCGTCCAGCGACAATGGGGAGGCCGCCCATGGCTACCTGCGCAAGAAGCGATGCACCGGCGCCTCCTGCCCCTCGCTGACGGTGAGGTAGTCCTGCCCCACCCAGGTCAGCGCCTCGCCCTGCCGCTCGCCCACCACCGGCAGCTCACAGGCAGGGGAGCCCAGCGCCTCCGCCAGGGGGCGGGCCGGATCGCGCCTCCAGGCCCAGACGTGGGTATAGGTGCGCACCGCGAGGAGCAGGCCGTCCGGCGAGACCTCACCGCCCGTCGCGAGGCCGGACCCGGCGAAGTCGTCGCTCCACAGGTCCACCTCCCCCACGCGCTCCATCACCCCTCCGTCCACCACCGGCTGCGGCAGGCGCCACAGACCGGACGGCGCCTCGTCCTCTTTGGTGAGGATGTAGAGCGCCCGATCGATGGGGTCCCACAGGAGGGTCTCCGCGTTGTGGGGGCCGTCGCTGTACCTGAGGGTGAAGCGCTCCCCCGGCAACTCAGCGGGGAGCGCGCCGGGATCGGGCTCCGCGACCCTGTACAAGCGCACCTCGGGGCGAGCCACCGCGTTGTCACCGATGTCGGCCAGCCAGATCCAGGCCGCGTCCCCCTCGCGCGCGAGGGTGATGTCCTCCCAGTCAAAGGCGGTGGTGTCCGCGAGGCGCACTGCCCCCCTCACCCTGCCGCTCACCTCCACCGCGAAGAACCTGGCGGTGTCGCCCGAGTCATTGTGGGCCCAGAGCACCCCGGCGTCCTCGGTGGTCGCGGTGATCCCCGACAGCTCGTCCAGCTCCAGGTCGGTGAGCGAGCCCAGCGCCTCACCCTCGGAGAAAGACGGGCACTCCGGCAGGACCCAGGGGACCGAGGTGTCCACGATCTCGACGGGCGAGGGCGTACAGGCGAGCAGGGCCAACAGGAACAAGGCACCTCCAGAGGGAGCGGCGATTCTAGCTCAGGTCAGCCGCTCAGGCGGGTGAAGCGGGACGGAGAAGCCGCTCACGCCCACCCGATCGGGAAACTCTATCAACAGCCTGCGCCGCTCCAGAGGGTGCGGAAGGACAAAGCGCGCGCTCCACAGATCGGCCCCCAGGTAGCGCTCCTCCACCGCGATCTCGAACAGCTGGTGCGCGTCGTCGAACGGGAGCCCGCAGTGGTGGACCGGCGTGACACCGTCTTCCTCCAGCAGGCGCAGCAGCGGCCCGTCCGACACGCGGACCTGAGCCCGGTCGGGGATGCGCCATTTTACCAGCACCCTGTCCCCCCACCGGCGCACAACCGGCGCGGTGGCTGCGCCGCGAGGTCGCGCTGCCCCCAGGTAGGGGACCTGGGCCTCCGGCCACGCCGCGGGGGGGCGCACCTCGCCCTGGTGGTAGCCGAGGCGCCGCAGGATCGCGCGGTGGTGCCGCGCCCCGTTCCGCCCCAGCACATTGGAGGCCGCCTCGTAGTGCTGGAGGCGGTACTCCTCCTCGGTGGTGAAGTAGCCCAGGTAGTCATTGGCATACCCGACCGCTGTGGCCCGCTCCACGCCCAGAACCTCCCGGAGCACGCCCTCCGCGCGGGCCGCCGCGGTCACCGTCGGCTCTCCTGGGAAGGTGAAGAATGCGTGCCCCTGCACCTTGATCAGGTGGACCCCGTGCGTGCTCCCAGGGGCGACGTCGCGCAGCAGCGTGCGCAGCCCGGGCACCCTGCGGAGGTCCACCATCGGGTGACGTGGATCCTCTGGGGGGTACCCCTCCCCGGTGAGGGCCACGGGGATCGGGATGCCTGTGGGGCCCTCTTCCGCGCCCCCCAGGACCGCCACCCCTATCCCCCACCGCTCGGCGAGCAGGGTCGATGGGTCGCCGCCCACCCGCCGCTGAGTGGTGTCCCAGTCGTGGTAGCGGACCTCCAGCTCCAGCGCGTCGCGCGGCTGCGCGGCGGCGATGGCGCGCAGGATCGTCGCCCCGACCGCTGCCCCTACCTGCCGGGCGAGGTCGTGCCCGTGCCGGAGCGGCAGAGGGGTCGCGCTCTGGTCCCCGGACGCGCTTGCGCAGACCCCGGCCACCTGCAGCGCCGGGTGGTGCTCCATCACCACCTTGCGCGCGTAGCCCGGCCAGTCTGGCGAGAAGCGGTGGGTCCGGCTTCCCAGGGTGGAGGCGTGGGTCCCAAAGCTCGCCTGCACTCCGATCAGCGCCCCGTCCAGCCCCCTGGCCACCAGGGCGACCACCCTGGGATCTATTGCCCGCCAGGGCGCCCCCAGGGTGTCAGGCGCAGGACAGCTCCAGCGCGCGTCCCAGCCGGCGGCCTCTGGGTGCGCAAGGAAGGCCTCCATCGAGGCGCAGCGGCTCACGCCCCACAGCGCCGCGACCCCCACCCCGATCCTTGCGGGCGCCAGGCGCTCCACCGCCTGCTCCACCGCCAGGGCGATCCGATCGGCGATCCACGCGGCGAGGGCGGGCTCGAAGCCACCGTCACCCTCCAGGAGCTGGGCGGTGGCGCGATCGTAGAGGGTGTTTCCGAAATAGTGGCCCGGCCCGGTGTGGGTGTGGGTGGCGGCGAGCAGGAGGCGCTCTCGCGGCAGCCCTACCCCGGCGGTGCGCTCCGCGACCCGCTCGTGAAGGAAGCGCGAGGCCCCGAGGAGGTCCAGGCTCACCCAGGCGAAGCGCTCGCCCTGGCTGTCCTCGAGCACCATCGCCTGGGCCGTCAGCCGCCCGATATAGCCCCTCCCCATGGGTCCGAGCACCGAGTAGCCCGCGGTGTCCACCCCCGGATCAGGGGTGATGTCGACCACCGCTCCGCCGGCGCGCGCGGACGGCGTGGTAGAGGGAGGGAGCATGGGGAGACCTCTGGGGATGAGGGTCAATCTAACGCCATCGTCCGGCCCACAGGATGTCCATCGACAGGAGCGCGGACCAGCCGTCGGTCTCCTCTTCAGATTCCTCCGAGAAAGGGAGCGACTCCCTGAAGATCATCCCCGTCAGCGGCAGGGTCAGCCCGACGCGGACCGCCATCCCGTCCTGGAGCCAGGTGGTGTTCCCGGCAAACACCCCCGCGCTGAACCGGCTGAGGAAGCCAACCCCACCCGGCTCCTCCGCGTCGCCGTCGGGGGTCGTGGAGTAGCTGTCGTAGCTGTCCGCCAGCAGCATCCGGAACGATGGGCCGACCACCGGGTTGAGGATCGACGCGGCGGTGGGGAAGGCGGCGTCGGGCCAGGACGACAGGATCAGCCCCGGCTCCAGATCGAGCACCACGTGGTTCCCCAGCACCCCGACGCGCCCAGTGGACTCCAGCCACCCGTGGTCGTAGAACGCGGTCCCCCCCACCCACGGGCGGTTGGCGCCGGACATCCCGTAGGAGACCCCTGCCCCCAGCCCCTTCAGCCCGCCCCGGCTCTCTGGGTAGCGCGCCCAGCGGTTGGGATCCGGCTGCCCCGGCGCCACCGCCGCGTGGGCGATGCCCTCTGGCAGGGTCGCCTCCTTGCCGTCCTCCAGCTTCGCCCTGGCGCGGACCGCGGCCCTCACCCTGCGGTCGTCGGGGAGCGCGGCGTAGGCGGTGACGAAGCGGTCGATCGCCCCGATCTTCTCGTCCGCGGACCTGCGGGGGAGCGACACCAGCCCCGCGAGGGCGGTGTAGTCCACCGACATCTGCGCCTCGATCGCGGCGAGCTGATCGATGTACCCGCCCCACGCCTGGCAGGCGTCGGAGGCCCCAGGCCCCAGCGGGGGCTCGGACGTGTGCCGGGAGAGCTTGCACCACGCGTCGCGCTTCTGGACCGGGGAGGCCCAGCTGTCCTCCTCTAGGGCGAGGGCCGCGTCCAGCAGCCGCTCTCCCTCCACGTCCACCGCTCCGATCCCTCCGGATCCCGAGAAGTCGAAGGTGGTCTCCGGGACGCTGACCCGTATCCCCTCCCCGTAGGCCGACGCCGTCGATGCAGGGCGCGCCAGCACCATCGCCGTGAGGTCAGGGCCCCGCTCCTTTCCCCCCCCGAGGGGCACGCCCGAGAGCCCCTGGAGCTGCGGATCCTGGGTGCGGTCCACCAGCAGCATGTCGAGGGCGTCGCTGGCGTAGGAGGTGGCCTCGCCGGCGGTGACCACCCCGTCGCCGTCCGCGTCCCCCCACCCGCGCATCGCGCCCAGCACCAGGTAGGAGAAGGCGGGGCGCTGCGCCCCAGGGAGCGGCCCGGCGAATTGATCCGCTCGGCCGGCGGTGAGGATCGCGGTCCGCTCCGGCGCCGCGGTGGCGTGGGCGGGGATCACGAACTGGACCCCCTCCACCAGCGGCGCGCCGGTGGGCGAGCGCCCCGAGAAGCACGAGTCCACCACCGCCACCACCTGCCCCTCGTCACCCGCTGAGAGCGCCTTGATCAGCTCCTCCTGCGGGACGCTGCGGGCGAAGAGCGAGTCGGCGTCTGCCTGGGCGTCGGAGCCCACCAGCATCCCGCCTCCGCCGTCGGGGGCGCCGTGCCCCACGAAGACCAGCCACACCGTGCCGCCCCGCTCCACCTGGTCGGCGGTCTCGCCCGCGAAGCGCCGCATCTTCTCGGCGGTGGCCTCGGCGTCGCGCAGCAGGGTGACGTGCGCCGCCGGGACCCCCCTGCCCCTGGTCAGCCACAGGTACCAGTCGTCTGCGTTGGCGCGCGCGCCCGGCACGTCGGGGATGAAGGCGTAGTCCTCCACCCCGATGATCAGCGCCGCGTCGTGCGCCCCGCCGGTGCCCCTGGAGATATCACCGTCCAACCTCGGCCAGGTGGGGGTCTGCGCGAGGGCTGCGAAGGAGAGTAGCGGGAGGAGCATGGGGACCTCAGGTCGGTGACAGGAGAGGATACTTCACAACAGGAGACCTTTCCAGACCACCTCCGCCGAGGCCCGTGGACGGGGCTCCCTCGCGGGCCTCGGAAACGGCGGGCTGGAAGCGATATGCTGAGGCCCGCACCTGCAGGAGCCCCCATGACCCACTACCCCCACCTACTCCAGCCACTCACCCTGGGCGCCGTCACTCTCCGCAACAGGGTCCTGATGGGCTCCATGCACACCGGGCTAGAGGAGCGCCCCGACGGGATGGAGCGCCTCGCGGCCTTCTACGCCGCGCGCGCCCGGGGGGGGGCGGGGCTGATCGTCACCGGCGGCATCGCCCCCAACCCCGAGGGGCGGACCATGCCCGGCGGCGCTACGATGATGAGCACCGCCGACGCCGCGCACCACCGGCCGATCACCGACGCGGTCCACCGCGAGGGGGGCCACATCGCGCTGCAGCTGCTCCACACCGGCAGGTACGCCTTCCACCCCAAGCAGGTGGCCCCCTCGCCCCTCCAGGCCCCGATCAACCCCTTCCGCCCCAGAGCGCTGACCGACGCCGAGGTGGAGCAGACCATCGAAGACTACGTCCGCGCCGCGCAGTTTGCCGCCGCGGCCGGCTACGATGGGGTGGAGATCATGGGCTCAGAGGGCTACCTGATCCACCAGTTCATCGCCCCCCGGACCAACCACCGCCAGGATCGCTGGGGTGGCGACGAGGCGGGCCGGACCCGCTTCGCCCTCGAGATCGTCCGGCGCACCAGGGCCGCGGTGGGCCCCGACTTTCTGCTCATCTTCCGCCTGTCCATGCTCGACCTGGTCAGCGAGGGGAGCAGGTGGGAGGAGATCGTGCGCCTGGCGAGGGCCCTGGAGCGGGCAGGGGTCAGCATGATCAACACCGGCATCGGCTGGCACGAGGCGAGGGTCCCCACCATCGCGGCCAGCGTGCCGCGCGGGGCCTTCTCGTGGGTGACCGGCAGGCTGCGGGGTGAGGTCAGCGTGCCGCTGATCGCGGTGAACCGTATCAACACCCCCGAGATCGCCGAGGGGATCCTGGCCCGCGGCGAGGCGGACATGGTGTCGATGGCGCGCCCCCTGCTCGCGGACCCCGACCTAGTCCGCAAGGCCGAGGAGGGCCGCGCGGACGAGATCAACACCTGCATCGCCTGCAACCAGGCCTGCCTCGACCACGTCTTCGAGCTGAAGATCGCCTCCTGCCTGGTCAACCCGCGCGCCTGCCACGAGACCGAGCTGGTGATCCGCCCGGCCCAGGCCCCCGCTCCCTTCGCGGTGGTGGGGGCGGGCCCAGCGGGGCTCGCCGCCGCGACCACCCTCGCCCAGCGGGGGCACGCGGTCACCCTGTTCGAGGCCAGCGAGCGGCTGGGCGGCCTGCTCAACCTGGCAGGTTCAATCCCTGGCAAGACCGAGTTCTTCGAGACGATCCGCTACTTCCGCCGCCAGCTAGAGCTGCTGGGGGTGGAGGTGCGGCTCGGGGTCCGCCCCACGGTCGAGGAGCTTGGGCGCTATGCCGGGGTGATCTTGGCTACGGGGGTGCGGCCCCGCCCCGCGAGCGATCTGCCGGGCGCAGACCGGGCCGAGGTGATCAGCTACGAGGAGGCCATCGCCCACCCTGATCGGGTGGGGCGGAGGGTCGCGGTGCTGGGCGCGGGCGGGGTGGGGGTGGACGTGACCCTGCTGCTGACCCACGCCGAGGGGGAGGAGTTCAACGCCAGGTGGGGGGTAGACCGGGCGATCTCCGGCGCCGGCGGCCTGCTGCCCGAGCGGGAGGTGCGGGGCTCCGGGCGCGCGGTGACCCTGATGCAGCGCAAGCCGGGCGCCATCGGCAAGGGGCTGGGGAAGACCACCGGCTGGATCCACCGCCAGGAGCTCAAGGACCGGGGTGTGGAGCAGCTCTCAGGGGTGCGCTACCTGGAGGTGTGCGAGGGCGGG
Organism: Deltaproteobacteria bacterium; assembly: GCA_016938035.1. GTDB lineage: Bacteria > Myxococcota_A > UBA796 > UBA796 > JAFGVK01. The sequence continues at coordinate 40,902 of JAFGVK010000061.1, read as the reverse complement.
GTGCGGATCGAGCACCAGGGGCAGGAGCGCCTGGTAGCGGCGGACACGGTGGTGCTCTGCACCGGTCAGGTCGCCGAGAGCAGCCTCGCGGCGGAGCTGGAGGCCGCGGGGATCCCCTTCCACCGTGTGGGCGGGGCAGCGGATCCCAAGGCACTCGACGCGAAGCGGGCCATCCGCCAGGCGACTGAGCTGGGGGCGAGCCTGTAGGGGCGCGCTGGGGCGACGTTGGCAGCGCGCGGATCCCGCCGGTCAGGCGACGCCCCCGCCGCGCGCCCGGCCGCCCCGCGCGGGCACCGGGAGATCGCGGGCCCGCGCGGGAGGGACGCCCTAGCCGAGCAGCGCCCAGCCTACCCCGGCCCCGAGCAGCGCGAGGGCTGCGCTCCCTCCGAGCACCAGCGCCCCGGCCCGGAGCCCCCCCGCGCGCCAAGCGAGGAGGGCGGGCACCCCCGGCGCCAGGGTGAGGCCCAGGCCAAACAGCGGCACCGCGCCCTCCCAGGGGCCGAGGGCGAGCCCCCGGGCCTGATGCACCAGCGCCCCCGCGGTGATCGGCTCCAGCGCCAGCCCAACCCCATACCCAGCCAGCAGCGCCAGCGGCCGCAGGGCCTCGGGTGCCGCGCCCCCCAGCCAGCAGAGGCCCCTCCCCGCAAACCACGCCGTGCCACCCGCGGTCCAGACCGCAGCCCACAGGGGCACCGCCACCGCCAGCCCCCACGGGATGCTGGGCGCCAGCGGCCTCCGCGCCAGGACCAGCGCCCCGAGCAGCGACGCCCAGGGCGCGAGGGGGGTCCACCACGCCCCGACCAGGGCCGCCGCCAGCAGGAGGGCGCGCTGACGTCCCAGCGCGCCCTCCGCCCTCACCGCTGGAGCGAACCTCCACGCGACGGGAGCGGCGAGCGCTCCCAGCCCCAGCCCCAGCAGCTCGGCGCGTGGCCCCAGGTAGGGGTGCCCCCAAGGGGTCAGCAGCCCGCCCACCACCGCCAGCAGCGCCAGCGGACCCGCACCGCGCGCGACCCTGGGGAGCAGGCCAAACAGCGCCGGGACAGGTCCCAACACGGCGCCGCCCACCAGCGCAGCCCACCTGCCGTCCCGGTGCAGCGGCCCCGCGAGCGCCGCCAGGAGCACCCAGCCCAGGGCTCCCACCCACTGACCCAGCAGCGCCACGGCAGGGGTCGGCGACACCATCCAGGCGACCGCGAAGCCCACCACCAGCGCGGGGAGCGCGGTCCAGCGGGGCGCCAGCCACAGCCAGGGCCCCAGCAGCAGCGCGCCGGCGCCCAAGAGCGCGGCCTGCAGCTCCAGCGGCGCTAGGGTCTCAGCCGCCATGCGTCCGGAGGAGGTCCTGCAGCACGGCTCGGTCCTTGAGCCTCGCCCCGATCTGTCCCACCACCAAGCTGGCGACCGCCGAGGCGAAGCGACCGCACCGCTCTGGGCTCCAGCCCCTGGTGAGCCCGAACAGGAAGCCTCCGGCGTACGAGTCGCCAGCGCCGGTGGTGTCCCGCGGGATCACGGGGACGGAGTCCACCCGGTACAGGGTGTCCTGGTGCAGCACCAGCGACCCCGCCCTCCCGATCTTGACCACCACGATGCCCGGGTTCTGCATCCGGCCGGCGATCTGCAGGATCGCCGCCTCGGGCACCTCGCCGGTGAGCATCTGTGCCTCCTCGGCGTTGAGGAAGACCAGATCCGCGTAGCGCTCGATGAGCGACCACACGAGATCGCGCTGCACCCGGATCACCACCGGGTCCGCGGCGTCGAGGGAGACCAGGCTCCCCACCGACCGGGCGCGCTTCATCGCGATCTCCACCGCGGCGGCGACCTGTGGGTCGAACAGGGTGTAGCCGGTGAAATGGGTCACCTTCGCCTGGTCCACCAGGGGCAGGAACCGGTCCAGGTCGGGGAGGGTGGTGGCCGCCCCCAGATCGGTGACCATGGTGCGCTCGGCGTCCGAGGCCGAGATCAGCGCTAGGCTCTTGCCCGTCGGCTTGCCCGGCGTCACCTGCAGGGCGTGCTTGCCGCAGGCCTCGATCATGCGCTGCGCATAGACCTGGCCGAGCTCGTCGTCGCCCACCCTGCCGCAGTAGAGGGCGTCGGCCCCCAGCAGCCCAGCGGTGGCGACGGCGTTGGCGCAGGACCCCCCTGCGTCCAGCGTGACGGAGAGGTGCTTCACCTGATCGTAGACCCTGTTCCAGCCGGCGTCGTCCACCGGGTGCATGGTCCCGCGGATCAAGCTCATGCGATCGCAGAGATCGCCCTCTTCTATGACAACGAGCGCGTCAATGAGCGCATTTCCGAGTCCGACCACGTCCATAGGCATGGAGCCTCCCTGCGAGTGCCCCGGGGGTAGCCGGACGAATGTGCATCGTCAAACGCCAGCGGTGTTACGGGGGCACCTTCGGAGCTGCGGTGAAGTCTTCTCTCAACTGGCGCATGGTCCTCGCGGTCAGCCTGACGCTCGTGTTGCTCGCCTGGTTCGTGAGCGGCCTGGACGGTGACGCGCTCCTCGCCGAGCTGTCCCGCGCCTCGTGGTCGTGGCTCGCGCTCGCCTCGGTGGCGATGCTGACCGAGTGGTTCCTTCGGGGAGTCCGCTGGTATGTCGTGCTCCACGCGGTGCACCCCGAGGTGATGGTGCGCGACCTGGTGTCTGCCACCTTCGTCGGCGCGGCCCTCAACACGCTGCTCCCGCTCCGCGGGGGCGACGTGGCCCGGCCTGGGGTGGTCTACCGACGCTCGGGGGTCCCCTTCGCCACCGCGCTCTCCAGCTCGCTGGTGGAGCGATTCTTCGATCTGTTCGGGATGGTGGGGGTGGTCGTGCTCACCCTGGTGCTGGTCCCCACCCAGGAGCCCGGTGGGTTGCTGGGGACGCTGCAGAGCTGGGGCTACCTCTTCGCCGCGCTGTCGGTGGGGGGACTGGTGGTGGCGGGTGTCCTCGCGAACGGGCTGGGCCACAGGCCCGCCAAGGCGATCATCGAGCGGCTCCCCCGCAGGGCCCGGCCAGGGGCGCGCGAGGCCTTTGAGCGCACGGTCTCTGGCCTGAGCGTGGTGCGGCGTCCCACCCATTTCGCCGAGGTGGTGGTGCTCACCGGCCTCGTGTGGCTCGCCACCCTGGCCTCGCTGGTGATGACCTTCTGGGCGGTAGGGGTGAACCTCCCGATGGCCGGCGCCCTCTTCGTGCAGGCGGCGCTGCTGATCGCGATCGCGCTGCCGCAGGCCCCTGGGTTCTTGGGTGTCTTCCAGGTGGTGATGGAGCAGACCACCACCCTCTGGGGCGCCAGCGAGGGGCAGGCGCAGGCGCTGGCCCTGATGTACTGGGTGGTGAGCTACGTGCCGGTGACGGTGATCGGCCTGATCGCGGTCTGGCGGGAGGGGCTGGACCTCCTGCGCCCCCGCAAGGTGATGAGCGGGATCATGGAGGAGGATCCCTGAACACGTCGGGCCACTCGGGGGCCAGGGCGTAGCGCACCCGCTCCACCGCCGCGGCCACCTCCGGTGACATCCTTGGGGCGCGCGGCGGGAGCCTGCGCTCGGGGTCCATCAGCCGCCGCGCGAGCTGTACCGCGCTCCTCCCCAGCGCGTCCAGGTGATAGCCACCCTCCAACAGGGCGATGGTGGGGGCCAGCGACGCGATCGCCGCGAACAGGTGGGCGTAGCCCCACTCGGTGAGCCTCATCCCCCCCAGCGGGTCGTCCCGGTGGGCGTCGAAGCCCGCTGAGATCAGCACCAGCTGGGGATCAAAGGCCCGCGCCACCGGCATCACCACCGCCTCAAGCGCCCCCAGATAGTCCTCGTCGCGCTGCCCCTCTGGTAGCGCGACGTTGATCGTCCGCCCCTTCCCCGCGCCCTCGCCGGTCTCCTCGGGGAGCCCGGTGCCTGGGTACCAGGGGTGCTGGTGGAAGGAGACGTAGAGCACCCTGGGGTCCTCGCGAAAGATCGCCGCGGTCCCGTTCCCGTGGTGCACGTCGGGATCGAAGATCAGCACGCGCTCCAGGCCGTGCTCCTCCAGCGCGTGATGGGCGGCGACGGCGACGTTGTTGAACAGGCAGAAGCCCATCGCCGCGCTGCGCTCCGCGTGGTGTCCCGGCGGACGCAGCAGCCCCAGCCCGGCGTCGACCTCACCCAGCAGCAGGGCGTCGACCAGCTCCAGCGCGCCGCCCGCCGCCCGCACCGCCGCGTCAGCGCTCTGATCGCAGTAGTAGGTGTCTGGATCGAGGAAGCCCGCGCCCCTGAGCGACAGGATCCGCTCCACGTGGCGCCCCTCGTGGGTGCGCTCCAGCTCATCGCGGGAGGCGTTGCGCGGGGGTAGGTGCAGGAAGGCGTCCCACAGCTCCGCCTCTCTCAGCGCCGCCACCACCGCCCTGAGGCGATCGGGGCTCTCTGGATGAGGGCCTAGCGCCTTGTGAAGCAGGAACAGGGGGTCGTAGACCATAGCGACGCGGCGCATCTGCGCGAACCTCCTGGTGGTGCGGTCTCCTCCGCTGGTGTAGGACACTATCCCAGGAGTGATCATGCCTGTCTCCCCCATGTTCTGTGAATCCTGCGGAGGGCCGCTCTCCACCCGGCTGGTGGAGGGGCGGGAGCGGACGATGTGCGCCGCCTGCGGGACCATCCGCTACCAGAACCCCGTCCCGGTGGTGTCCTGTGTCCTGGTCCAGGAGGGATCGCTGCTGCTGGTACGGCCGAACAGCGCATCGAGCCGGTGGTCCCTGCCCACGGGCTATGCGGAGCGGGGCGAGACCATCGAGGACAACGCGCTCCGCGCCCTGGAGGAGCGCACCGGGCTGCGGGGGATCGCCCCGGTGCTCCTCGGCGCCTCCACCGTTCAGAGCGAGCGCCGCGGGGACCTGCTGGTGCTCTCGTTCTGGATCCCGACCTGGACCGGTGCCCCGCCCCCTGGTGTCACCGCACGGTGGTTCCCCCTGGGCGACCTCCCCTCCCCGCTCCCTCCCCACGACGTGCGCACCGTGGAGCGCTGGCGCGCCCTCCACCCCGGCGCGCTGATCGCTGGGGACAACACCAGCGCTGAGCGTCGGCGAGATCGACGAAGCGCAGGAATAACGGAGTATTCCAACGGGCATCGCCCTGCGGATAGCGTTGTGGAAAACCCGACCAAGGCAGGAGAAAACGCAGCGTTTGATGCGGAGTTGCTCCGCTAGTACTGAGGTTATCTCTCAAACAATATCATTGACGCGTCAATATCAGCGTGCGTCGGGAGCTGCGGGATCAGCGCGCCATCCTTCGTCGCGGCGCGGGCCTCAGCAGCGGCCGCCTCGCAGGCACTCCAGGCCTCGTGGCCGTCCCCCACCTCGGGCAGCTTGTCGCCGTCTCAGGGGGGGGGAGCAGCCCAGGTCCTCGCAGGTTGGGTTGTCGCCGCTCGCCGAGGCGGTCGCGGTCCCGCCCCAGGTGTTTTCGCCTAGGACACGGAGGACGCCTCTTGGATGCCGAGGCCTGCCCCGTTGAGCTGCACCTCGCACACGGCGGACGGCCCCCACCGCAGGCGGCGAGGGCGGCGTAGAGGGATCGCGCGCTTCACGTCCGCTGCTGGCGGCTGTGATCCTGAGCAGGCGGGTCCCGCGAGACGTCCCCTGTCGGATTCAACGCGCGCGCCCCCTGGACCCACCCGGTTCTGAGCATCGCCCAATGACCCTGGCCTGTCCGTCTACCGCTGCGGGACGGCTCGCCGCCTCGTCGTTGGACCAGGGCCACCGGCCCTCCCGGCGCATGTGACCCCCCGGTGGGATGCGGTGCCTTGGAGCCCCCACGGGTAGCGCGCTGTGGACCTGATCAGGAGGGAGGGAGCGAACGCGCGTTCGCGAGGGACGCGCGCGAGCACAGCGCGCGGCCGACGACGCCCTCTGCGTCCTGAGGCGCGCGATCCGGAACCCTTGGGTGGTGCGGCGACCTCCACCCGGGGCGCCCCCGGCTGCCATTTTCTTTCGCCCTAGCGAGGGGCGCTATCGCGATGCATCGCAACAGCTTGATTCGCCCTGCCGACACGCGCGTCATAAAGTTTCACACCTCTCTGGAGTGCCCAATGCGAATTCTCTCCTCCCTCCTGTTCCTCGCGTTCACCCTGGCCGGCTGCGGCGAGCCGGAGCTGTCGACACAGCAGGCGCCAGAGACCGCCCAGGTCGAGGCCCCCGCCGCTGCCAGCGCAGACGCCCTGCTCCTCGCGACCCGCAACTACGTCCGCAGCACCGCCAAGCCGGTGCTCACCGCCGACAAGGTGCTAGAGGCGGTCACCGCGAAGGACCCAAATTTCGTGGTCTTCGATGTGCGCGATAACGCCGAGCACTTCGCGGCCGGACACATCGAGGGCTCCACCTACGTCCCCTTCGGCGAGTGGGCCGATCCGGCGACCCTCGCCAAGCTCCCGCCGATCTCGGAGGGCAAGTCCATCGTCCTCACCTGCTACTCCGGCCACAAGGGCAGCGCGCTGGCGTTGTACCTCCGCCAGCTCGGCTACAAGGCCTATGCCCTCAAGTTCGGGATGTTCGGCTGGACCTCGGACGAGACCGCCATTGGCAAGACCCCCTACTGCAAGCTGCCCCTCCACGAAGACTTCCCCGTGGTCACCGAGCCCACCCTCGGGCAGGGGGGCCACGCCGCGCCCGCCTTCAGCGACACGGGCACCGCCGAGGAGATCATCCGGGCCGCCGGCTCCAGGGCCATCGCCGGGATGGGCAAGCCTGTGGTGTCCGCCGTCGCGCTCCACGACAGCATGGTCGCCGGGCAACCGCTGGGGCTGGTGGTCGACGTCCGCGAGGCCGACCTGTACGGCAAGGGCCACATCGAGGGTGCCATCAACATCCCCATCGAGAACATCGCGGAGCCCGAGAGCCTCGCGCTGCTCCCCGCCGACCAGAGGCTGATCCTGGTCTGCAAGTCCGGCCACCAGGCCAGCCAGGCCACCCTCCTCCTCCGCGAGCTGGGCTACGACGCCGTGGCGCTGATGGGCGGGATGATGACCTGGCAGATGACCTCCTCCAAGCTGGAGTGCACCGCCGCCAACCCGGTGGTTACCGACTGATCCGCCGCCGCCAGAGGAGCGGTGGGAGCAGGAGCCACGCGCTCCCTCCCCCGCCGCAGCCGCAGCCGCGCGGTGCGATCTCCAGATCGAGGCGCGCGGAGAGATCGGCCGGCCCCCCGTGGTGCGGCGAGACCCCGGCGTCGACGACGCGCAGCACCAGCGAGTAGCTCCCCGCCTCCCGCGGGGTGCCCCAGAGGCGGCCCGCCTCGTCCAGGGAGAGCCCCTCCGGCAGCGCCCCCGCCTCCAGCGACCAGGCGTAGGGGGGCGCACCTCCGCGCGCCGCGAGGGCCACCTCGTAGGGGGCCCCCTGCTCCCCGACGGGGAGCGCCTGCTGAGCGAGCATCAGCCCCTCCCCCGCGCGGAGCCTGGCCCGCATGTCGGCGACGCGAGCGGCCTGATCGGGGTCGCGGTGGAGGCTCCGCAGCTCGTGGGGGTCCGCGGCGAGATCGTAGAGCTCCAGCTCACCCGAGGCGTAGTCCACCAGCTTGTAGCGATCCTCGATGAGCGCCGCCCAGGGCGGGAACGCGGCCCTGTTCACGTTGCCCGCGATCACCGCGTCGCGGGTGGTGCCCTCTCCCTCCAGAGCGGGGAGCAGCGAGAGGCCGTCGCCAGGATCGTCCAGCCCGGCCAGCTCCAGCAGGGTCGCGGGGAGGTCCAGATCCGCCGCCACCAACCCGTCGACCTGCCCCGGCGTTGCCCCCGGCAGGCGGATCACCAGCGGGACAAGCAGCGCCTCCTCGTAGGGGCGCCCCTTCTCCACCTGCCGGTGCTCCCCCCACAGCACGCCGTTGTCCGAGCTGTAGATCACCGCGGTGCGCCCCGCCGCCCCCTGCGCCGCCAGCTCGTCGAGGATCGCCGCGACCGCCCGGTCCACCGAGGCCAGGCAGCGGAGCTGATCCCGTGCCACCTCATCCTGGTGGGCGATGGCCTCCGCGTCCAGGAGCGGGGTCCCCTGCACCCAGGCTGGCTTGTCGCTGACATCGGCCTCGTTGAAGGAGGGAGGGCGGAGGACAAGCGCCTCGTAGCGTCCCTGGTCCTCCGGCGCGGGCACCTGCGGAGGGTGCGGCGCCTGGAAGGCGACCACCAGGAAGAAGCGCCCCTGCCCGTGCTCCCGCAAGAAGGCGATCGCCCGGTCGCGTTGATCCCAGGTGATGTAGCCCTCGTGGGTCTCGGCGCTGCCCTCACCCCAGCGATCAGGGTCGGAGTGGCCGCGGATCACCTCAAATTGGCTCCACGAGGACAGCGCCCCCAGCGCCTCGAAGTGGGTCCAGCCCGGCGGGATCGCGGGGGCCTGAGCCTCGGGGTAGTCGTTGAGGTACTTGCCCACCAGGCCGGTGACCCAGCCCTGCCCCTGGAGCCGGGTCGCGAGGGTGTTCACCGCGTCCAGCCGGTCGACGCACCCGTTGGGGGCCAGGTTGGCGCGGACGTTTGTGTTCCCGGCGCTGAAGCCCCCCGCGTAGAGCGAGGCCCTTGCGGGACAGCAGAGCGGGGTGGTGGCGTAGGCGCGCGAGAACAGCACCCCCTGGTCCACCAGCCTGGCGCTCACCGCCGGCTGGCTCCAGAGGGAGTCAGCCCGCTGATCGTCGGTCAGGATCACCAGGAACGAGAGATCTGGGGCGCCGAGGGCGAGGCAGGCGAGGAGGCTGATCATGTCTCCTGCTAACCCCGCGGGGCACCGCTTCGAGGTCCGCTCGACGCGTGTCCTTGCCCCTGCGCTCGTCGAGACCAAAATCGCTCTTTCGACCGCCAAAACGGCGGCCACACGCCGACGCGCCTTGCGGGTCGGTGCCCGTCTGCCCTCTGGAAGACTGGACGAGCAGACGCAGCCGATAGTTCCCTTGAGAGGAATTCGATCGACCTGTGAGACCCACGCGATCCGGTTCCATAGGAAACAAGTCTACGACCCAAATGTGCCGCACGCTGCGCCACACCCCCCGCTCACCCTCCCCTCCGGCGCGCCAGGGGCTCCTCCTCACGGGCCCCCCTGGGGTGAGGCTTTGGAGCCCACAACACCGGGATCCTGGCCGGGGTGGTCCTCCACACCCCGGCCGGGAAGAGCCAGGGGGGCACGCTACCTAGCCCAAGGTTCGCTCTGCTCAGTTGATTGGGTGAGGAGTGGGTGAGGCGGTCCGGCGACTGGATCGCCCCCCCCCACGCCTAGCCTCCCCTCGGCCCCGCACGTCGCGGTACAGAGGGTCCAGGTGTCAGCCGGACAGAAGGTCGGAGGCTCACCCGGCAGAGGGCGATCGGAGCGGGCACCGGGCTCTCGGTCCTGGTGGAGGGGGCGATGGACAGCCTTGACCATGGTGTCGCCCAGGTGGGTCATCCGCCCCAGTCCCCGCACAGGGCGTCGGCCCGAACAGGCTGGGCATGCCCGAGACCCGCGGGGTGAGCGCGGCCTCCCTGCGCCCTCGCCACCCTCCCCCGCCCCGCTCAGGGTGCTGCCAGAGCGCGCCGGCCCCCACCTGGGGCGCCCCTCGGGACGGGAGTAGCGCCAGAGGCGCCGCGGGTGGTTCAGCAGGGGCGGCGAGGCTTAGCACCACTGGACATACGTTCATGCCTGCTGTTATCCTCCATCAGGAGGTGCCTGTGGCGGGGGTGATCTGGAGCATCGGTCAGGGGCGGCGTGGGCTGCCCCAGCTCATCGCGCCGCTGCAAGCGCGCGAGATCCGCTTCCTCCTCGACGTGCGCTCGGCGCCCTGGTCGGGGGTCAAGCCGGAATTCTCCCGCGAGCCGCTGGCTGCCCACCTGCGGGGCACCGGCCTGCGCTACCTGTACCTGGGCGACACCCTCGGCGGGCGACCGTCGGACCCATCCTGCTACGTGGGGGGGCGGGTGGACTACGCGATCACTGCGGCCACGCCGCGCTTTCAGCGGGGTCTAGCCAGGCTGGTCTCCGCCTGGGAGCAGGGGCACCAGGTGTGCCTGTTCTGCTCCGAGGGCGATCCCGAGCGCTGTCACCGCAGCAAGCTGATCGGCGTGGCCCTCGCCGAGCTGGGGGTGGAGGTGCAGCACATAGGCGCCGACGACTCAGTGCGCACCCAGTCTCAGGTGATGCAGTCCCTGAGCGGCGGTCAGCTCCCGCTGCTCTCGCTACCGCTCCGTTCCACGGGGAGTTATCGATGAGTCCCCCCGCCGGAGCCGCCATGACCGCCGATCCTCTCCGCGCCGACTGCTCCCGCTGCGCCGGCCTGTGCTGTGTGGCTCCCACCTTCGCCGCCTCGGCGGATTTCGCCATCCACAAACCCGCGGGGCGCCCCTGCCCGAACCTGGGCGAGGGCTTCCGCTGCACCATCCACGATCACCTGCGAGCGCGTGGCTTCCCGGGCTGCGTCGCGTTTGACTGCTTCGGGGCGGGGCAGCAGGTCACCCAGATCACCTTCGGGGGGCGGGACTGGCGCCAGGAGCCAGCGATCGCCGCCTCGATGTTCGCCGCCTTCGACGCCACCCGGCAGCTCCACGCCCTGCGCTGGTACCTGCGCGCCGCGCTGCCGCTGGCCGACGCGCCCCTCCGGGCCGAGCTGCTCGCCGCGCAGGAGCCCCTGGAGCGGCACCGCTCCGCCGAGGCGCTAGCCTCCCTCGACCTGACCGAGGCGCGCCACGCCGCCCACCTGCTGCTGCTGCGAGCCAGCGCCCAGGCAAGGGCCCCGCACCAGGGCCCTGACAGGACCGGCGCGGACCTCATCGGCAAGCGCCTCCGCCGCGCGAAGCTGGGCGGCGCCCAGCTGATGGGGGCCCTGCTCCTGGGGGCGGACCTGCGCGAGGCCGACCTGTCTGGGGCCGACCTGCGGGGCGCTGATCTTCGGGGCGCCGACCTGTCAGGAGCGGATCTGACCGGCGCGATCTTCCTCACCCAGGCTCAGCTCGAGGGCGCCAGGGGCAGCGCGCAGACGCGGCTCCCCCCCCCGCTGGCGCGCCCCGCACACTGGGCCTCGGCTCGCTGACCACGCGGCGCCGTGATCGTCTATGCGGCCAGCGCGCGCCCTCGGCCGAGGGACACCGCCCCCCTGCGGAGGAGAGCGCGCGCCTGACGCGTCGAGTGTGCCCGCCCTGCGGTCGACGGACCGCACCCACGAGGCAACGGGCTCACCGCGGCCAGGGGGCGGCGGGCCCTCCCCTCCGGCGAGGCGCCGCGGCTCAGCCCTCGTCTGCGCTCTGCTTCGCCCTGGCCTTCTGGGCCTTCTTCAGCTCCTTGGGGGTGAGCTGCTGGTCGGCGAGGGCCTCCCAGTCCACCACCTCATAGGCGATCCCGTACTTGGGGAGCTCCTGCTCCGCGAACACCGCGGGGCCAATCACCGTCACCACCTCGTGGCCGATGCACGGGGCGAGCAGCGCGGGGAAGTCCTGGGCGCTCACCGCCGCGAGGTGGCCTGGATACTGGTCGAAGAAGTCGTACCCCTGCCCCTGGGCGCGCACCGACTGGAGCCTGTCGAGCATCTGCGAGCCGGACTGGTGCCCGAGCACGTACTTGCGGGCCCTGCTCCACTTGGCGCTTGCGAGCATGGCCTCGTCCACCTCGCCACGGGCGGTCTGCTCGAAGATCTTGAGGAAGGCGTCCACCGAGAAGCCCACCGCGTCGGCCTGCACCAGAGTCCAGCCGTGCACGCTGTTGGCCCCGCCCGCCACCGCCCGGGTGTAGGCGTAGGCCCCATAGGTGAGGCCCTCGCGCTCGCGCAGGGTGCGCCACGCCTCCTCGGACATCACGTCGCCCATCAGCTCGAGGGCCGCGACCCCCTCAGGCCCCACCGGGGCGGCCTGGCAGGCGACGTTGATCTCGAACTGGTTGGCCTCTGGCTTGTCGAGGATCAGCACCTGGCGGTCCGGCTGGGCGGCGAAGGGGCCGAGCAGCTCTGGGAGCTCGCCGCCAGCGCCGGCGGCGCGGGCCCAGCCGCCAAACATCGATCGGATCGAGGCCTCCGCCGCGTCGGGGTCGAGGTCACCCACCACCACCAGGGTGGCGTTGTCCGGCGCGTACTTGGCGAGCATGTAGGGCTTGACCTGCTCCATGCTCCAGGACTCCTCGCCCTGGTAGAATGCCTGATCCTTCCACTGGCCGAGGGGGTGACCAGGGGCCAGGCGCTCCCACAGCAGCCGCTCGGACCACGCCTCCTGCGACTTGCCGGAGGACTTCATCGCGTTCCTACCACTGCGAATGGCCGCGGCCTTGTCGGCGGGACGCCAGCCGAACTGTGAGGACTCCTGGCGCAGGCGGCGCAGCATGGCGTCAAGGTTGCCCGAGGCGCCCTCGGCCACCAGGTGCCGCCCGTTGCTCATCGCCTGCTCGTAGTAGGCCCCGGCCACCTGCCCCAGGCTCTCGGTCGCCTCGATGCGATCGCCCCGGTAGGTCACCCACTCGGAGAAGGCGTCCAGCCCCCAGGGGGTCGAGATGTCGTCCCCCCCGTAGACGAACAGCCCGGCGTGCACCAGCGGCGCCTCGCCGTAGGGCATGATCACCACCTGGAGGCCGTTCTCCAGCTCCAGCTCACGGATCTTGGTGCGGTCCGGGACCACCACCACCTTCTTCAGCGCCTCTGGGGTGAGCTTGGAGGGATCGACGATGGTCTCGAAGGCGGTGGCCGCCTGGGTGCCGTGGTAGGCGTGCTCCTCTGCCCCGGTCGCGACCGCCGCGTGGCGCCGCGCCTTCTCCTCCTCGGACAGGGGCTCGACGATCACCGACACCATCCGATCGCGGGTCAGGTAGGTCTTGGCGAGGGTCTTGGCCTGCTCCAGGTCCGCGAGGGGGATCTCGTTGAAGGTGTCGCGGAAATAGGTGGGGCTGCCGGTGTAGTGGGCGTGGTGGGCAAGCGCCGTGGCGCGCCCGTAGAGGGCGGAGACCTCGTCCACGGTGCGGAGCACCCCGGCCATCTGCTGTGCCTTGGAGTTGGACATGGTCCAGTCCTGCCAGCGCTTGATCATGATCCCCTGCATCGAGGCGGTGTCGATCGGCTCCCACACGGTGTAGAGGGAGTCACCGATCTCCTCGATGGTCTTCTCGGGGCTCATCCCGCCGGTGGGCTCCATGAAGCAGAGGGCCATGGACGCTTCCTTGTTGGGATCGAGGTAGCACCCCACCCCCTCGATGGGGTCGTCGGTGACGGGGTTCCAGTCGCGGTACATCTGCGAGATCATCGCGGACTGCACCAGGTTCACCGCCAGCTGCATCGACATCTGATCCTCGTGGAAGCCGGCGGGCATGGTCCAGCCGACCACTACCGTCTCGGTGTCCACCAGGCCCTCCACGCGGACCGGCCCCTTGTCCACCGGGGGTGGCACTGGGGGGCGCTCGGGCTTGATACGTGACTTGGCCTCAGTGAGGGTGAGCTCCGCGTCAGGGTGCTCCGGGTCCACCAGCAGCTGCGGCATGTCGCCGAAGGCCTTGTTGATGATGTCGCCGGTGTCGTCGAGCGAGAAGTCGCCGGCCACCACGATGGTCGCGTTGGCAGGCACGTAGTACTTGGCGGTGAAGGCCTTGACCGCGGCCAGATCCGAGTGATCGATGCCCTCGTGGGTGCCGATCGTGGGGATGTGGTAGGGGTGCCCCACCGGGAAGAGCTGCTTGTTGATCGACGAGAGCGCGTCGCCGATGGCGTTCTCGTAGCGCTGCCGCAGCTCGTTGCGGACCACCTCGCGCTCGGTGTTGACGTCATCCTCGGTGACGCCCTCGAGGGTGTCGGTGAGCCGCAGCCCCTCGAGCTTGAGCAGGTCGACCATCGAGTCCTTGGGCGCGATGGTCATGTAGTTGGTCCAGTCCACCGAGGTGGAGGCGTTGAAGTTGCCGCCGACCTGCTTGATGTAGTCCATGTTCTTGGGCAGCCCCTCGTGCTTCGCCCGAAAGTTCATGTGCTCTACGAGGTGGGCGATGCCCTTCTCAGCGTCGGGATCGGACCCCGACCCGTGGTCGATCACGGTGGTGATCGCCACGATCGGCTGCGAGTGCTCCTCCTGGAAGATGATCCGCAGGCCCGAGGGGAAGTTGTAGTCGCGCAGCTTGAGGTCATAGGCGGGCAGCTTGAGGCTGTAGTCGGCCTGTGGGATGGTCTCAGCGGAGGCGCTGGGGGTGAACGCGAGCAGGGCGAGGCCGAGCAGGCTCATGGTGGCTCCAGGGAGAGAAGGGGGGCGCGTCTGGGCGCAGCTGAGGTTGGAGTATGGAGTACCCCGAACCCGCCGATTGTAAACCCGCCGCGGCGCTAGGTGGCGCCCCACCTACTCGGGGAGCGCTCCGGTGGCGGCGATGTCGCGATAGGTGGTCATCACCGGCCGCTCGACGCGGGCCTTGGTGACGGGGTCCAGGGCGTACAGCCCGAAGCGCATCCCCATCCCGTGGTTCCACTCGTAGTTGTCCACGTAGCTCCACCAGTGGTAGCCCTCGACCTGCGCGTCCGCCTCGGCGAGCGCGCGCAGATGCGCCAGGAGCAGCTCCGAGCCCTGTTCCTCGACCAGGGGGGTGCCGTTCTCGGTGATCCAGAGGGGAAGGCCGTAGCTCGCGGTACGCTCTACCACCTCCCCCAGCCCCTCGGGGTAGGGCTCCCACGAGAACTCTGGGTAGAAATCCATCACCGGCAGCTCGGGGATCAGGGCGATGGGCAGCCCCGCCACGGTGACCCGGTTGTAGTAGTTGATCCCGATCCAGTCGAGCCGCCCCGCCAGATCAGCGCGCTCGCGGTCGAAGGTACCGTCGAGATCGTCATCCCAGGCCCCTGCGGTCAGCCCGTCGAGGAAGACCCGGTGGTAGACGAAGTCGCAGTGCGCTACCCCTAGGGCGTCGGCGGGGTCATCTTCCTCCTGCGGGGCGAGGGCGATCATGTTCATCACCACCCCAACCGCGGCGTTCTGCCCATCGCCGTCAGCGTCCCAGCGGTCCTCGGCGTGGACCGCGTCGTACATTCGTGCGCTGGCCTCGACCTGGTGGCAGATGCTGGCGATCGCCGCCTCCACCTCCATCGACACCCCTGGGGGGTTGGAGCGCATCTCCCCTGGCTGAAGGTAGCCCGCGAGGGGGATCACCAGCGGCTCGTTGAGGGTGGCCCACCGGTCGACCTCCCCGCCGTACTCCCGGGCCACCCAGCCGGCGTAGAGCGCCATCAGCCGCTCGATGCGGGGGCCATCGAGCCACCCGGACGCCTCGCACCCCAGGTCCCGGTGGCACGCGAGGCCGTCGTGGACCCACAGGGGCAGGGTGTAGTGGTTGAGGGTGACCATCGGCGCCACCCCCGCCGCGGACAGGGCGGCGAACATCTGGTGATAGCGCTGCGCCGCGGCCCGGTCGACAAAGGCGTCGAGCTCCTCCACGGTGGCCGCGCGCTCTGCGGCGCCGTCGGGGAACAGGCGCGACCACTCCACCGAGAGGCGGAGCGAGCCCAGGCCGTCCGCGCCCAGCCTGGCTGCGTCCTCCTCGAACAGCTCCCACATCCCCGGCCCGTCGGAGACGGGATCGCCGGACAAATGGAGCGACGCCTCGCCCTGGAGTGAGGGCTCGGTGACCCACTGGTACCAGTCCGAGGCCCGGTCCTCGCAGTCCTCAGGCGCGAGGGTTGGGCACCCCATGTCGACCTGAAACCCCGCCACCGCAGCGCCCCAGACGAAGTCCTCGGGGAAGTCACGGGGAGCGGGCGAGGAGCAGGCGAGGAGCAGCAGCGGGATCATGGACACCTCTCGGGACGAGTGTAGAGCGACGACGGGGGCCGCGCGAGCGCCACCTGACTGGGGCCTGTCCCCGCTGGCGCAGCGCTACCGCAGGGATCCCGCGCCCCCCCAGGGGCGCGCCACGCCGGCGGCCTCGGCCGGGGGCCCCCTCGTGCGGCGTGCGCCACCGTTCGCGCCAAGCGCCGGTACGCCCGCTCCAGCGCGCCCACCCCCTGAGGTCGGCTCGCGGCGACGGGGGGGGTGACAGGCCTCACGCGCTGCCTCGGACGCGCTGGCGCCCACGGGTTATTTCTCCGACCCACCTGGAGGCCACATGTGGCTCCTCGCGCTGCTCGCCTGCAGCCAACCCCCCGCGCCCACCCCCGACCCGGAAGATCCCCCCGCCCAGGTGGTCGCGGAGCCTCCTCCCCTGCCCGCGCCCACCGAGCCCAGGTACGCGGCCACGCACGTGCTGATCGCCTACGCGGGGGCGGTTGGCGCCCCCGAGGGTCAGCCCCGCACCCCGGAGCTCGCGCGCGCCCTGGCGGAGCGGATCCGGCGGGAGGCCCTCGGGGGGCGCCCGCTGGAGGAGCTGGCCCGAGAGCACTCGGACGGGCCCAGCGCCGGGCGCGGCGGGAGCCTGGGGGTGTACCTCACGGGGACCATGGTGCCCGAGTTCGAGGCCGCGGTGGCCTCTTTGCCGGTGGGGGCGGTGGGCCCGGTGGTCCAGACCCCCTTCGGCTACCACGTCATCCGCCGCGACCCGGTGATCGAGGCCCGCGCCGCCCACCTGCTGGTGAGCTGGGAGGCCGCCCTGCGGGGCACCCCAGGGCGGAGCCAGGAGCAGGCCCGCGCCAGGATCGACGAGGCGGCGGACAGGCTGGCGGCGGGGGAGCCGTGGGACGCGGTGGTGGCCAGATACTCTGACGACACTACCGCGGCGCAGGGGGGCGAGCTGGGCCTGATCGCCCCGGGCCAGATGGTCCCCGCCTTCGAGGACGCCCTGTTCGCCCTCCAGCCCGGCGCGCGCTCACAGGTGGTGGAGACGCCCTACGGCTATCACCTGATCCTCCGCGAGAACTAGCCCCCTGACCGCCGCTCAGGCGCTATCCTCCCCCAAAAAGCTCGGAGTGTCCCATGCTCACCCTGCTGATCTCCGCCGCCCTCGCACAGGACGCCGTCACCCTCGACGCGGTCCGGAGGGTGCAGGACGGCCTGGGCGCCGCCTCGCTCACGGTCCACGCCCACGCCACCGGACAGATCGACGCGTCGCTCTCGTGCGGCGGAAAGACCTGGAGCCTCCACCAGGCGATCCAACCCGGCCAGGACTACACGCTGGTCCTCGACGGGCTGCCCAGGGGCGCGCACCATTGCCGCGGGACCCTCACGCTGAGGGGGGACGACGGCGCTGAGGGCTCCATGCCCCTCTCGCTGGGGATCGACGTGCTCCCTCCCCTCACCCTGGAGGTGCGGCGCGAAGAGCTGGACCTCAAGGGGCAGTCCCTCACGGTTCGTGCCGACAGGCCGCTCAGCCTGGTGCGGGTCCAGGCCCTGGGAGAGGGGGGCGCGGAGCTGGGCAGCGGCGAGCTCTCGGTGTTCGGCGAGCGGGAGGCCGAGCTCGGCTGGGGTCCCGCCTCGTCCCAGGAGATCCTCAAGCTCGTTGTCCACGCCGAAGACGCCGACCACCTCGGCGGGAAGCTGGAGCTGTCCCCGTGGTCCTACGCCATCCCGCACGAGGACGTCGTCTTCGCCTCGGGTAGCGCGGCGGTTGACGTGGGCGAGGTCCCCAAGCTCGAGCGGGCGTGGGCGGATCTACAGCAGGTGCTGGATCGCTACGGAGCGGTGGTTGAGGTGCGCCTGTACGTCGCGGGCTACACCGACACCGTCGGCGCGGCGGAGGGAAACCTGGGCCTGTCGCAGCGCCGGGCGGAGGCCATCGCGAGCTGGTTCAAGTCACGGGGCTTTGACGGGCAGATCGCCTACCAGGGCTTCGGCGAGGCCGTGCTCGCCACCCCCACCGCCGACGAGGTGGACGAGGCAGCCAACCGGCGCGCGATCTACCTCCTCGCGGCAGAGGAACCGCAGCGAGGGCCAGAGCTGCCCGCGAGCGAGTGGACGCCGCTCAAATAGCGGTGACTGTTTTGCGATTTCCACACCTGAGTTCCTTGCGATTGTCTGATCTTGTCGCTAACATGCTGCCATTCATCCCTAGCCTGGAGTTCCCCATGCGTATGCTGCAGATGCTCGCCGTTGTGTCCCTTGGCTCCCTCTACGCCACCACCCTGGTGGGCTGCGGCGAGAAGGAAGAGACCGGTGAGACGGACACCGACACCGACACCGACACCGACTCGGATACCGACACCGACACCGACACCGACTCGGATACCGACACCGACACCGACGCGGACACCGGCGTCGAGGCGTGGGTCCTCGCCGGTGCGGCCACCGTGAGCGACGGCACCTACACGGGGACCACCTCCATCCTCGACCTGGTCGCCAACAACACGGCCGGCAACTACAACGTCGGCGACAAGCTCTGTGAGATCGTCTACCCCGCCAGCACCAGCGGCGACGGCGTGTCCACCTACCCCTGCGAGAACTGCGATTTCGCCATCGTCACCACCCACGGCGCCCCCACCACCTGGCAGGGCGACCTTTGCGACGACTGGTACGGCGACGCCTCATACGGCTTCACCGACGGCTCCTGGATGAACGAGGGCTTCCTCGGCTTCGGGTTCAACCCCTCCTACACCATGGAGTACGGCGGGCAGAGCTACGGCCCCTACGCCACCACCATGGCGCTCATGGATGACGGCTACGGCGTCATCAGCTGGGGCGGCTTCGCCATCGACGCCACCTTCACCGACGGCAACTTCTCCTGGCAGCGCGTGCTCGGCTACTACGCCTACTAAGCCCCGCTCCTCGCGAGGATCCAGCCCGTCGGCTCGCCCGGCGGGCTGCTCTGTTCCTTGCGCCGCGACTGGCTCAGCCGCTGCGCCTCGTCAAGGCGCGCCCTGGCCCGTGAGTTCAGGTTCGCCTCCAGCGCGATCAGGTCCCCCGGTGCGGCACGGAGGTCCCGAACAAGCGCCACGCGGGCCTAAGCGAAGCGCTGGACCGGGCGCAGGCTGGGCTTCCGGCCCCGCGTCGCTACCGGCTCATGCGCTGCGCCTCATCAAAGCGCGCCCTGGCCCGCACGGGGTCCCCCTCCTTGGAGATCAAGTTCGCGTCCAGCACGATCAGGTCCACGTCCTCAGGGGCGACCTGGAGGGCCCGATCGAGCGCCACGCGGGCCTCGGCGAAGCGCTGGACGTTGAACAGGGACTGGGCGAGGGCGTGCTTCCAGCGCAACACCTCCGGCTGCGCTGCGGAGGCGCTGCGGAAGAGCTCCACCGAGGCCTCCCAGGCCTTGTCTCTGGCATAGAGGTCCCCGAGCATCGCCACCGCGGGCGCGTTGCCCGGGTAGTTGGCGACCTCCGCCTCCAGCAGGCCCTGGATGCCCGCCTTGTCCTCGATCGGGGTCATCAGCGCCATCGCGTAGGCGACGCTCCGACCAGGAGGGTTGGCCCGCAGCCCCCGCTCCAGCAGCGGGCGCGCGCGCTGAGTCTCACCCCGCAGGGCGAGCGGCACCCCGATCGCTCCGGCGAGCGCGTCGTCCTCCGGGTTTGCCTCCAGGAGGCGCAGCCCCTCCTCCACCCCCGCGTCCACCCCGGCAGCGGAGGCCATCACCGCGGAGACCGTCAGGACACGGATCTTGGGGACATAGGAGAGCTCGTCCACCAAGGCGCGGTACAGCTCGGCGGCCTCGTCGTACTGCTCTGCATAGGCCAGGCTTGAAGCGAGGTTCATTCGCGCCTGCGGATCGGCGGGCGCGAGGGCGAGGGCCGCGCGCGAGGCGGCCACCGCCTCCTCCTTGCGGCCGAGCTGGCCGAGCAGCGAGGCCCTGCGGGTCTGAAACTCCACCACCTCGGGGTAGGAGGCCACAAGGGTATCCAGCGCCTTCAGCCCCTCCTCGGGGTGGCCGAGCAGGTTCTGCCGGTCGACCCGCTGTGTCAGGTGGACCAGCGCCGCGTGGTCCTTCGGATCGGGGAGCGGGCCCTCCAGATCGCCGGCGAAGCCGCCCTCCACGTAGCCCAGCGCCTGGAGCTGGGCGGACACCTCCGGGTCCGCCACCGCCGGCGCACCAGGTGGCTTGAAGCCGAAGGAGGCGAGGACGCCGCGCAGGCGCTCCACCTCCTCAGGCCGCCCCTCGGCGAGGTTGACCAGCTCCTGCGGGTCCGAGGCCAGATCGTACAGCTCCGGGCGCGGGGTGTCGATCAGCTTGAGCGACCCGTCCACCACCCCCAGGTGGGGCGCGATCCCGAAGCGGGTCGCGAGCTGCCAGCTCTCACTGTAGGCCGGCCGCGCCGCGCCGGGGCTCACCGCCCCATCCAGCCCGGCGGGGGCGGCCAGGCCGAGGATAGACAGCACGGTGGGCACCACGTCCACCAGCGAGGTGGGGGCGTCGACCACCTCGGGCTTCACCCCGTGGCCAGACAGGATGAGCGGGACGCGCTGCGTCGCCTCGTAGACGTAGAGCCCGTGGGTCAGCTCCTTGTGGTCGCCGAGCGCCTCGCCGTGATCGCCCGAGAGGACAAACAGCGCGTCGCGCCCCGCGAAGGCGTCGACCACCCGCGCGATCTGATCGTCCATGTAGGCGATCTCGCCGTCGTAGACCCTGCCCTCCGCCTGCTCCAGGTAGGGGGCCGGGGGGGTGTAGGGGAAGTGGGGGTCGTAGAGGTGTACCCACAGGAACAGCGGCCCGTCGTCTCCTCTTCGGCCGTCAACCCACTCCAGCGCCCGGTCGACCACCTGCTCGCCGACCAGCGAGGCGTGCCAGAAGTCGCGACCGTCGGAGGGGATGTCGTCGAAATACGCGTCAAAGCCCTGATCAAAGCCCCAGGTTCGGGTCGTGACGAAGGCCGCCACCGAGGCGGCGGAGGCGTAGCCCTCCTGGTGCAGCAGCTCGGCGAGGGTCACCGCATCGGCGGGGAGGCGCGCGCCACCGTTGTCACGGATCCCGAGGTTCGGCGGATACTTCCCGGTAAGGAGCGCGGCGTGGGCCGGGATGGTGAGCGGGATCGGCGACACCGCGCGATCGTAGCGCCGACCAGCCGCCGCCAGCGCGTCAATGGTCTCGGTGTGAGCGTGCTCATAGCCGTAGGCTCCGATGCGATCCGCCCTGGTGGTGTCCATGGTGATCAACACCACATCCGGCATCGCGGGGGGCGGATCGGGGGGTGGCGCAACAGGCTGGGCACACCCCGCCACCGCGGCGGCCAGGGTGGCGGCCAGTGAGAGGCCAGTGAGGCGGCGCATCATTCACGCTCCTGTTCGTCTGTGAGGTCTTCTTCGGCGCTGGCGCTCAGCACCTCAAGCACCGCGAGCGAGCCGCCGTGCGGGGCCAGCTCGTACCAGTCTGCGTACCAGTCGGCCTCCTCCTGGAAACCACGAGCCCTGGCGAGGTACCAGCGGCTCGCCAGCACCTCCGCGTCGAAGGAGCTCCGGTAGGGGCGGAGGGTCTCTTCTGCCTTGTCGAGCTTCCCCAGGTCCACCTGCGCCCTGGCCTTGATCGCCGCGGACCGCCCGTCGAGCTTCCCCTTCAGCACCCGTCGGTCGATGTGGGCGATGGCCCACTTGGGGAAGCCTTGCCGGCGCAGCGACTCGGCCCGCCAGGTCGCTGCAAGCACGTCCTGGACGTTGCGCTTCACCGCCTCCAGCAGGGGCTCGCTGGCCTCCCAGGGCTCCCCCACGTCGAGGAGCAGCACCCCTTCCAAGATCAGCGCCTGAGAGGTGCCGGTGGCGGTGGGGCGCAGGCGCTGCTGCCGCTGAAGCTCCCAGAGCGAGGTCCACGCCTCGTCCTCGTCTCCGCGGTCTCGGGCGTCCCAGCTCAGCAGCACCTCAGGCCCCTGGCGCGAGGTGAGCGACCCCAGCGCCTCCACCGCGTCGAGCACCCCCTGGTGGTCGCCCAGCGAGGAGCGCACCTGCCCCAGCCGGTACCAGGCCTGCTCGCTCTCTGGCGACATCACCACCGCCTCCTCCAGCGCCGCCTCCGCCTGGGCGGTGTGGCCGTACTGCTGGTGACACCACGCCTCGTCGATCGCGGCGGCGGCGCTCCACGCGCCCTCACGCCGCGCCTCGCGGAAGCGGTCCAGCGCCCTGCGGCACTGCCCCAGGTGGGCCTGAGCCCTGGCGAGCCCCAGCATCGCGCCCTCGTCGCCGGGGTTCTTCTCAAGGGCCGCCTGAAACAGGTGCTGCGCCTTGGCGTACTCCCCGCCCTTGAGCAGCGCCCTCCCCCGCGAGACCCCCGGCCTAGCCTTCCCCGCCCCTGAGAGCGCGACGGCTGGCAGCAGCAGGATCATCAAGGCGGACAACCGAATCACGCGCATGGGCACCCCGAAAAGCACGTGCTTATCGCAGGGAAGTCCAAGGAGCCAGCGGGCGCCTGGGGTCCCTACCCGCGCGCCCACAGGTTAGGCTCGCCCCGCTGCGGAGCGTCCATGAGCACCCCCCTCCACCACGAGATCCTGGCCCTGAGCGACGAGCAGGCCAGGGCGCAGATCGACGCCCTGGTCCCGGAGCTGCTGGAGCACTCCCGGCGCTACCACGCCGAGGGCACCCCCACCATCACCGACCAGGCCTACGACGAGGCCTTCCACCGGCTGGAGCTGCTGGAGCAGCGCACCGGCTACGTCAGGCCCGACTCGCCGACCCTGCGGGTGGGGGCGGACCCTGTGTCCGAGCTGCCCCCCTTTGTCCACGCGAAGCCGATGCTCTCGCTGCGCAACGCCTTCAGCGAGGGCGAGGTGGTCGAGTTCGAGACCTCGCTCCACCGCTTCCTCGCCGACGAGGCGCCCCCCCTGTTCCGCTTCTCGGTGGAGCCCAAGCTGGACGGGCTCTCGCTTGAGCTGGTGTATGAGCGGGGCCTGCTGACCAGGGCGGGCACCAGGGGCAACGGGACCTTGGGCGAGGACGTCACCCACATCGCCAGGACCATCCGCAGCGTCCCGGCGCGGCTGCGCACCGACGATCCTCCCGCGCTGCTCGAGGTGCGAGGAGAGGTCTTCTTCGCGCTGCAGGCCTTCACCGACATGAACGCGCGGCGCGAGGCGCGGGGCGAGGAGCCGTTCAAGAACCCGCGCAACGCCGCGGCGGGCACGCTGCGCCAGCTCGATCCGGCGGTGGCGGCGGAGCGGCGCCTGTCCTTCTACGCCTATGACGTGGGCGTCGTCGAGGGGATCGAGCTGGGCGCGCGCCACTCGGAGCGGCTGGCCGCCCTGAGCGCGCTGGGGCTGCCGGTGGACCCAGAGGCCCGGACGCTAGAGGGGCTTGAGGCGGTGCTGCGGCGGATCGTCTCGCTGGGAGAGCAGCGCCACCGGCTGCCCCACGAGATCGACGGGGTAGTGATCAAGGTGGACGATCTCTCGGTGCAGCGCAGCCTGGGGAGCCTCTCGCGGGCGCCGCGCTGGGCGATCGCCTACAAGTATCCGCCCCCAGAGGTGCCCACCGTGCTGCGCGAGGTGAGCTTTCAGGTGGGCCGCACCGGGGCGATCACCCCCGTCGCAGAGCTGGAGCCGGTGCAGGTGGGCGGGGTGACCGTGTCGCGGGCCACCCTCCACAACGCCGACGAGCTGCGGCGCCTGGACCTGCGGACAGGGGACACGGTGCTGGTGCGCCGGGCGGGCGACGTGATCCCCAAGGTGGAGCGGGTGGTGCTGGACGAGGGTCACGAGGAGCGTGTTCCCATCGTATTTCCCGAGCACTGCCCTGCCTGCGGGGCCCCGCTCGCGCGCGAGGACAGCGCGGTGGCGCGGTGTACCGCGCCGCTGTCGTGCCCCGCACAGCGGCACGCGGCGATCCGTCATTTCGGATCGCGGGCCGCCCTGGACATCGACGGGTTGGGTGAGAAGCTGGTGGAGCAGCTGCTGGGCGAGGGGCTGATCCGCCGCCCGTCGGACCTGTACGCCCTCAAGCTCGAGGAGCTCGCGGCGCTGGACCGGATGGGGCAGCGCTCGGCGGAGAACCTGCTCGCCGCGATCGCCAGGAGCAAGGAGCAGCCGGTCGAGCGGGTGGTGGTAGCCCTGGGGATCCGCGAGGTGGGCGAGTCCACCGCCGCGGTGCTGATGGAGCGCTTCGGGGGGATCGACCCCTTGCTCCAGGCCAGCGCCGAGGAGCTGGCGGCGGTGCACGGGGTCGGCGACAAGATGGCGGCGGCGATCCGTGCCTTCTTCGATGACCCACACCAGGTGGACGAGCTGGCGCGCCTGCGAGGCCACGGCCTGCGCTTCGAGGGGACCGCGCGCTCAGCCACCGTCACCCCCCTGGAGGGCCTCAGCTTCGTGCTCACCGGCACCCTGCCGACCCTGGGGCGCGCGGAGGCCAAGAAGCGGATCCAGGCCGCGGGGGGGGCGGTGAAGGGCAGCGTCTCCAAGAAGACGGACTTCGTCGTGGCCGGAGACGACGCGGGGTCCAAGCTCGACAGGGCCGTGGAGCTAGGGGTCCCGGTGATCGACGAGGCCGAGCTGCTCCGAAGGCTGGGAGGATCGCCGTGAGGGCGATCACCTTCCGGGTAGAGGGGCGGGTACAGGGGGTGGGCTTTCGCGCGTTTGCGCAGCGCTCTGCGGCATCCTTGGGGATCTGCGGGTGGGTTGAGAACACCCCCGACGGCGCGGTGAGCGGCCACGCGCAGGGCACAGACGAGGCATTGCGGGCCTTTCAGCGGGACCTTGGCGAGGGATCGCGCTGGAGTACCGTCGAGTCCCTGCACGCAGAGCCCGCTGCGACCAGGGAGATCGCAGGATTTCTGGTGCGACGCTGAGCCTAAACCCGCGGGTGATGGGCTTTTCCCCTTGAATGGAACGCGCTAGACTCGGTCCGACCACGAGCGCAGGCACAGGTTGCGCTCACACCTCCTCCCCCCGGGGCATCAAGCCCCGGCTCCATCCCGGAAACTCCATGTCCCTCAATTTCTCATCTCTCCACAGCGCCTCTCCCGAGGAGCTCGTCGAGATCGCGGGTAATTACGGCATCACCGCCGATATTGCCCTCGGACGTCAGGGGCTGATCCGCGCCATCCTCCAGGCCTACGGACAGCAGAACCAGGTGCGTATCGGGCACGGCGTGCTCGAGGTCCACGGCGAGGGCTTCGGCTTCCTCCGCTCGGCGACCAACAACTACCTCCCCGGCGAGGGAGACATCTACGTCTCCCAGAGCCAGATCCGGCGCTTCAAGATGCGCACCGGAGACTCGGTGATCGGGCAGGTCCGTGCCCCCAAGGCGGGCGAGAACTTCGAGGCGCTGCTCCGAGTAGAGACCCTCAACGGGCAGGATCCAAGCAACGATCCTGATTTCAAGCCGATCACCTTTGATCAGCTCACCTCGGTCTACCCAGACGATCGCATCGACCTCTGGCAGAACCCCTTCCTTCGCGCCATTGACTACGTAGCCCCCATGGGCCTCGGGCAGCGGGCGATCATCCAGATCCCGCCCCGCACGGGCAAGCACAAGCTGCTCCGGGCGCTGGTGCACACCCTGGCAGGCGAGGAGGACCTCCAGGTCACCATACTGCTGGTGGGCGAGCGCCCCGAGGAGATCCACACCTGGCGCGCCGCCCACGAGGTGGAGGTGATCGCCACCCCCTTCGACGAGACCTGGGCCCGCCACCTGCAGGTCGCGGAGATCGTGTTCGAGCGGGCGCGGCGACAGGTCGAGCAAGGCGAGAACGTGGTGCTGGTGGTGGACTCCCTCTCGCGGCTGCTCCGGGCCTGCATCGCTGAGATCCCCTCCACCGGCCGGGACATCGGCGGGGTGGACGCCGCCGCCCTCCACAGGCTCCGGCGCTACATGGGCGCGGCGCGCGCGATCCAGGAGGGCGGCTCCCTCACCATCATCGGCCTTGTGGGTGAGGGCGCGACCGCCCGCGCCGACCGGGTGCTCTACGAGGACCTCCGTGACGTCGCCAACTGGGAGGTGGTCCTCGCGCGCGACGTGGCCGATCGCGGCATCTTCCCACCTATCGACGTGCGCCACTCTGGCACCCTGCGCGAAGATCTGCTCCTCACCCCCGAAGAGCAGACCGAGCGAGGCGCCTGGCGCCGCGCCCTCACCGGAGATCACCTGGAGGACGCGGCAAAGCTCCTCGAGCGGCTCGCCGGCGGTGCGCTTGACAGCAGCGGCCCTTCGGGGCATTAGGCACGAGTCAGCCCGTCCCCTTTCACGGACGCAGCCTGGAGAGCATTATGCAAGCAGACATCCACCCCGAGTACCGGTTCGTCGTCTTCCGGGACGTGTCCAACGGCTTCGAGTTCCTGACCCGCTCCGCGGCCTCCTCCAAGGAGACCACCGAGTATGAGGGGAAGGAGTACCCACTGATCCGTATGGACATCTCCTCCCAGTCGCACCCCTTCTACACCGGCACCCAGAAGCTCCTCGACACCGCTGGCCGGGTCGAGCGCTTCTACCAGAAGTACGGCTTCAAGGATCCCGCGGCGGCGGAGGCCGAGTAGTCGCACCGCGACCACGCGCTCCTCACAGGACCCCGAGAACGTCGCCCTTTGCACTTTGGGGTCGATGTTTTCGGGGTTTTTTCATACCCCTTGCACCTTGAGTTCGAGCTGGAGAGCCACCGTGTTTGACAAGCTGGAAGGCATAGAGGAGCGCCTGGAGGCGCTGGACGCGCAGCTGATGGACCCAGAGGTCACCAGGGACACCCGCCGCCTGGGCGACATCTCCCGCGAGCGGCGCCACGTCGGGAAGATCGTGGAGGCGTGGCGGCAATACCGCGACCTCGAGGCACAGATCGCCGACAACCGCGAGCTGCTCCACGACGACGACGACGACATCCGCCAGATGGCCAAGGAGGAGCTCGGCGCGCTGGAGGAGTCGCTGGAGAAGACGAGCGACGCCCTGAAGCTGCTGCTGCTCCCCACCGATCCCTACGAGGGGCGGCCGCTGCTGATCGAGATCCGCGCCGGCACTGGCGGCGACGAGGCGGCCCTCTTCGCCGGGGACCTGTTCAAGATGTACACCCGCTTCGCCGAGACCCGCGGGCTGAAGCTCGACGTGGTCTCGACCAACGTGGTGACGGTGGGCGCGGTGGGGAAGACGGCACAGGGCTACAAGGAGATCATCGCCTCCATCCGCGGCGACGAGGCCTACAACCTGTTCCGCTACGAGGGCGGGGTGCACCGCGTCCAGCGGGTCCCGCTCACCGAGGCGCAGGGGCGCATCCACACCTCCGCCGCCACGGTCGCGGTGCTGCCAGAGCCGGACGAGGTTGAGATCAAGATCGAGGCGAAGGACCTCCGCATCGACACCATGCGCGCCGGCGGACCTGGCGGCCAGTCCGTCAACACCACCGACTCAGCGGTGCGCATCGTCCACATCCCCACCGGCACCACCGTCCAGTGCCAGGACGAGAAGTCTCAGCTCAAGAACAAGGACAAGGCGATGCGGGTGCTCAAAGCCCGCCTGCTCGAGGTGGAGCAGGACGCCAAGCACGCGGAGGAGGCGGCAGCCCGCAAGGCGATGGTCGGGAGTGGCGACCGCTCCGAGCGCATCCGCACCTATAACTACCCGCAGAACCGCATCACCGATCACCGCATCAACCTCACCCTCTACAAGCTGGATCGGGTGATGATGGGGGATCTCGACGAGCTGGTCGACGGGCTCGCCACCGCCCGGCAGGCGGAGCTGCTCAAGGCAGAGGGGCTGGCGTGATCACGGTGGGGGAGGTGCTTGAACGCACAACCCGCTTCCTCAAGAGCCGCGGCATTGACACCCCGCGCCTCGACACCGAGCTGCTCCTCTGCAAGCACATGGGGGTCGATCGCCTCCACCTGTACCTGAGCCTGGACCAGCCGCTCGGCGACGCGGAGCTCGCGGCGATGCGCCCAGACGTCAGCCGGCGGGGATCGCGGGAGCCGCTGTACTGGATCCTCGGCGAGCGGGGGTTTCACGCGATCGAGCTTCACACACCCGTCGGGGTGCTCGTGCCGCGCCCTGACACGGAGACCCTGGTCGAGGCGGCGCTCGCGGTGATCCCGCGCTCCGAAGAGCCGGTCTACATCGCCGATGTGGGGTGCGGGACCGGGGCGATAGGGCTGGCCCTGGCGGTCGCGCGCCCAGAGGTGCGGCTCTTTGCCACAGACGTCTCGCCAGCGGCGATCGCCGCGACCAAGGAGAACGTCCGCAGGCTGGGGCTTGAGCGACGGGTGGCGGTGCTCCTGGGCGATCTGCTGAGCCCGATCCCCCCCCACCGACCGGTGGACTGGGTGCTCTCGAACCCTCCCTACATCCCCAGCGGCGAGCTGGACGGTCTCCAGCCAGAGGTGAGCCAGCACGAGCCGCGGCTCGCGCTAGACGGGGGCGCGGACGGCCTGGACGTGTACCGCCGCCTGATCCCCCAGGGCCTCGCGCGGGCGCGCCAGGGGGTGCTGGTCGAGCTTGGAATGGGCCAGGCGGACGCGGTGGCGTCCATCTTTCGGCAGCACGGCCTGGCCTCGCCCCGCCGGTGGAGCGACCTCGGCGGCGTGGAGCGGGTGGTGGGCGGCCCGATCAGCCCCTGAGCACCTGCTGCAGCTTGCTGAGCAGCGCGTCGCGCGTCACAGGCTTGGACAGGAAGGCGAAGGTCGTGTCCCTGTCCCCGTGCTCGTGGATGATGTCGGCGGTGTAGCCGCTCATGAAGATCACCTTGGCAGAGGCGGAGATCCCCCGCATCCTCGCCCAGGCCTCCTTCCCGTTGAGCTGAGGCATCATCACGTCCATCAGCACCACGTCGATCTCCTCATGGCGCGCCTTGAAGACCTCCACCGCGTCCAGCCCGTGCTCTGCCACCACGACCCTGTAGCCGGCGCCCTGCAGGATGCGGAGCAGCAGCCGCCTCACCAGCGGCTCGTCCTCCACAAGCAGCACCAGCTCTCCGCGAGGAGGGCGCGCGACAGGCTCCGCCTGGTCCTCGCTGGCCTCACGGGCCTCCGCCGGCCCCGCGTTGGCGAGGGGGAGGTAGACCGAGAACGAGGTCACCTCGGGAGACGAGTCTACGAGGATCTCTCCGGCGTGCTGCTTGACGATGCCGTACACGGTGGAGAGGCCCAAGCCGGTGCCCTTCCCCACCACCTTGGTGGTGAAGAAGGGCTCGAAGATGTGAGGCAACACCGCGGAGGGGATCCCCTCGCCGGTGTCCGTGACCCTGAGCACCCCAAACCTCGGACCATCCTGCAGGTGCGGCAGGGGCTCCACCCCGGTGTAGAGGACGATGTTCCCCGAGCCCCGCATCGCGTCCTGCGCGTTGGTGACCAAATTGAGCAGCACCTGCTCCACCTGAGACTGGTCCGCCAGCACCACCACGCCCTTGCTCAGGCGGGTCTGCACCGAGAAGCTCTCGGAGATCACCCTCACCAGCAGGCGCTGCATGCCGAGCACCACCTGGGAGAGGTCCAGCGGACGCCTGTCGATGATCTGCTTCCGGCTAAAGGCAAGGATCTGTCGCGTCAACTCCGAGGCGCGCTCGCCGGTGCGGCGGATGGTCTGGAGGTGCTCCTGCACCGCCTCGCTGGGCTCCTCCGCGATCGCCATGTCCGCGAAGCCGATGATCCCGGTGAGCAGGTTGTTGAAGTCGTGCGCGATCCCCCCCGCGAGCTGCCCCATCGCCTCGATCTTCTGCGACTGCCGGAGCTGCTCCTCCACATCGCGCGCGGCGGTGACGTCGAGGAGCATGGTGCCGATGGACAGCAGGCTCCCATCTGCGGCGTACTCCACCGGAAAGCGCGTCGCGATGAAGCTCCGCTCGTGGCCGCTCACCCGCAGCGAGACCTCCACCCGCTCCGCCGCCGCGTCCGCGAGGGGGAGCCCCTCTAGCTCGCGCATCAGCGCCTCGGGGCCAGCGTCCACCTCGCGGTACAGGTCTCGGAACCTCGGGTTGACGTGACGCAGGCCCTTGTGGGAGTCCTGCACCAGGATCGCGAGGGGGGCGTGCGCCAGGATCCCCTGGAGCGTCTGCGCCATGCGCTGCATGGGGGCGCCGAAATAGTGACTCGCGGCCACGATGAGCGCCACCGAGAAGGCCGCGAGCAGCGTCCCCAGGAGGAAGTAGATCCGGAGGTGGTCGGCGAGCTTGCGGTCGAGCTCATCGAGCGCGATCCCAACCCGGACCACCCCCAGCACCTGATCGCCGTAGCCGCTGACGAAGGGCACGTCCACCTCTCGCAGGTGCGCGCCGTCGAGGTAGTAGTCCTGGACGAGGTGCTCCTTCCCCTGCGCGACCGTCAGGGCCGCGGTCGCCTGTTCGCTGGTGTCGTACAGGCCATTTTGAGCGGGATCCGAGTGGGCAAAGATCAGCCCAGAGGTCTCCTGGACCGCGATGTAGTGGATAGCCTGCTGCTCGCGCGCGAGATCCTCCACCAGCAGCCTGGTGTGGTATTTGCCAGCGACGCTCACCCGCCGGACAGAGAAGGCGAGGGTCTCGGTCACCGTGAGCGCCAGCCGGCTCACCTCTTCGCTCTGGTCCCGGTACTGGGTCCACGCACCCCCGAGGAGCATCAACAGGTTGATGCTCAGGACGAGCGCGCCAAAAATACCGAAGATTCTCACTGAGAAGCTCCGGAACACCGCGTCGAGGCGCCTACTCAAGGCCCGCTCTGTCGGACGGGGGGCGGGCGCCCTTGCTCGCCGTCTCCCACTTCCAGATGGGGTGGGGGCTGGGCCACGGCTTCTCGTAGGGGACGGGGACCGGACCGTACCACCCGCTGTAGACGTCCTGTGTCTCGCGCGTGACCGGGAACACAGGGATCAAGATGGTGGCCTCCACGTCCTCGCCACTCAGGAGCCTCGCCCCCGTCTCCATCGCCACCGCGCCCATCTGCCAGCAGAACTGGGCGGAGTCCACCACGGTGAGGCTCTCCTCCCTGACGCTGGCGACGGACGCGGGATCTCCATCGATGGTGGCGATGGAGATCTCCGTGCGGCCCGCCTGGCGCAGCTCCTCCGCCAGCGCAACGCCGCCCCCGTCGTTTACGGTAAAGACCACGTCCACGCTCCCTCGCACGGGGAAGTCTGACAGGAGCTGCCGCCCCACCTCCTTCCCCTTGACGGGCTCAACAGCCTGGTAGGTCTTCAGCACCTCGTAGGGCTGGTGGAGCTGGGCCAGGGCGTCCATGAACCCGTCCACCCGCTCCACGGTGGAGGACACCACCGGGTACTCCACCAAGATCAGGCGGATCGGCCTGTCGTCCGGAAAGCGCCACGCGATGTACTCCCCATCGAGCCAGCCCGCCTGATAGTTGTCGGAGGTGATGTAGGAGGCGAGGGTGCCGCGACTGACGTACTGATCGAAGGCGATGACCGGCACCCCCAGCGCGTTGGCGCGCAGCAGCGGCTCCGAGAGCGCCGCGCTGTCGGTGGGCTGAACGATGATCAGATCGGGGCGAGCCTCGACCATCTCCACCATCTGGGCGATCTGCCGCTCGATCCCCACCACACCGTCCCCGGCGACCTTGATGTCCAGGGAGACCTCCCGCCCCCCGCGCGCGCGCGCCTCCGCCTGCAGCGACTCCGACCTGGCGACAAGCCCGTCGCGCATCGCCACCTGACCCGGGATGTTCATGGACCACAGCAGCACCCCCACCCGCCACGGCTCGGGGGATGCGTCCGCGCGAGGCGTCACCTCCGGCGGGCTCGCGCCTGCGGTCTGGCTCGCGACTGCGGCGATGAGGAGGAACCTGCGAAACACGATCGCTTCCTCTGCGTGGTGTCTGGGATCGTCAGCGCTTATTGTACTTTCCTATCACTCTCGGACCCAGCCCACACCGCTTGAGGTGAACGATGGACCTGATCTTCCTGAGCCTCCTCCTCGGTTGCGCCTCCTCCGCCCCTCCCGTCGCCCCACCCGCGCCCGCCGGGCGCGCGGTGGTTGCCGTCGCTGAGGACGTGGACAGCCTGCTCTCAGTGACCTCGGAGACCTCCCTCGCGATGGAGGTGATGCAGGCGATCAGCTATCCACTGATGGAGCTCGATTTCGACTGCTCGCTGAAGAAGGGGCCGGCCCTGGCGGAGCGCTGGCAGTGGTCACCGGACGGAAAGGTCCTGTCCATGTGGCTGCGCGATGACATCCGCTGGGAGGACGGCGAGCCCCTCGACGCGACAGACATCGCCTTCACCTATGAGCTCGCGGCCACCCCCGCGGTCAACAGCCCGGCGGCGGGGCACGTGGCGAGGATGACGGCGGGGGGCCGCCCCGCGGTGCTCGATCCCCACCACATCGAGTGGCGCTTCTCGGAGGCCTATGACCGGGACACGCAGATCGGCCACACCACAGACCTGACCATCCTGCCGGCCCACCTGCTGAGCGGGGTAGACCCCAGCGCCCTGAGGCAGAGCCCCCTCACCCTCACCCCCCTGTCGAGCGGCCCGTTCCGGGTGGCGGAGCACGCGCCGGGTCAGCGCCTCGTGCTCGCCGCGAACCCCCGCTTCTCCGGGCCGACCGCGGCGCAGGCCCAGCTCGCAGAGGTGGAGATCCGGGTGATCCCCTCCTATGAGGACCGGCTCGCCGCGCTGGCCGCTGGGCAGGTTGACGTGGTGGCAGGGGTCAACGTCCACGACGCGGACGCCCTGATCGCGGCGAACCCCAACCTGCGCGTGCAGGTGCGGCCTGGGGTCGACCTCGACTACCTGGGGTGGAACCTCAGCAACCCGCTGTTCAGCGACGTCCGCGTGAGGACCGCGCTGGCCCAGGCGGTGAACCTGGACCAGATCAAGAAGGACCTCTTCCTCGACGCCTCCGGGATGTGCCACGCACAGCGCGCGGTGGGCACCATCCCCCCCTCCCTCTGCGCAGCCTACAACCACAACATCGAGCTGGTCCAGTTCAAGCCCGACCAGGCCAGGGCGCTGCTGGCGGAGGCGGGCTGGGGCGACGCCGACAAGGACGGTATCCTCGACAAGGACGGGGTCCCCTTCCACTTCAAGGTGGTCACCACCGAGGGTATCGAGCGGAGGCGCCTGATGGCGAAGCGCCTCCAGACCGCATGGCTGAGGGTGGGGGTAGAGGTGGAGATCATCCAGATGCCGCCCAACCAAGTGTACCGGCTCGTCGGCAAGGGACGCTACGACGCGGTGCTGGTGGGGTGGGCCGACGGCCTCTATGTGGACCCCTCCGCCCTGTGGCAGTGCCCCGAGGGGGACGATCGCGGATTCAACGTGGTGGGCTACTGCAACCCTGACGTAGACGCGCTGATCGACCGGGGCCTGAGCGAGCCAGACGCGGCGAGGTCCGGTCCGATCTGGGCCGAGGTCCAGGCGAAGATCTACGAGGATCAGCCCTACCTGTTCCTCTACTGGCTCGACGAGCTGGTGCTGGTGAGCGACAGGGTCGACGGGGTCGAGGTGGACGAGCGCGGCGCCCTGTCCCACCTGGAGCGCTGGCACCTCTCCGCCTCCAGGTGAGCGGAGGTGATCGTCGGGGCGGCGCCCTGCTCTCCGCCGTGTCGCCTTGCTTCTCCCCGTGCTCGCCCTATGATGTACCGTCAGTGGGGTCCGCGATCTGTGGGCCTGACGATGTCCTCCCTTCCCGTCAATCTTTCGAGAGAGGTCACCCGATGAGTGAGTTCAAGGGCAACAGCTTCAAGTCCATGATGGACCAGTGGCACCACCGCGTTCGCACCACCCCCGACGGCGAGGCGATGATCTTCCGCAAGGGCGGTGACTGGACCTCCATGACCTGGGGCGAGGCGGGGAACCAGGTCAGAGACCTGGCCAACAGCCTGCTTGAGCTCGGCATCAAGGATGACCAGCGGGTCGCGATCCTGGCGGGGACCCGCCCAGAGTGGATCCTGGCGGACTACGGCATCGTCGGTGTCCGCGGCGTGACCGTGACCATCTATCCCTCCAACACCCCTGACGAGTGCGCGTACATCCTCAAGGACGCCGATTGCGTCGCGATCTTTGCAGAGAACGACGCGCAGGTCGACAAGCTGCGTGCGGTCCGCGATCAGCTCCCCGCCCTGAAGAAGGTGGTGGTGATGGACGGCACCGCCAGCGCGGACGGCTGGGTCGTGCCCTGGGAGGAGTTCAAGGCCACCGGCCGAAAGTGGGCGGAGGAGCACGCCGAAGCCTACGACAAGGTGACGAAGGACATCGAGCCAGACCACATGGCCACCTTCGTCTACACCTCCGGGACTACCGGCAGGCCCAAGGGGGCGGTGCTGACCCACAAGAATTGGGTCTACATCGGCGAGGCGCTCGAGACCATGGGGATGATCACCCCCACCGACAAACAGTTCCTGTTCCTCCCCCTGGCCCACGTCTTCGGCAAGTCGATGGTCCCCATCTTCGTCCACATCGGCGTGCCCACCGTGGTCGACGGGCGCATCGATACCCTGGTCGCCAACCTGGGCGAGACCAACCCCACCTGGATGGCCGCGGTCCCCCGGATCTTCGAGAAGGCCTACAACAAGATCGTCTCCAACGCCAAGGAGGGGGGCAAGGCCAAGGTCGCGATCTTCAACTGGGCGGTGAAGGTCGGCGGCGAGGTGTCGAAGCTGCGCCAGCAGCAGAAGGAGCCCAGCGGCCTGCTCGCCCTCCAGTACCGCCTGGCCGACAAGCTCGTGTTCTCCAAGGTCAAGGCTCGCTTTGGCGGAAACCTGCGCTTCTTCATCTCGGGTGGCGCGCCGCTCTCCAAGGAGATCGCCGAGTTCTTCCACGCCTGCGACATCCTGATCCTCGAGGGGTTTGGGCTCACCGAGTCCTCGGCAGCCACCATCGTCAACCGCCCCGAGCACTTCGTCTTCGGGTCGGTGGGGATCCCCCTGCCCGGCTCTGAGTTCAAGATCGCCGAGGACGGCGAGATCTTGCTCAAGGGCGGCGGGATCATGAAGGGGTACCACAACCACCCCGAGGACACCGCCGAGGCCATCACCGAGGACGGCTGGCTCCGCACCGGTGACATCGGGGTGCGCC
Organism: Deltaproteobacteria bacterium; assembly: GCA_016938035.1. Classification (GTDB taxonomy): domain Bacteria; phylum Myxococcota_A; class UBA796; order UBA796; genus JAFGVK01. The sequence goes on along the minus strand of JAFGVK010000061.1, from coordinate 6,269 downwards.
TCGAGTCCGGGCACCTCAAGATCACCGATCGCAAGAAGGAGCTCATCATCACCGCCGGCGGCAAGAACATCGCCCCTGCCCACTTCCAGGGCCTGATGAAGATGCAGTCGACCCTGATCTCCCAGGTGCTGATGCACGGGGACAAGCGCCCCTACTGCGTGGCCCTGATCACCGTGGACCCCGAAGCGACCACCAAGTGGGCCGAGGACAACGGCATCAGCTACACCGACATGGCCGATCTCACCAGCAAGCCCGAGCTCAAGGCGCTGCTGCAGGCGGGCCTGGATCGGGTCAACCGCGAGCTGCCCTCCTATGAGTCGGTCAAGAAGTTCGCGATCCTCCCCGAGGACCTGAGCATCGAGAACGGTGCCCTCACCCCCTCGATGAAGGTGAAGCGCCGGGTGGTTGAGGACCGCTACCGCGACATCCTCGACGGGTTCTACACCGGCACCGTCGCCTCCCTGTAGCGCGTGGACTCCCGTCTCTCCGGCCTGTACCGCCTGGACCTCCCGGCGCGTCGCGACGCGATCCGGGAGCGGGCGGGGCTCCCGCCCTCCGCCTGGGTCACGGGCCTGTCGGAGGCGGCGGCGGACCTGATGACCGAGAACGTCCTCACCACGCTGGCGCTCCCCAACAGCGTCGCGGTGAACCTGCAGATCAACGGCGAGGACGTGCTGGTGCCGATGACGGTGGAGGAGCCGTCGGTGGTGGCCGCGGTCTCCAACATGGCGCGCCTGGCGAGGCGCAGCGGCGGCTTCCACGCTGAGGCCGACGAGAGCGTAATGATCGGGCAGGTGCAGCTCGCGGCGGTGCGCGATCCGCAGGCGGTGGCGGCGCGGCTGCGGGCGGCGCTCCCCTCCCTGGAGGAGCTCGCCGCGGCGGTCCACCCGGGGCTGGCGCGGCGCGGGGGCGGCCTGAGGGGGATGGAGGTCCGCACCCTCCGCTTTGACCACCCCGAGGAGCCGCCTGAGGACATGGTGGTGCTCCACTTCTTCCTCGACTGCGCGGACGCGATGGGGGCCAACCTGGTCAACACCCTCGCCGAGGCGCTCGCCGCGCCGATCGAGGAGCTCACCGGTGAACGCGTGGGGCTGCGCATCCTGTCCAACCTCGCCGATCGGCGGCTGGCGCGGGCTGCGGTGGCGATCGACCCGCGGCACCTGGCGCAGGGGGACCTGCCCGGCGATGAGGTAGCCGCGCGGATCGCCGCCGCGTGGCGCTTCGCCTGGGCCGACCCGTACCGGGCCGCCACCCACAACAAGGGCGTCATGAACGGGATCGACGCGGTGGCCATCGCCACCGGTAACGACTGGCGCGCCCTGGAGGCGGGGGCCCACGCCTTCGCGGCGCGCGACGGGCAGTACCGCCCCCTCAGCCGCTGGACCCTGCGCGACGGGCTGCTGCGCGGGAGCCTGGAGCTGCCCCTGCAGGTGGGGGTGGTGGGCGGCCCGATCAAGGTCCACCCCACGGTGCAGGACAACCTCGCCCTGCTCGGGAGCCCCAGCGCAAGGGGCCTCGCCAGGGTGATGGCCGCGGTGGGCCTGGCTCAGAACCTCGGCGCCCTCCGGGCCCTGGCGGCGGAGGGGATCCAGCGGGGGCACATGAGGATGCACGCGCGCACCGTCGCCGTGGCCGCTGGGGCCACCGCCGAGGAGGTGCCGCTGGTGGTGGCGCGCCTCGCGGCGGCGCGCGACTACAGCTCCGATCGCGCCGCGGCGGTGCTGGCCGAGCTGCGCGCGCGATGAGCGTGGGCAGGGCGCCTGGGAAGCTCATCCTCTGCGGCGAGCACGCGGTGGTCTACGGGCACCCTGCGATCGCGATCGCGGTGGGGCTGTTCACCGAGGTGGAGGTGACGCCCTGCCGCCGCGTCGAGGCAGAGGGCGACGACCGGCTCCGCGAAGCCCTGTCGGCCCTGGCGCCGCAGGGAGGGCGCTTCTCCATCCGCTCGGAGCTCCCGATGGGGGCGGGGATGGGCTCCTCCGCCTCGCTTGCGGTAGCCGCGGTGAGGGCCCTGGGGAGCGCGCTCACCCTGGAGGAGGAGCTGGAGCAGGCCATGAGGGCGGAGCGGGTGTTCCACGGGTCGCCCTCCGGCCTGGACGCGGCGGTGATCGCCAGGGGCGGGGCGCTGCGCTTCCAGCGCGGGGCGCCTCCTGCGATGACCCCGCTCCCGCCGCCCTCCTGGACGGGGGTGGTGCTGGACACCGGCGTCCCCGGCGACACGCGGGCGATGGTCGCCCAGGTGGCGCGCGGGGCCCATGGACCCCTCCTCGCCGAGATCGGATCGATCGCCGACGCGATCGGCGATCACCTGGACAACATCGGGCTGCTGGGGCCGCTGCTCACCCACAACCACGCCCTGCTGCGCGCGCTAGGCGTGTCCACCCCCCACCTGGACCACCTGGTCGGGGAGGCCCTGGCCCTGGGCGCCACGGGGGCCAAGCTGTGCGGCGCGGGGGGCGGCGGGGTGGCGCTGGCGCTGCACCCGGACCCCGCCGCGCTGCGCGACGCCTTGCGGGCGCGAGGCCACCGCGCCATGCTGGTCCGCCCGCCACAGGAGCGCCAGTGACCACCGCCATCGCCCACCCCAACATCGCCCTGGTGAAGTACTGGGGCAAGCGCGACGCCGCCCTCAACCTGCCCGCGGTGCCCTCGCTCTCCCTCACCCTGTCGCGCTACCACACCCGCACCGAGGTGCTGTGGGGGGCGACCGCAGACCAGGTGTGGCTCGACGGGCGCGCCGCCACCCCCCGTGAGGCGGGAAAAGTCTTTGCCTTCCTCGATCTGATCGACCCATCCCGCCCCCCCGTGGAGGTGCGCTCGGTCAACTCCTTCCCCACCGCGGCGGGGCTCGCCTCGTCGGCGTCGGCCTTCGCGGCCCTGGCCCTGGCAGCCACCGAGGCGGCCGGCAGGCCCCTGCCCCTGGAGGCGCTCTCGGCCCTGGCGCGGCGCGGCTCTGGCTCCGCAGCGCGGAGCCTGTGGGGCGGCTTTGTCGCCTGGGAGCTCGGTGAGCGCGCGGACGGCGCCGACTCGCACGGGGTACAGGTGGCTGACGAGCGCTGGTGGGACCTGGCGCTGGTGGTGGCGGTCGTGTCCTCCGGTCCCAAGGCGGTGGGGTCCAGCGAGGGCATGGCCCGCTCCAGGGCCACCTCGCCCTACTATCCCCTGTGGGTGGAGGGAGGCCCCGCCGACGTGGAGCGCGCGCGCGCCGCGGTGCTGGCTCGCGATCTGCCCGCGCTGGGCGAGGTGATGGAGTCCTCCACCTTCAAGATGCACGCCACCATGCACACCGCGGTCCCTCCGCTGCTCTACCAGGCGCCCGCCACCACCGCGGTGCTGCACGAGGTGCAGGCGCTGCGGGCGCGCGGGATCGGCGCCTGGTCCACCATGGACGCGGGCCCCAACGTGAAGGTGCTCTGCGCCAGCGAGGACGCGGAGCGGGTCGCGGAGGCGCTGCGGCCCCTGGTGGAGCGGGTGGACACCCTGGCGCCAGGCCCCGGCGCCCACCTCCTGTGAGGGCCTCCTTTGTCGCCCCCGGCAAGCTGGTGCTGGCGGGGGAGTACGCGGTGATCGACGGCGCCCCGGCGATCGTCGCCGCGGTGGATCGGGGGGTGCGCTGCGCCCTGAGCCCCGCGGAGCGCTTGGAGATCGACGCGCCGGACCTGCGCTTTGTTGGGCCGGTGCTAGAGGGCGCCCCGCCGGCGCGCTTCGCCTTCACCCCCTGGAACCCCGCCCCCACCCGCACCAAGGCCGGCTTCGGCAGCTCGGCGGCGGCGGTGGTGGCGGCGCTGATCGCCCGTGAGCACCTGGAGGGGGTGGCCCGCGATCCTGCGGAGCGCCTCAGCGTGGCGATGGCGCACCACAGGGGGGCGCAGGGCTCCGGCTCGGGGATCGACGTGGCCGCCTCGGTCTTCGGCGGGGTGCTCCGCTTCCAGGGTGCCGCGGCCCGCGCGCTCCCCGACATCACCCCCCTGGTGGTGTGGTCCGGCCGGTCCGCAGCGACCGGGCCCAGGGTCGAGCGCTACCTCGCCTGGGGTGGCCGTTCCGCCTTTGTAGACGCGTCCACCGCGATCGTCGACGCCTTCCCGGAGGACCCGATCCGGGCCCTGGAGGCGAACCGGCTGCTGCTGGAGGCCATGGCCAGCGAGGCAGGGCTGGACTACCGCACCCCGGCGCTGGACGCGATCGGAGCGCTCGCGAGGGGCGCGGGGGGGGCAGCCAAGCCCTCGGGGGCCGGGGGGGGAGACTCGGCGGTGGCCCTGTTCCCAGACCCAGAGGCCGCGGCCCGCTTCACCCTCGCGGTGGAGGGGGTGGGCCTCATCGTGATAGCTGTCACCCTCGCGCGTGCCGCGCACCGCGCACCAGGAGAAGATCATGAGTGAGTCCCGGAAGGCAGACCACCTGGCGCTGTGTGCCACCGCCGCGGTGGGCTTTCGCGACACCACCACCCTCCTGGAGGAGGTGGGGCTGGTCCACGAGGCCCTCCCAGAGCTCTCCCTCGATCAGGTGGACCTCTCCACCTCGCTGCTGCGGCACCCCCTGGGCGCGCCGCTGGTGCTCTCGGCGATGACCGGGGGGGTGGACGAGGCGGAGCCGCTCAACAGGGCGCTCGCCAGGGTGGCGCAGGAGTTTGGCCTAGCCCTGGGCTTCGGCTCGATGCGCCCCCTGCTGGAGCGGGGGGACCGGCGCGGGTATCTCGTCCGGGACCAGGCCCCCGACGCGATGCTGCTCGGCAACCTGGGGGTGGTGCAGGCACGCAAGATCGGCCTGGGGCAGCTGCAGGACGCCCTGGGCGAGACGGGCTGCGACGCCCTGTGCGTCCACCTGAACCCGGCGATGGAGGTGGTGCAGCCAGAGGGTGACCGCGATTTTCGCGGCGGCATCGAGGCGATCGCCCGGATGGTGTCCGGCCTCGACGTGCCGGTGATCGTGAAGGAGACCGGCTCCGGCCTGTCCCGCGCCACCGCAGAGCGGCTGGTGCGGGTGGGGGTGCGGGCGGTGGACGTGTCTGGCGCCGGCGGCACCTCATGGGTTGGGGTGGAGGCGCTCCGCGCCGACGCCACCAGGGCCCTGGGCGAGCGCTTCTGGGACTGGGGGATTCCCACCGCGGCATCGCTGGCGCAGCTCACCGACCTGGAACTGGAGGTGATCGCCACGGGAGGGGTGTCGCACGGGATCGACGTTGCGCGCGCGCTGGCGCTGGGCGCCACAGCGGGCGGCATGGCCAGGGCGGTGCTCCAGGCCTGGACCGCGGGAGGCGAGGCCGCGGTGCGCGCGCTGGTGGTCCAGACCCTGCGCGAGATCCGGGTGGCGATGCTCCTCACCGGGGCGGGGAGCGTGGCCGCGATGCGGCGGACCACCGTGGTGATCGGCCCCAACCTGATGCGCTGGGTCCCACCCGGGGTGTCGCTCCGCCAGCGGCTCGCCGCGGGCCCCAGGTGAGGCTGCTGCGCGAGGGGGAGCGGGCCCCGGCCTGGTCCCTGCCCGACGCGACCGGCACCCCGCGGGCGGATCAGCCCGGCTGGCGCCTGTGGGTCTTCGCGCCGAACACCGCGGGCGCAGAGGACTACCTGGCCGCCCTCAGCGAGCGCGCTGCGGCCTTCGGGCGCGAGGGGGCCTGCGTGGCGCTGTTCTCGCCAGTCCCCCTCCAGGTGCCGGGCGCCACCGTGCTCGTCGACCGATCGCTCGGTCAGTTTCGGGCGGCTGGGGCCCTGCGCGAGCGCCCCACGGGGGGGCCGCTCGGCCTGTGGGGCCTGCTGCTGGTGAACCCCGAGGGAAGGGTGAGGATGTCGGAGGAGGGGCGCCCCTCGATCGACGCGGCGCTGCGCACCCTCCAGGCCCTGAGGGCGACGGTCAGGACCTGAACCCCACCCCAGCCCCTCCGGTTCGGGTCGCGCTGGCTCGCCCCCGAGGCGCCCAGCGCACGCGCGCCACCGAGCCTATCGACAGGTATGGGTCGTACGCCGCGATCCGGATCGCGCTCCCGTCGCACATCGGGCGCTCTCGCTCGGGGCATCCGCCCGTCGTCGGGCCCCGCGCGCTCCCCCCTCCGCAACCTAGCCTAGCCCCTCGGCCTCCAGGGAGGCCCCCCGCCTCGGGGTGCTCGGGCCGGCTGCCCCGCTCGACGCCTAGCCCCACCGCCCTGGGCCCCGCCTGGAGGAGGAGGCCCCCGGACCCACTTGACCCAGACAGGGACCTCGGCCCGCTGCGACCGATCGATCTCCCGTCATGAGCCACCCCCGCGGTCGACGACCGTGAAGCGCAGCGCTTTG
>JAFGVK010000006.1 GCA_016938035.1 Deltaproteobacteria bacterium | reverse complement strand
TCTCTGTGGGAGAGTAGGTCATCGCCGGCATTCATTCTAGACCCCCCGGGTGGAGCTTCACCGCTCCCCGGGGGGTCTTCTTTTTTGTGCCTGCGGAGTGCGCCCCTGGGGCCCCGTTTGTCCTGCGCCGCCGCTCCGTGGTGGGGACCCGCACCCCTTGACGATTCTTCAGCCTGCCCGGTGGCTGGACGCTGATGGCCCGTGCTGGGGTCAAGGGGGGGGACGCTGGGTCCCGGCGTCTCCTTCTCGTTGGGCCCTGCTCCCCCGGACTGGTCTCAGCGCGGGGCCGGCACCCTCGGCAGGCCCCGTGGGGCAGGCGGGCGTGGAGCGCTGGGGCCTTCACTCGCGCCTGGCCCCGTGCGGGCGACGCCTGGTCGTCCGCCCTTCGGGTGGTGGGTGGAGGGGGGGCGCTGGGATCGAGGAGGGGCCGGGCGCCACGCGCTGGGCGGTCATGGTGGGGCCGGCGCCGCGTGAGGGGGACCGGAGGGTGCCCGGAGGGCAGTCCGTAGGACGGAGGCCGGGAGGCCGACCCCGGAGGGAGACCGACCCCCGCCCGGGCGGGGGGCACGCCCTGCCCGCGATCAGGGCGGTCTCGCCCATGTGTTTACTGGTGCGAGGCCTGGGAGTGTGCTCTAATGCCGCTCCCGGAGGTTACCGATGTCCGACGAGCTAGTCCCCCTGTCCCTCGATCGCCTCGCCGCCTGGATCGCCGCTGAGCTGGAGCAGCGCGACGCCCTGTTTGGCGTACCCCGTCGCCTCTTTTTCACCCCGGTGGGGGGCGAGCCCTGGGCGCCGACGGTCTTCGGCGAGCGGCTGGCGACGCCGGTGGGCGTGGCGGCAGGGCCTCACACGCAGCTGGCGCAGAACATCGTCCTGGCGTGGCTGACCGGCGCGCGGGTGATCGAGCTGAAGACGGTGCAGGTGCTCGATGAGCTGGAGATCGCGCGGCCCTGCATCGACATGCAGGACGAGGGCTACAACGTGGAGTGGAGCCAGGAGCTGCGGCTGCCCGCCTCCTATCGGGAATACCTCAACGCGTGGGTGCTGATCCACGCGCTGCACAAGCGGCTGGGCTTCCCCGGAGACGGCCCTGGGGTGCTGTTCAACGCGAGCGTCGGCTACGAGATGAAGGGGCTGCTGTCGCCCACGGTCCAGGCCTTCCTCGCCAGGATCAAGGACATCGGCCCCGACCTGCAGGACGCCATCGACGCGGTGAGGCCGCACCTCCCAGAGGTGTGCGACATCGCGATCCCCACCGCGATGTGCACCACGGTCACCCTCTCCACCATGCACGGCACCCCGCCCTCTGAGATCGAGGCCCTGGCGCTGCACCTGATGGAGGCGCAGGGGCTCCACACCGCGGTCAAGCTCAACCCCACCCTGATGGGGCCGGATTTTGTGCGGGGCACCCTCCATCGCCTCGGATTCACCGATGTCACCGTGCCTGACGCGGCCTTCGGGCACGACCCCACCTGGGACGCGGCGGAGCCCATGCTGCGCCGGCTGGAGGCGAGGGGGCTGGAGCTGGGCCTGGTGTTCGGGGTCAAGCTCACCAACACCCTCGAGGTGCTCAACCACCGCGGCGTGTTCCCCCCCAACGAGGCCCAGATGTACCTGTCTGGGAGGCCGCTGCACGCCATCGCGGCGGCGGTGGCTGCGCGGATCAGCGGGGCCTTTGGGGGGCGCCTGCCCATGTCCTTCGCGGGGGGAGCAGACGCCTTCCGGATCGCGCCCCTGCTAGCGGGGGGGCTGCAGACCGTGACGGTGTGCTCCGACCTGCTGAAGAGCGGGGGCTATGGGCGGATGTCCCAGTACCTTGAGGAGCTGGACCGGGTGTGGGGAGACGCGCGGGACGCGGAGGCGCTGGCGGTCAAGACCGACGCGCTGCGTGCTGACTTCCCAGAGGTCGTGGTTCGGCTCTTCGGGGCGGAGGGGGAGGAGCTCGCCCGGCGGGTCCAGGCTACCGACAGGGACCTCTCAGAGACGGTGGGGCAGTGGTGCGTGGAGCACGGGCGGGATGCCCGCGCGACGCGCGACGCGCTGGTGGCCCAGTGCAGGGTCCGCAACCTCAGCGCCTACGCCGCGAGCCTCCAGACGGACCCCCAGCTGCACAAGGACTTCGTCGATACGGCGGAGACCAAGTCAGCCAGGCCGCTGGGCTTCCTGGACTGCATCGCGGCCCCCTGCACCGAGGCCTGCGCGGTGGACCAAGACGTGCCCTCCTATATGCGCGCGGTTCGCCAGGGTGACTGGGCGGCCGCGGTGGAGGTGGTGCGGTCCGAGAACCCGCTGGGCGCCACCCTCTCTCACATCTGTGACCGCAGGTGCCAGGACGCCTGCGTGCGCACCCTCATCGACCAGCCGCTGATGATCCGCGAGATCAAGCGGGCCATCCTGTCCCACGAGGGTCAGCGGACAGTGCGGAGGCCGGCGGCGCCCACCGGGCAGCGGGTCGCGATCGTCGGCGCGGGGCCCCTGGGCCTGTGCGCGGCGCGGGAGCTGCAGCAGGCGGGCTACGCCTGCACGGTCTTTGACCGGGCGGACCGCCCAGGTGGGACCGTGGCGGCGACCATCCCCAGCTGGCGCCTGCCCCACCGCATCATCCACCAGGACTGGCGCGTCCTCGAGCAGCTAGGGGTAGCGCTCCGCTTCGGGCAGGCGCTGGGTGGGGACCTGACCTTGGAGGGGCTGCGCGCTGACTACGACGCGGTGATCCTTGCGACCGGCGCGCAGGTGGGCAAGCGCCTGGGGCTGGACGGAGAGGACGCCGAGGGGGTGTTCGACGCCTTCGGCTTCCTGGCCAGGGTGCGCGCGGGTCTCGCGGCGCGGCTCGGCGAGAAGGTCGCGGTCATCGGTGCCGGCGACGTGGCGATGGACGCGGCGCGCACCGCGTGGCGCCTTGGCCACGAGGTGGTGGTGCTGTACCGACGGACACTGGACGAGGCGCCCGCGGATCCCGAGGAGCTGGAGGGGCTCCTCGAAGAGGGGATCCCCGTGCGGACCCTGGTCGCCCCCGTCGCCCTGCTGACCCGGGGCGGCGTGCTCCGTGGCCTGCGGGTCCAGCGGATGGAGCTGGGCCCCAAGGGCGCAGACGGGCGGCGCAGGCCAGAGCCGGTGGAGGGAGCCTACGAGGAGCTGGCGGTGGACAGCCTGTTGGTGGCGGTGAGCCAGCGCTCCGACCTGGCGTGGGCCGACGGGCTGGAGCTGAACCGCTGGGGGGCGATCGTCACCGACGCCACCACCGGCGAGACCTCGATGGACGGGGTGTACGCGGGGGGTGATGTGGCGGACGACGGCCCCGCCAGCGCGGTGCGTGCCTGTGGAGATGGCAAGCGCCTGGCAGCCAGCGTCCGTGCGCGCTCCGAGGGGGCGCAGGTCCAGGGGGTCGAGCCGCTCCCCCGCGCGGACTACGCCGCCCTGGAGCTGCGGCGCGCCCGCCGGCAATTCGCGCCCAGCCCGCTCCACCTGCCCGCGGACGGGCGGCGGCACTTCGGTGAGGTGGCGCAGACCCTCCCAGACGCCCTGGCCCAGGCTGAGGCCGCGCGCTGCATCGAGTGTGACAGCTACTGCTCCGCCTGCGTCTCGGTGTGCCCCAACCGGTCGCTGTTTACCTACTTCGTCACCCCAGGCCAGCTGAAGCTTCCCTCCATCGAGGTGGGTAAGAGCGGTGTTGTCGTGGGTGTTGGTGCCACGCTGAGCGTGACCCAGGGACCCCAGGTGGCGCTGATGGCCGACTGGTGCAACCAGTGCGGCAACTGCACCACCTTCTGCCCCACTGCGGGGCGTCCCTGGCACGACAAGCCGCGCCTGTACCTCGACCCCGCTGAGTACGCTGGGGACGAGGACAACGCCTGGTTGCTGCGGCGGGTGGACGGTACCCTGAGCCTTAGGGGCAAGGTGAGGGGAGTGGAGCACCTGCTGGAGCGGCGCGGCCCGCGGCTGCGCTACCGCTCGCAGGGGGTGGAGGTGGAGTTCGAGGGCACGGCCTTCTCCGGGGCGAGGGTGACGGACGCGCCGGTGGGGACGGTGATCTCGCTGGACACCGCCGGCTTCATGCTCGTGTTCCTCGACGGGCTAGAGGCGTCGGCGGGGCACCTGATCGCGGCAGCGCGGTAGGCCGGCTACCCGGGGGGCTCGGTCCGCCTGCGCCCTTCTCCGAGCGCCGCCGCGATCGCGGCGCGCAGCTGGTCTTGGTTGTAGGGCTTCTGGAGGAAGCCCGAGGGCACCGCCCGCTGGAACCGCTCGCAGGCGTCCTGCTGGGCGTAGCCGCTGATGACCAGCACCGGCAGCGAGGGGCACAGGGTGGCGATGTGGTCCATCACCTCCACCCCGCCCATGCCCGGCATGGTGAGGTCCAGCAGGACCAATTGCAGGGCGTCGCCGTGATCGCGCACCGCCTGAACGGCCTCCTCGCCCTTGGAGGCCTGCCGCACCGCGAAGCCCATGCGGCGGAGCATCCTGCCCGTCACGGTTCGGACCAGCTCCTCGTCGTCCACTAGAGCGCCAATCATGTAGTCATGCGGCGGCCCTCTCGAGTCTATCAGCGGCGAAGCAGTTCTCGATGACGGCGTAGCGGCAGAGG
>JAFGVK010000060.1 GCA_016938035.1 Deltaproteobacteria bacterium | reverse complement strand
GGGAGGCGCTCCACACGTCGACCAGGACCCCGCGGACACTCCGCCCCCCGAGCTGGACCCCGCCCCTCCTCTGGACCAGAGCGCCGAGAACGGGCCCGCGGCACACCCCAGCGAGCGCGCCCCCCTAGACCCGGACGCGGCGGTCCAGCCGCAAGGCAGCCCCACCCTCGCGGAGGCCCCCCCGCCCGCCGGTGCCGCCGAGGAGGACGCGCCGCGAGCCCCCGCGGGCTCGGGGAGGTCCCGCCGGTCTGGGCGCACCTCTCGGGCGGAGGTCGCCGACGCGGGATCAGCGGCGACGGGCGAAGACGACGCGGAAGACGCGGAGGACGCGAGCGCCACAGGGGGCACCGGCAGGCGCAGGCGCCAGCGCCGCGACACCTCAGGCCGACGCGCGACGCGCAACGCCGGCCCCCCCACCGGCAAGGTGGCGATGGCCCCCACCTCGCGGGTCTACGATTTCCGCGGGATGGTCGGCGAGGGCGCGATGGGGCAGGTGCTCCGGGCCCAAGACACCGAGCTGAACCGGGTCGTCGCCTTCAAGGTGATGAACCACGAGACCGCCGCCCAGGGCACCATGGCGGCCAAGTTCTCCACCGAGGTGCAGATCACCGCCCAGCTCGAGCACCCGAACATCATCCCGGTGTACGCGCTGGAGGCCACCGAAGACGGCTCGATGGCCTACACCATGAAGTTGGTGAAGGGCCGCACCTTTGAGCACCTGATCGAGGAGACCCGGCAGCTCTACCTTCAGCGCAAGCCGATCGACGAGGCCCACGCGCTCACCACCCGCCTGGACCATTTCCTCAAGGTGTGCGACGCGCTCCACTACGCCCACGCGATGGGCGTGCTCCACCGAGACCTCAAGCCCGAGAACATCATGCTCGGGACCTATAACGAGGTCTACGTGATGGACTGGGGCATCTCCCGGCTGATGTTCAACCTCGAGGGCGTCGAGGAGCCGGTGCAGCTCGGATCTCAGCCCGATGAGGGCGACATGATCATTGGCACCGCCGGCTACATGTCGCCCGAGCAGGCCGACGCCCGCCACGCGGAGATGGACGGGCGCTCCGACCAGTACTCCCTCGGGCTGATCCTGTTCGAGCTGATCTCGCTCCGACAGGCGGTCACCGGCAAGACGCCGATCGCGATGGTCACCCGGCAGCAGATGGGCGAGACCGATCCGCTGGTGCACATCACCAAGGAGAAGATCCCCCCGGAGCTCAAGGCGATCGTCGCCAAGGCCACCTCCGAGAAACCGGCGGGCCGCTACCGCTCGGTGGCCGCGCTAGCGGAGGACATCCGGCGCTACCTCCGCAACGAGGCGGTCAAGGCGCGGCGCGATTCGCCGCTCCAGGCCATCACCCGCTGGCTCTCCAACCACCGCACCGCGGCGCTGTTCGCGATCGGGGCCCTGTTCACCTTCACCGCCATGATCGTGCTGGGGAGCATCTCGTTCCAGCTCTGGCAGTCGCGGCAGCAGTCGATCCGCGAGGAGAACCTCTCGCACCTGCTCACCACGGTCGGCACCAGGTCGGCGGAGATCGACGGCAACTTCGTCAAGTACGAGGGTCTGCTCTACTACGTGGCGGCCTCGGGGGTGGAGGCGCTCTCACGCGCGGTGCCCGGCAATGAGCGGGTCTTCACCGCGACAGACTTCGACAACCCCGGCGGCGCGCCAGCGGATTTCGAGACCGCCAAGCGCTACGGGCAGGCGGTGAGCTTCGACTTCCCCGTTCACCAGTTCGCCGGCGACGAGGAGACCACCGACACGGTGCGCCAGACGCAGCTCCTCGCGTCGCTGCACCGCACCTACCGCAGGGCTCAGCTCCGCTCCCACTCCGAGGAGGCGGCGGTCTACACCCCACAGCGAGCCAGGCGCCTGGTGGCGGACGTGGGCACCCCCATCGCCTACACCTCGATCGGCCTGGAGAACGGCGTGTTCTCCGGCTACCCGGGCAGGGGCGGCTTCGCGGAGCGCTTCGACGCCCGCAAGGCCCCCTGGTACAAGCTCGCCAAGGACTCCAAGGTGCCGTTGTGGGGCACCCCCTACGTGGACGACGCGGGGCTGGGGCTGATCCTCCCCTGCGCCACAGGCCTCTACGACGACGAGGAGCACTTCCTCGGGGTTGCGGCCATCGAGCTCACCTTCGACTACCTGATCGACAAGCTGCTGGAGACCGAGGAGCTCAAGGACGTGTCCGAGAGCTATCTCCTCGACCGCGAGGGCCGGGTGGTGGTCGACTCCTCGAAGAAGGGCCGGCACTTCAAGTCCGCGATCGCGGGGCGGACCATCCGGATGCCGGAGTTCGACGTGCCGGAGGTGGTGGAGAACGTCAAGGCGCTCCAGTCGGGACACGTCGAGGTGCGGCGGGACGGGGTGGAGAGCCTCGTGCTCTACAACCGCATGCAGTCCCTGGGCTGGTACTATGTGGTGGTGGGCGAGACCGACGCGATGTTCGAGGCGAGCCAGGACGCCGAGTAGGCGCTGGCGTACCAGGCCCCACGGCGGGGCGTGGTACGCAAGGCCGCTGTGAAGCGGCCTGCGCCCCGGCGCGGGCACCGGTGACTCGGCGCGCAGGGTGCCGGCGCTGTAGGGGAGCGGGGGCACAGGCGGCCCCCTTCTGTGGGCGCCTGTCCCCGGGCCTGCGGCTGACGCCCACGAGGCGCCCTCTATCTCGAACGCACGCTCTCTAACGATATCGTCTCGAACAAGCAGAGGAAGCGGCTGGAGATCGTGGGGAGGCAGGGGCCACACGGACGAAGCATCACTCTCATCGATGCACCGGCTCAAACCACGCGGAGACCACGGTTGGTGTCAAAGCCAGGCCTGGGCGGGCCGGGCGGGTAGTGGCCCGGTTATACGCGCCTGCACAAGAGGAGAACGCATGCGCGTAGGTATCTGTGGCTACCCAGGGTCTGGCAAGACCACCGTTTTTTCCGCCCTGGCCCCAGGGGCCCGCCCCGACGGGAAGGGCGTCACCTACGGGAACATCAAGGTGCCCGACGATCGGGTCGAGCGCCTGGCGAGGATCTTCTCCCCCAAGAAGAAGACCCTGGCCGAGATCTCCTTCGTAGACGTGGGGAACAGCGGGGCCGCGGGCAAGGGCGCCTTCCCCCCCGAGGTGCTCCAGAACATGCGCAACATGGACGTGCTGGTCCATGTGGTGCGGGTGTTCGACAACCCGATGCTCGCCGAGCGGCCCGACCCTGAGCGCGACGTGTCGCTGTTCTCAGACGAGATCGTGCTGCTGGACCACACGATCCTGGAGAAGCGGGCCGCCCGCTGGAAGAAGGAGAACCGCAAGGGCCTCGACGTGGACGTCAACGAGCGCTGCGTGGCCTGTCTGGAGGACGGGCGCCCCCTGCGCGAGCTGGAGCTCACCGCCGACGAGCTGGCCACCCTGACCGGGATCCAGCTCCTGTCCATCCGGCCCCTCATCACCCTGTACAACCTCTCCGAGGACGCCTGGGATGACGAGGAATTCGCGCCGCTGAAGGAGGTGGTGCGGGGCACCAACCAGGTGAGCCTGGCGCTGTCCGGTTCGATCGAGGCCGAGGTGGCCGAGATGGACGAGGAGGAGCAGGTGGAGTTCCTCCAGGAGCTGGGCCTGGGCGAGCCTGCCCGAAACCCCTTCATCCGCGAGGCCTACGCCCTGCTCGACCTGATCTCCTTCCTCACCGCGGGGCAGGACGAGTGCCGCGCCTGGACCGTCCGGCGCGGGTCGAACGCCCGCAAGGCGGCGGGGCGGATCCACTCGGACATCGAGCGGGGGTTCATCCGCGCGGAGGTGTACCGGGTGGACGAGCTGGAGGAGGCGGGGACGGAGGCCGAGCTGAAGAAGGTCGGGAAGATCCGGGTGGAGGGGAAGGAGTATGTGGCCCAGGATGGAGATGTGATGCACTTTAGGTTCAACGTCTGATTTGCCGGCGGGCTGTGCCCGACGGCAAATCAGCGGGGAATAGCAACGGACAGCGCTGCGCGCTGCCGTTGAATTCCCCGGACAGGACATCCCGGCCCAGGCCTCGGGACAGCAGGCGTGACGTTGTTGCCCCTCCCTTGGGTTGATTTCCCCGGACAGG
>JAFGVK010000059.1 GCA_016938035.1 Deltaproteobacteria bacterium | reverse complement strand
GGCGGAGCGGGCGAAGGCGGTCATGGAGAGGGGTGGAGTGGTGTGCTGCCAGCGCGCGACGAGGCGGCGGCGTTCGGGGATGGGCGTGTGTGCGGTCATGGACTGGGTCCTCCGCACGCAACTTCACCTGGGAGATCAGGGGCGGGCCAGAGGGGGGGGCTGAACGGTTACGGAGTTGCAGATCCTGGCCCTCATCTCTTCGGAGGGAGGGGAAAGACAGCGTACCCCGCGTGTCACAGGGGCGGCCGATCGCCGCCTTCAGCGTCGAGCGATCGGGTCAGCCCCGGAGATGATCGGGTCTCGCGAAGATCACCGGGAAGGGACGGGCCTTGGGGCCTACCAAAAGAGGGCGCCCCAGCAGAGCTGGGGCCCTTGGTCGAGGGCGGACTTCATGGGCTCTTCACCAGCTTGGGCCGGATGCAGTCCACCGCCCCGCCTACCTGCGCGAAGGCTGCCACCAGCGCGTCGCGCTCCACCTGGTTCAGCCAACGAACCCAGGCCTGACGCTTGCCCTTCCCGGCACACGGAAGGGCTCGCAGCGCGTCCTTCGGGACAGCCCGGGCCTCCGCCAGGGTGCTGACCCCGAGCTTGCTCACCATCGTCACCAGCAGACTGGGGGGAGCGGGAAGCTTGACATGGAGAGAGGCGAGCATGCTCGTCCGCTTCTCCGGGTTCGAGGCGAGGTGACGCCAGAACTCTACCGCCGCCGGACTCTCAGGGGGCCGAAGCCTGAGCCAGCCCGACATCTCCAGCTGGCGGATGCGCTCCCTGGAGAGGTTGAAGTGCTTGCCGATCTCCGTGAGGGTCTGCACCGAGCCAGACAGCCCGACCCGATCATGCAGCACTCGGCGCTCTCGCTCCTGAAGCTTCTCCCAGTCGGCGGTGATCTCCTTCCAGGTCGCGGTGCGCGCTCTCACCAGGGCATCGTCGTCCTCCGGCAGCGGAGAGGTTCGAGACAGGCGTGGGCTCCGGTCGGAGACTTCGACCAGCGACATCCAGACCATGTCCTGTCCCAGCTCGGGGAAGGCCCGACACAGCGCAGCGAAATCTGGCGCGCATCCCTCTGCTCGCTGGTCTCGGAGCCAGCGCCGGAGCTTGAAGCGGTACTCGAGCTGCAATGAAGAGCGGCGAGCGCCATCCCCATAGGTGTGTGACAGTCGCAGCACCTTGGCCCTCACCCAGAGTGCCCCGTATGTGCCAAGACTCGCCTGATCCTGGTCCAGACCGTCCACGCCGTTGACGAGCCCCACCGCCCCAGCGGTCAGCTTCTCCAGGAGGCTGATCCTGCCGTCCCGGTAGCTGGCAGCCAGGCGCAGGTTTCCCATCACCAGAGCCTTGCGAGCCAGCTCGATGTCATGTCTTCGCTCTGCACGTCCGTTGCGCCAGGTCCACGGCTCCTCCGCCCAGGCGAAGCGAAGGAACTGTGCCGCGTGCTTGGAGCTCACCCCCAGGGCTTCAAGCTCGCGGCCAGGCTGATCAGGAGCCACTGGACGGACCAGGACCATCCGACGCAGCCGCTGTCCTCCCTCCGGAGGGGGTGGATGTAGACGGCAAACATGTTCCTGCTGCGCCCATGCGGACCAGAGGTCCTCGGACCGGGGGTCATGGAGCAGGTCCCACACTGCCGCCGCGATCTCCCGATGCAGGTCCTTGGCGAGTCGTGCCACCTCGTCTGGGGGAAGTCGGGGGGTCTCCTCCAGCGCCCGCTCCAGCGGAGCGCGTCCCTCCGGGAGCGCCGCCTCCACGGTGGTCACACCCCGGAGCGCGTCCAGATCCCTGTGGAAGCTCTCGCTCATGGCCGCCCCACCACCACCCCGGTCACCTCGACCTCTCCGAGGGGCTCCTCGTTGAGCGGGAAGCGTCCGGCGAGCACCCGGACCTCGTCGAAGACCGAGACCGGCGGAAGGGAGGTCCCCCGCCAGCGACGCGCTCGGCGCTGCAGGAGGGCGCTCGCCTGACCGGCGTCGACCCAGCGGGTGAGCTCGTCGACCAGGGGGCGCCGCGAGGCGCTGCACAGGTCACGATAGGCGCGGAGCTGCTCCCGGACCCAGTCCTCCACCTTGGACAGGCGGGGCCGCTCCCGCTGCGCCCTGACCTCCTCCGCGGTCAGGGAGAACGCCTCCCGGGCACTCTCCACCCAGCTCGCCACCGCCACCGGCTCCTGGAGCGGGCCCACCCCAGCCTGCGCATGCCGGTAGAGGCGCTCCATGCCCTGGAGCACGTCCAGTGGAACAACCTCTCCGCCCTCTGCTCCCTGCCAGAACTGCCACAGCCACCCAGCTCGGGTGATGACCACCGGAGAGCCGGTACCCCGCGACACCGCGCGTCGGCCGGGCCGCAGGTCCTCGATGGACTCGAAGCGCTCGGGGTCACTTCGGCGCAGGGCGAGGATGCGGTTGGCGTGCCGGGAGAGCGCGTCGATGTCGTCCACCTCGTCCGCACGCTCGAGGGCCTCTCCCGTGTAGGCAGAGCGCATCTCCTCGGCGTCCGGGATCTCCTCCTCGGGGAGCACCCTGCTGTCCTCACCGAAGACCCGCAGGAACTCGTCGATCCGCCGCCGCAGCACGGCCTCCAGGCCGAGCTTCTCCTCCAGGCCCTTCTCGGGGAGGAAGGAGGCCACCAAGATCTGATCATTGGGCGAGCCGATGCGGTCGATGCGCCCCGCGCGCTGGATGAGCCGCACCGGGTTCCAGTGCAGGTCGTAGTTGATGAGCGTGTCGGCATCCTGGAGGTTGACGCCCTCGCTCAGGGCGTCGGTGCTGATGAGCAGGTCGATCTGCTCGTCGCGGGGCACCTCTTCACGGTGAGCGAGGGGGGCGAAGCGCCTCAGGATGGTCCGTCGGCTGCCGGAGCGCCCGGAGACCACCTCGGTGGCGCCGTACGCCGTGCCGAGGACCTTCCCCAGATACTCGGCGGTGTCGGCGAACTGGGTGAAGACGATCGTGCGGTGGTTCTTCGGCAAGCGCGCGGCGAACCACTGCCGCAGGCGCTCGACCTTGGGGTCGGCGCGCAGGAGCAGGCCCTCCACGCGGAGGAGCAGTTCCGAGACCGCCCGGTGGTCGTGGATGAGCGCGCGGCCCAGATCCTCCTTGTTGAACCAGCGCAGGGGCAGGCGATTCTCCCAAGAAGCATCAACCTCGTCCTCTCCCTCCGCGTCGGTCACTTCGTCATCGTGGATGAGGACCTTGCCCTGATGATAGGCCTCGATAGCCGCGTCCAGCTTTCCCTTCAGGCGAAGCACCGACTGGTAGAAGGCGGTCAGGCTGGACTCGAGCCGCTTGAGCAGCAGCACCTTGTACAGCCCGCGGACCCCCTGTCCGGCCCGCCTGAGGCCCTGCACCTCGGCGCGATCCTTGTCCTCATCGCGCAGGTAGAGGCCGAGCCCGTGGAGGGGAAAGCGCATGGCGGCGAGCTGGGTCAGGATGTGGTCGTAGAGCCCGCCGTCCGCGCGTCCGTCGAGGCGGTAGCGGAGGATCTGGTCGGGACCGGAGACCCGCTCCGGGAACACCAGCGGCACCTCCTGTACCGAGCCATCAGCCAGGCGGCGCTTCAGGCGCGCCTCGGGCCAGGCCTCACGGATGAAGCCACGGGTCCGACGGACCACGACGTGCTGGAGCAGACCGGCCAGCTCATCAGGGCGGCTGCCAGAGGTCCTGAACCAGTCCTCCAGGCTCTCCCCCTGGTAGGGAAGGGCCGCGTAGTTGTCGGGAAAGAAGCCGAGCTGGTGGAGCACGTCCTCGGGGCGGTTGTTCTGTGGCGTCGCCGAGAGGAGGAGCACCTGACGGGAGGAGGGCTGCCCGTCGGGGCGCAGCCAGCGCTGGATGGTCTGGTGGCGACTCGTCTTCAGGTTGCGGAAGTTGTGGGACTCATCGACCACCAGCACCTCGCGGTCCCGGTGGCGGTCGAGGTCGGAGAGCTTGCCAAGGGAGACCATCGCCAGGGAGACGCGGTGCTCTCGCGCCAGGTCCTCCCACGCGGGCAGGACCGAGGGCGGCGCGATGACCACCGCGTGGCGGTCGTAGCGCTCGGCGAGGTGACGGAGGAGGGCCATCGCGATCCAGGTCTTGCCCAGACCGACGACATCCGCGAGGAACACGCCCCCGAAGCGCCGCAGGATGCCCTTCGCGAAGTGATAGGCCTCCTTCTGAAACTCGGTGAGCCACTCCAGCATCGGGTTCGGATCGGTCTCTCGGTCGAGCGCGTGCAGAGTGGCCGCGAAGTACTCGTAGAGGACCTTGTAGTAGAGGTCCTCCGGGGAGATGGCGTCGCCGGCCCAGCTATCCCGAATGACTCCCAGCACCTCGGGGCTGAGGTCGGTCGCGTCGGCGAGGCGGGCCTCACACCACTGGCGGACCTGCTGGTGGGCAGCGCCGGTGAGCGCGAACTGCGGCTCGTCCAGGGTGAGCCCGATCGGGCCCGCGGTGAGCAGGGTGGCATCGGGACGGGAGATGGCCCGGGTGAAGCCAGGCTGCCGAAGCGCCCCACGCACCTGGGCGTCGCCGTCGCGGAGACGCCCGAGCCAGCGGTGCAGCAGCGCCTCGTTCTCCACAGACTGTGGCAGTCGGTCGAGCTGCTCGGCGAAGGCGCCGAGGAGTCGGTCCCGCCACGCCTGTTGCTGGCTCGCCGACAGGAGACGCCCGGGAGCTGAGGCCAGCTCGGACTGTCCCTCGTACCGTCCCGGGAGCACCCCCGGCGGAGACACCAGCACCTCGAGAGGGCTCACAGCATCGAGGAGGTCGAGGAGCTCCACGCGGAGCTCACCAGCAGAGACGAGGGTCTTCATGAGTTCTCCAGCCAGCCACGGGCGCTGCCCCGCACGGGGACGATCTCGGGCTCAGGGGGAATGGGAACAGCGGGCTCCACTGCAGGCGCCTCGGAGGACGTGAGGGCCCCGGAGCCCCCAGTGGTCGAGATCAGAGGCGCCACAGGGGAAGCGGCGAATGGCAGGGAGAGCTGGGGGCTCGCCGACGCCGTCGGAGCCAGCGTGCTGAGCACCTCCCGACGGGCCGACCGCTCCTCTACCGGCGCAGCGGCGGTCTCTGGAACCCACGCGGCCACGTCACCGTCGCGGGCCAGCACCTCCACCACCGGTGGTGACGCGACCTCCGGCCGCACAGCGGCAGGCAGCGCTGGAGCAGGCTCGAGCCAGTCCGACACATCGCCCTCCCAGGGCGTGATCTCCACGACAGGAGCGTGCTCGGTGACCACAGGCTCCACCTCTGCAGCAGGGGCCAGACGGCCCGTCAGCCACGCCTGCGTGCCGCCGTGCCAGGGGCGGATCTCCGAGGCCTCGGGCTGATCCGGCACGCGCCATGCGGGAGACGCCTCCCGGGTTTTGGGCACCCGCCTCACGAAGGCCAGGTCCTCGCTGGACGCCGGCGAGCGTGGGGCGGAAGTCCAGGCCGTGAAGCGATCCTCGTCACAGGCATCGCGCGTGAGCTCGGGAGGCTCCGGCGCTGGTTGACCGGCCTCCAGCTCCGCCGCCATGGACGGGCTGGTGTCCCCTGCTGAGGCCACCGCCACTCCACCGGTGTCTGCGAGCTCCAGTCCCAGGAACCGGAGACCGGGAGACACCTGTGCCATGCCCGGCCAGGTGCGCCAGACGGGGTGATCCAGCGCCGGGAGGCGCCGCTGCCACCCGAGCGGTGCCCTGCGGTCCAGGGGAAGCCAGCGAGCGGCCTGTCCCCGGTCGTCGCCCCCGGCGAACCACCAGCCACAGAGCAGGGTCGCGAGTCCCGCTCTGAGCTCGGGGCTTCCAAGCTCATCGAGAGACGCGGTCACCGTCTCCACCGCCTGCGCCGGATCGTCTGCGAGGCGCAGCGCGAAGGAGCCCGCCCGCTCGAGCAGCGCGTAGAGTCCAGACGGGTCCTCGCGCTCGTCCACCAGCAGCGCGGCCAGCTGCTGAGCAAGCCCTCGTCGGGCTGCAGCCTCAACCCCAGGCAGCCCCGCCAGCGCCACGACGAGCGGGAGTCCCTGCCCCTCCGCGAGGCGGACCCGGGCAGCGCGAGCCCGCCACCAGGTCGGCTCCGCAGGCCTTCCGCGCTGTGGGGCCCGGGCCAGAGCCACTGGCTCCTCACCGGAAAGTGTCCAGGGATCGGTCGCGTGGAGCAGTCCCGCGAGCGTGTCGGGGTCCAGCGAGCTCGGCTTGCCGAAGACACGGTCCACCGCTCGCTGCAGCGCGACGGCCGCTGAGATCTCGACAGACTCGACCCCGGTGCGCGCGGCGTGACGGGCGAGGTCCACCAGACCCTGCACCCTGGCCAGGTGCTTCACCAGCACGCCACCAGCCAAGGACCAGAGCCCCATCCCGGTGCCGGTGGGGGCGAGCTCGTGAGGAGGAACGCCGACGCCATCCAGCTGGAGCGAGGGAGGGGCTTCCGCCACAGACCGCTGGCTCAGGTGGTCGCGCACCTGGTGCAGGCGGTGGCGCGCGAGCCCGGTGACCGCGCGGGGGTGGCTCCTGGGCAGGGCCAGGCGTCGGGTGACGTGCTCCGCCGGTGACTGCCACGCCGAGGCACAGGCGCGCAGGATCGGCGTCGGGCCATGCTCGCCGAGGAGCAGCTCCAGCTCTTCCGGTGTCAGACCGAGCAGCGCGGCGGCGAGTTCCTTGCGCCAGGGGTGGAGGACGGGCGGGGAGAGGGCAAGCCACCGCAGGGGGGGCTCCACCGGGCGCATCTTCACCGCCTCGCCGCAGTGCTCGCAGGGCAGGCCCAGGTAATGCACCCCCTGCAGCGCTCCGCAGACGCAGCGAGCCCCATGCGCGGGGCCGGTCTGGTATTTCTCGGTATTTCCCAGCTGACGGAGCGTCGGCGGGCCCCCCCAGGGACTCGTCTTCCCCACAGGGCGCAGGCCGGCGCAGCGCTCGAGCAGGTGCCGGTTCGAGCGCCCCGCCTCCCAGGCCCGGGCCAGCCCCAGCGCCAGCGAGCCGCCGACAGCGCGGAGGCGGGTGAGTGACCACGGCTCGTCAGCACCGAGGTGCCGGGGAAGCCGGTCCACCACTCCAGGACCCGCAGCGCGCCTCAGCGGGACAGGGTCGCGCAGGAACAAGGCCTGCTCCACACCTGCTGCCGCCACCACCTCGCCGGTCAGGCCAGACAGCCACAGGCCTCGGTCGCCCTCGCCGGGCACACCCCACAGGGGACAGGGCGCGCCGTCCTCTGTCGGGAGGACCTCGGGATGCCAGCCGCGCTCGACACGCTGAGGACGGCCTCCCGCCACCAGCAGCGAGCCCCCGAGCGGCTCGGCAGGAACGGCCTCGATCCACAGGCGCCAGCCAGACGTGTGGCGCCCGACCACTCTGGGGGTCTGGCCGACGCGCAGCACCCGCACCGGCAGGTCCCAGGGCAGGTGATGGGAGATCTCCCTGAGCCGCGCGGTCCGCAGGCGCTCCTTGACCCAGACAGGCGCGTTCGGTTCGGGGATCTCCACGCGGCGGGGTCTGGCGACCCAGGTGGCCCCGGGTGCGGCGACCTGCCCCTCTCTGACCCGCACCTCCGGCTCGCCGCCGGGACCCGCCAGATCGAGCTGCCAGCGGAGGCGCACGGGCTCCGGCCGAAGCGAGGGGTGCAGCCAGGCGGCCCTCAGCTCGGAAGAGACCACCCCTCGCGCCTGGAGGGGCAGCCCTCGACCCGCGATGGCCACTGCGACGCCCCCCTCGCTGGGTCCGAGCTCCTCCCCGAAGCTCTCGCTCTGGAACCACGCCCTCGGCAGGGTGGAGGCCTCGTCGAGCCAGGGGTGGAGCACGCTGGGGTCGGGCTGCTGGAGGACAAGTCCTCTCTCCACCTCGGTCGGCACCGCCAGGTCGCCAGCGGGCGTGATCCGGGCACTGCGGTGCACCGCCCACTGGCGGGGCTGGAGCCCGGAGGAGAGCCGGGGACACGCCCAGTGGGGAGGTGTGGACAGCACACTGAGGACCTCGACGTCGACGAGTGGGCGGGCCCCGGTGTGGTGCTCGACCGGCTGGAGGAGTCCGCGGAGGGAGCGGTCGAGGAGCAGGCGGAAGGGCTCGCCCGGCGGGGTCGAGGAGAGCCACGCGGCGCGGACCAGTCCCGGGCTGAGCGCCTCCCGACCGAAGCGCGTCCGACGCCTCACCTGGTGCCTCACCCGCTTGATCACCCCCGAGAGCCGCCTCTCCAACACCTCGGCGAGGTGGCTGTCGAGCCGGACCGACGCCAGCGGCACGCGCCAGTCCTGCGTCACCGCTGCGTCCGTCTCGTCCTCGTCACCGTCGTCCTCGGTGTCTTCGAGGATCTCCTCGTCCTCTTCGTCCTCCGGGGTGGCCTGCTGCGCGCCCAGGCGGGGCACGAAGCACCAGGGGTCTCCCTCGAGCACGTACTCGCCCCCCGCTGTCGGGACGGGGAGTGCCGCGTCGACGGTGAAGGGCTCGGAGTCGCGGGTGAGGTCCCAGGAGCGGAGGACGAAGTGCAGGCGCACTGCCTGAAGGCGGGACTCTCCCTGCCGCCAGCAGCGCTCGGCCCCCTCCGGCTGCCCGACCGGCTCGAAGCCCCGACAGACCAGCCAGGCCTCTCCCCAGACCATCGTCGCGGGAAAGAGCTGCCGCAGCACGGCACCCAGGCCCCACCAGCCCGGCCCGATCACACCGGCTGCGAGTGCTCTGGTCGCGTCCTCCCACAGGGGACCAGGCACACCATCGGTCAGGGTGAAAGAGCGCGAGCGCCAGCGCTGGGAGAGCTCCGCCACCGGCAGCTCCAGGCTCTCGACGATGCGCTGCTCGAGGCGGTGGGGGTCGTCTCCAGCGACCGGCCGGAGCTGCGCCACCCGCCAGGTCATGGTGAGCAGGTCCTCGCCGGGGTCCCGGAGGTACCAGGGCCCCGCCGCACAGCGGTAGCGGGGCTTCCGGAGCGCCCCCTCGTCGCGACGATAGACGAGGCGGATCACCCCGGCACCGGGCTCCCACGACACGAGGAGCGCTGCGGGGAGCAGCCGGAAGACCGGCTCGTAGTGAGACGCGGTGTTCGACCAGCGGGTGTCGGAGAGATCGCGGGTCAGTCGAACCACCGCGATGGCGAGACCCCGGTAGTCCGCGATCTGGATCAGGTCCTCGATGGCCGACCTGCCGCGCAGGCGCTCGGTGTGCCGAACGCTGCGGGCGTCGTAGCCCAGCTCATCGACGAACAGCGCCCGGGCACGGGACTGGAGGGAGGACCACCCACCCGAGGAGACCAGAGCCTCGACGGCCGCGAGCAGCCCCCTCCCCCCGGGCAGCGCGTCCAGGAAGGGCTGAAAGACCGACAGCGCCGGGTTCTCCAGCGCGGTTCCCCAGCCCGGGGGCGCTGTGGTGGGTCTCAGCGTGTGCGTGCTCTCTCCCATGGTGACCTCGTCGTGATGAGAGAGTAACGGGTACTACGGCCAAGAGCTGGTGCTGAACAAATGTACAGGCCGCTCTCTTCGCTCCAGCGACTCCTCCACCCCGCCCATGATCTCCCAGAGGGGCTCACCCGCCACGCAGCGCTCACAGCGACCGGGAGCTCGGCCGCAGCCGCCCCGCTGTCGCCGGCGAGCACGGGCTCGTCCTCCTGCTCATGAACCACCGCTCACCTCAGGGGGCTCAAGGTGCCGCTGCCCTTGGATCCAGCGACCAATCGACACCTGGTGATAGACGACGGCCGGGACAGCGCCCCATGCAAGAGCACAGGTTCAACCCGACTATTGGAGCAATCGCCATAGCAGACGACAATGGGCGACTGCCAGAAGTGCAGGTTGTACCGGCGTCATGCGCCTCCTGACACCCACCACAGCAGGTGCCGGTGTGCAGTCTGACCCCTCTCGACGAGGGCCTCCACGTCCGAACTGTGCCGTTGTCAGGGTCCGAAGAATACCCAGTGTCCGATAATCACCACTTTTCGGACACTGACAGGAACCTCGACCAAGAGCAGGCGTCTTCACATCGCAAACGACGGTAGGAGGCGGCTTCTGGTGCTCGTGGCGCCGACCGCCAGGGGGGCTTGATCCTTGTCCGCTGGCTCCCGGGATCGACATCGCCGCGTCGCCGTGATCTTCTAGG
>JAFGVK010000058.1 GCA_016938035.1 Deltaproteobacteria bacterium | reverse complement strand
GGGGATGCCGCCCACGGGGATGCCGCCCACGGGGATGCCGCCCACGGGGATGCCGCCCACGGGGATGCCGCCCACGGTGGCCACCACGACCCCTGGGCGGACGAGGATCACGACGGCACGCCCTCGTGGCTGGATCCCACCCTCGGCGACGAGCCCAACGAGGCCTACGCCCTGAACGGCCTCAAGTGGCACCTCATCAACCTGCTGCTGCTGCTGGGCGTGCTGGGCTACTTCGCGAAGAAGCCGCTGATGTCCTTCCTCGCGGGCCGGGCCGCAGAGATCCGCGAGGAGGTCCAGGACGCCGCCGCCCTCAAGGCAGAGGCCGACGCGCGCCACCAGGCGCTGATCGCCCGGATGGAGGCCTTCGACGGGGAGGTGAGGGCGATCGAGGAGGACGCGGTCCGCCGCGCGGCGGAGGAGGAGGCCAAGCTCAAGGAGCGCTCCGAGCACGCCGCGGCCCAGATCCTCGACAACGCCACCCGTCAGATCCGAGAGGAGACCAGCCGGGCGCAGGCCGCCCTGCGGACTGAGGCGGTGGAGCTCGCGGTGCAGCTCGCGGAGCGCACCCTGCGGGAGACGGTCCAGGCCGACGACCAGCGGCGCCTCGCCGCGCAGTTCCTTGAGACCCTCCGCGCCGCTGAGGTGAAGCATGGGTGATCGCAACATCGCCCGCCGGTACGCGGCGGCCTTCATGGACCTGCTCCAGGGCGAGGGCCAGGCCGCGGCTGGGGTCGCGGACCTCAACGACGCGCTCGCCGCGCTCCAGGGTGAGGGCGGCGCGGCCTTTCAGGCCCTCAGCGCTCCGCTCTTCACCCTCGACGAGCGCCGCAGGGTGCTCGACGCGGTGCTGGAGCGCTTGTCGCTTCAGCCCCTCAGCGCGAACCTCCTCCGCCTGGTGCTCGACAAGGGCCGCATGGTCCTGTTCCCCGACATCGTCGAGGAGTGCCTCGCCATCGCCGACGAGCGGGCGGGCAGGGTCCGGGTCGCGGTCGACGCGGCGGAGCCGCTCACCCCGCAGCTCGAGATCGAGGTCCGGGTCGCGCTGGAGCAGCTCACCGGCAGGTCGGTGATCCTCGACACCAAGGTGGTCCCCGAGCTCCTCGGGGGCATCATCGCCAGGGTAGGGGGCAAGGTGTATGACGCCTCCCTCCGCACACGCCTCTCTGAAATCAAACATCAGCTCATTCACGCTAGGGTCGTCCCAGAAGCCTGAGAACGGCAGGAGCTTTCCCATGGCCATTCGCGCCGACGAGATCAGCGAAATCCTCAAGCAGCAGATCCAGGGCTATGCGTCCCGGGTCACGGTCGCAGAGACCGGCACCATCCTGTCCGTAGGCGACGGTATCGCCCGAGTGTACGGCCTCGAGAGCGCCATGGCGGGGGAGCTCCTCGAGTTCCCCGGCGGCGTCATGGGCATGGTCCTCAACCTCGAGGAAGACAACGTCGGCGTCGCGATCTTCGGATCGGACAACGGCCTCCACGAGGGCGACGAGGTCAAGCGCACCGGCCAGATCGTCCAGGTCCCCGTCGGCCCGGAGCTGATGGGCCGGGTGGTCGACGCGCTGGGGCAGCCCATCGACGGCGGCCCTCCCCTCAACACCACTCAGACCCGCATGGTCGAGATCAAGGCGCCCGGCATCGTGGCCCGCCAGTCGGTCCATGAGCCGCTCCAGACCGGGATCAAGGCCATCGACGCCATGACCCCGATCGGGCGCGGTCAGCGCGAGCTGATCATCGGCGACCGGCAGACCGGCAAGACCGCGGTGGCTATCGACACGATCATCGCCCAGCGCGAGTTCAAGGACGATCCTGAGCGCAGGGTGCACTGCTTCTACATCGCCATCGGGCAGAAGCAGTCCACCGTCGCCCAGGTGGTGGACAAGCTGAAGAAGTACGGCGCGATGGAGTACACCACCGTCGTCTCCGCGACGGCCTCGGCGTCGGCGCCCCTCCAGTTCCTGGCGCCCTACACGGGCTGCACCATGGGCGAGTACTTCCGCGACAGCGGCCAGCACGCCCTCGCGGTGTACGACGACCTCTCCAAGCACGCGGTCGCCTACCGGCAGCTCTCGCTGCTCCTCCGCCGTCCGCCAGGGCGCGAGGCCTTCCCCGGCGACGTGTTCTACCTCCACTCCCGGCTCCTCGAGCGCGCGGCGAAGATGTCGAAGGGCGAGGGCTCCGGCTCCCTCACCGCCCTCCCGATCATCGAGACGCAGGCCGGCGACGTGTCGGCCTACATCCCCACCAACGTGATCTCGATCACCGACGGGCAGATCTTCCTGGAGACCGAGATGTTCAACCGCGGGCAGCGCCCTGCGGTGAACGCGGGCCTCTCGGTGTCCCGCGTCGGCGGTGCGGCCCAGGTCAAGTTCATGAAGGAGGTGGCGGGCGCCCTGCGCCTCACCCTCGCCCAGTACCGCGAGCTGGCCGCCTTCGCCCAGTTCGCGTCCGATCTGGACGCCTCCACCCAGCTCCAGCTCAAGCGGGGCGAGCGCCTCACCGAGCTGCTCAAGCAGGTGCAGTACCTCCCCCTGCCGGTGGAGCACCAGGTGATCCAGATCCTGGCGGGCACCGACGGGGTGCTCGACGATGTGGAGATGAAGCACGTCAACCCCTTCCTCAACGCGGCGGTGGAGCACATGGTGAGCCAGCGCGGTGATCTGGTGGCGGCGATGCGCGCGAAGGGGTCCCTCAAGAAGGACAACCTCCGCGGGCAGATCATCGACGCGCTCAAGGCCTTCAAGTCCACCTGGGTCGCCTAGGAGGCTTGAATGGCGAACCTCAAGGACATCCGAAACCGCATCGGCTCCGTCAACAAGACGAAGCAGATCACCAGCGCGATGAAGCTGGTGGCGGCGGCCAAGCTGCGCAAGGCCACCGCGCGGGCGCTGGGCGCGAGGCCCTATCAGGAGCAGCTCCAAGAGGTGCTCGGGCGGGTCGCGGCCAAGGTCGAGGTGGCCTCGCCGCTGCTCCGCCGGCCTGAGAGGGTGCAGCGGGTGCTGCTGGTGGTGGTCACCTCGGACCGCGGGCTGTGCGGGGCCTTCAATTCGAACCTCCTCCGCAAGGCCCTCGCCTGGCGGAAGGAGCAGCTCGCCGCTGGGCGCGAGGTGGAGATCTTCAGCTACGGTCGCAAGGCGGCGAGCTTCTTCTCCTTCCACAAGGTGGCGGTGGCGCGCTCGGTGGTGGGGTACGACAAGATCCCCAAGATGGACCTGGTGCGGGAGCTCTCCGACCTGCTGGTCACCGGCTTCGCCGAGGGCGCCTACGACGAGGTCCACG
Organism: Deltaproteobacteria bacterium; assembly: GCA_016938035.1. GTDB lineage: Bacteria > Myxococcota_A > UBA796 > UBA796 > JAFGVK01. The sequence continues at coordinate 32,214 of JAFGVK010000058.1, read as the reverse complement.
TGGCGAGCAACGCCTTCGTCAACGTGCTGGTGCAGCGCCCTGGCATGCACCGCGTGCTGCCGCTGGAGCTGACCGCGCTGCAGGGCGACGCGCAGCAGGTCGAGCACGAGTACGAGCCCTCCGGGGAGCAGATCATGGAGGCGCTCCTCCCCCTGTACCTGCGCACCCTGCTGCTCCAGGCCTTCCTCGAGACCGAGGCGGGCGAGCTCGCTGCGCGGATGACCGCGATGGCAGCCGCCACGAAGAACGCCTCTGAGCTGATCTCCAACCTCACCCTTCAGTACAACCGGGCTCGTCAGGCCGCGATCACCAGCGAGATTATCGAGATCGTGTCCGGCGCCGAGGCCCTCTAGTGGAGTCTTCCATGGAAGCCACGTACGGCGAAATCAAGCAGGTCATGGGTCCGGTCGTGGACGTTCAGTTCCCCCCCGGGCACCTGCCTGACCTCCTCACCGCGCTCCGGCTCGGTAACCCCCGCATCTCTGACGCGGAGGAGAACCTCACCCTCGAGGTGGCCCAGCACCTGGGCGAGAACACGGTCCGCGCGATCGCGATGGACCTCACCGACGGCCTGTCGCGGGGCACCAAGGTCCGCGACACCGGCGCGCCGATCCAGGTGCCGGTGGGCCCCAGGGCGCTGGGGCGGATCATGAACGTGATCGGTGAGCCGGTGGATATGCTCGGCCCGATCAACGCGGACGAGCGCTGGGGCATCCACCGCGAGGCCCCGACCTTCACCGAGCAGTCCACCGAGGTGGAGATGTTCGAGACGGGGATCAAGGTCATCGACCTCCTCGCCCCGTACTCCCGCGGCGGCAAGATCGGCCTCTTCGGCGGCGCCGGGGTGGGCAAGACCGTGCTCATCATGGAGCTGATCAACAACGTCGGGAAGGGCCACGGCGGCTACTCCGTCTTCGGCGGCGTCGGCGAGCGCACCCGTGAGGGCAACGACCTGTGGTTCGAGATGATGGAGTCTGGCGTCATCTCGGCCGATAAGGACGAGCACGGCCACATCAAGCTCGATGACCGGGGCCTCCCCACCATCCACTCCGAGGACTCGCGCGTGGCGCTGGTGTACGGGCAGATGAACGAGCCCCCTGGGGCCCGCGCCCGCATCGCCCTCTCCGCCCTCACCGTCGCGGAGTATTTCCGCGATGTGGCCGGTCAGGACGTGCTGTTCTTCATCGACAACATCTTCCGCTTCACGCAGGCGGGCTCCGAGGTGTCGGCGCTCCTCGGCCGTATCCCCTCCGCGGTCGGCTACCAGCCCACCCTGTCCACCGAGATGGGCACCCTGCAGGAGCGGATCACGACCACCTCCAAGGGCTCGATCACCTCGGTGCAGGCGATCTACGTGCCCGCGGACGACCTCACCGATCCGGCGCCCGCCACGGCCTTCGCGCACCTGGACGCGACCACCGTGCTCTCGCGCAAGATCTCCGAGCTCGGCATCTACCCCGCGGTGGACCCCCTCGACTCCACCTCGCGGATCCTCGACCCGCTGATCCTGGGCGAGGACCACTACACCACCGCCCGGCAGGTGCAGGAGGTGCTGCAGCGCTACAAGGAGCTGCAGGACATCATCGCCATCCTCGGCATGGACGAGCTGCCGGACGAGGACAAGCTGCTGGTCGAGCGCGCGCGCAAGATCCAGAAGTTCCTCTCGCAGCCCTTCCATGTGGCGGAGACCTTCACCGGCTCGCCCGGCGTCTACGTCAAGAAGGAGGAGACCATCCGCGGCTTCAAGGAAATCCTCACCGGCAAGCACGATCACCTCCCGGAGGGCGCCTTCTACATGGTCGGCACCATCGAAGAGGCGATCCAGAAGGCCAAGAAGATGGCGGACGAGGCCTGATATGTCTGACTCTCTCCTGATCACCATCGTCACCCCAGAGGCTCAGGTCTTTCACGGGGAGGCGCGCGACATCTCCGTCTCCGGGTGGGAGGGCGAGTACCAGGTGCTCGCCGGGCACGATCGCGTGTTGAGCTTGGTGCGGGGAGGGGTCATCCGCCTGCTCGCCGACGGGGAGGAGCTCGCCTTCGCGGTAGGGCGCGGCTTCGCGGAGGTGTCGGGCAACCACGTCGTGGTGCTCACCGACTCGTGTGAGCGCCCCGCGCAGATCGATCGGGCCGCCGCAGAGGCAGAGCGCGAGGCGGTGTCCGCCGCGATGGTGGGCGCTAGCCCCGAAGAGTGGAAGGTGCTCGAGGCGCGCCTGGAGCTCGCTGAGGCCCGCCTGAAGCTCGGCTGAACCGCGCCCGTTGCGCCCCGCCGTGAGGGGGCATACTAGGCAGCTGCCCCGGGGCTCCCGTCAACACGGACGGGGGCCGAGAGGAGGTGGGATGTCAGCCATCGGGCTCCGCGTGGGACCCTACGAGATCACAGCTCCTATCGCCATCGGCGAGGACGGAGACTGGTACGCCGCGGTGCGCGCGGACCACCACCAGCCCCCGGAGGCGATGGTCTGCCTGCTGGGCGCCGCGCCGACCCTGGAGCAGCGCGCGGCCCTGCAGCGCGCCTCTGAGCGGTATCGGGCGCTAGAGGACGAGCGGGTGCCGGCGCACCTCGCGTACTACGGCGGCAGCGGCGCGCTGGTGCTGGGCCGGGTGCGGGGGGGGAGCCTGGCTCAGGTGATGGAGGCGCGGCGGCGGGGGAAGCTCTCCATGCGGCCCGCCACGGTGATGGACATCGCTGTCGAGCTCGCTGGCGCCCTGCAGCACGCCCACCGCAAGGCGACGGTCCACGGCACGCTGTCTCCAGAGCGGGTGCTGCTCGGGCCGGACGGGGCGCTGTGGCTCCTGGGCTTCGGGGCGTTCCGGCCGCTAGACGCCGCCTGGATGGCGCCTGAGATCGCCCGAGGCGCCAGGCCTGGGCCAGAGACAGACCAGTGGTCGCTGGGGGCGATCACCCTCGGGCTGGTGACCGGCGACCCCCCCTGGCAGGGGGAGGACGCGCGTACAGCGGCTGAGCGGGGCGACCCCGGCCTCTCGATCGCGCCGGTGGTGAGCCAGTGGCCGGGGCTGGGGCGGGTGCTCGCCCGCCTGATGTCCTCGGACCCGAGCGATCGCTACCCGAACATGGGCGCGGCCCGGAGAGAGCTGCTGGACCTGGAGCGCAAGGCGGGCAGCGGCTCCACGCGGCGCGAGCTGGGCGAGCTGCTCGCCGAGGACCCGGCCGAGGAGGAGCTGGAGGCGCTCCCCACGGAGTTCGCGTCGGACCTCCAGGAGACCGAGATCTACGTGGAGCACCAGGAGACTGAGCTGTACGTGGAGGCAGGCGCCACCGAGCTGTTTGACGATCGGTCGCCCACTGAGCTCGCCGGGGCGCGCGAGGTGGACGAGGTGCGCGACACCGGGGAATTCCAGCCCTCAGTGGTGGTGGCGGTGGAGCTCCGGGTCCCCGGTGAGGTGGCGCGATCCAGGGAGGGGAGGGTCGAGCTGTCGGTGGACGCCGCGGTGGTCGCCAAGGCGGCGGAGGAGGCGGTGAGCCGCCCGCTCCTCAAGGTCCGCGCGGGCAGCGCCAGGGTCGCGGTGAAGCGCGAGGCGCTGCGCGATCTGTGCGGTGATGGGGAGGAGCGCGTCGATCGGGTGATCTCCGGGCAGGTGGTGCTCGACGCGGTGGCGGTGCGGGAGGCCTTTGGCGCCTCGCCACGGTCCCTCCGCCTGACCATCCCCTTCGAGAGCAAGGGGCTGTTTGCCCAGGTCGCGGAGGACGAGGGGGGATCTCAGGATCTTACCCTCCCCCTGGGGAGCAGCCTGGTGCTGGCCACCCTGGCGAGGGCGCGGGGCTTCGAGGGGGTGGTGGTCGACGCGCCGCCGCCGTCCAGGCAGCTGGTCGAGGAGCCGGTCCGGGTGGCACCCCCAGTGCCGGTGGTGCGGGAACGTCCCGCCCCCGCCCTCCCGCCGGAGGCGCCGCCGGAGCCGATGCGCGCCCCTCAGAGCTCCGACACGATGGTCCCGCTGCCGGAGGAGCAGCCGGCGGACAGCGCGCCGCTGGCCCCCCGGAGGGCGCTCACCCCGGTGCCCGAGGAGCGGGCGCCAGAGGATGTCCCACAGCCCCTGGCCCCCACCGCGGTGGCGGCGGAGGCGCTCGAGGACTCAGCCCCCAGCGCTGGGGAGCCTGTCGCCGCCCTCGGTGAGGGGCCGGTGGTGATGGTGCAGTCGATCCCCACCCTCCCGCCAGGCCCGTCTCCGGTGATGATGCCAGCTCCCGGACCGTCGGTGGTGCCGGCCGCTGGCCCGTCTCCGGTGGTGATGCCTGGCCCCGCGCACCTGGAGGCCGCGGACGAGGAGGACTTCCTCGGGATGGATGACGACCCCACGGAGTCGGGACCTGAGGTGGGCGATGACCTCCCGGAGCCCCCGTCCCTGCCGGAGGAGGAGCCCCCCGCGAAGGTGATGCAGATCGCGCCCATCGCGGTGGGCCTGATGGTGGTGGTGATGGCCCTGTGGCTCCTGTGGCGGTTCGTGCTGTGAGGCGATGGCGCTCTGGGTGGGGGCGGCGCGCTTGGGCTTGGGCGTGAAGCTCAGGCTCGCGGGCTGGCACGGCTCCTCCCGGCGGAGGGCGCGGGGAACAGGCTACGGCGGGGGGGCGCTCGACCAGGCCTTCTACAAGCACATGCGGCGGATGTGGACCGCCGCGGTGTTCCTCCTCATGGTCGTCATGGTGGGGACCGCGGGCTACTGGTGGCTGGGCGACGGCCGCTGGGACTGGGGCGACTGCGCCTATATGACGCTCATCACCCTCTCCACCGTAGGGTTCGGCGAGACCCTGCCGGGCATGGACGGGCTGGGCTTGGCTCGCCTCTGGACGGTGCTCCTGATCCTCCTGGGGAGCGGGACGCTCCTGTACTTCGCCTCGACCCTCACCGCGCTGATCGTCGAGGGCGATCTCGGCGGGGTGCTCCGGAGGAACCGAATGAGCGGCAAGATCAGCCAGATGAGAGGTCACTTCGTGGTGGTGGGCGCGGGGCGCACCGGGGTGGACGTGATCCGCGAGCTCATCGCGACCCACACCCCCTTCGTGGCGGTGGACAACCACGAGAAGCAGCTCCTCGCCGCATCGGCGGAGGTGGGGCGCGAGTTCCCCTATGTGGTGGGGTCGGCGGAGGACGACGAGGTGCTCCGCGCCGCGGGGATCGCTGACGCGACCGGGCTCGCGGCGGCGCTGCCCGACGACAGGGACAACCTGTTCCTCACCCTCTCGGCGCGGGCCCTCAATGACAAGCTGCGGATCGTGGCCAAGGCGGTGGAGCCTGCCTCTGTGCCCAAGCTGTACCGGGCCGGCGCCAACTCGGTCGTGAGCACCACGCACATCGGCGCCATGCGGATGTCCTCGGAGCTGATCCGCCCGCAGGTCGTCGAGTTCCTCGACGTGATGCTCCGGAACATGGACAAGGACGTGAGGGTGTCGCAGCTCCTCATCACACCCGGCTCCAACCTCGCCGGGAGGAGGCTGTCGGAGGTGGGGGTCTACCACGGGCAGGACCTGGTGGTGATGGCGGTGAGGCGGGTGAATGGCGAGTATGTGCACGTTCCCCCCAAGGAAATGCTCCTTGAGGCGGGGGCCCACCTCATCGTCCTTGGCTCCGCGGCGGCGGTGCAGCGCTGGCAGCACGCCATCGATCGCAGCGTAAGGTAGTCCGCCGGTAATCGCGGTTTTCCCTAACGATGCCTTACCATCGCGCCTGCCTCAGGCTGCGCGGAGGGTGGTACATTAGGGATGGGCTATCAGCCTTTTGCCTGTCTCCACTCTCCTCTCACTGGATGATTCCATGATGGAACGCGGTCGTGGGTTCCGCCGAAGGGGCTCCAACGCCATCGAATTCGGGCTCATCTTTCCCGTGCTGCTGGTGTTCATCGGCGCCATGCTTGACTTCTCCTGGTACTTCTTTCAGGAGCAATCGGTCATCTCGGTCGTTCGAGGCACGGTGCGTGAGGTCGCCGTGATGGACTACGACCACTCGGCGGGGGAGTGGGGGGCCTTGGTGGAGTCTGCTACTCGGAGCGCGCTGGTCGACGCGGGCTTTGGCACCCGCGGCACGGTCCGGGCGGTGGATGGAGCGAGCGCCTGGCCGGATCAGCTGGTTGGAGTGCAGGTGGAGCTACCCTACGAGCCCTTGTTCGGGTTGACTCCGGCCCCTCGCAACATCCAGTGGCAGTTTCTGATGCGGGTGGAAGATCAGGGGCCTGATCCCTCGTCGTGAAGGCGCTGGGGCTGGGCGCGCGCTCGGCGCGCCAGCGCCTAGTTCAGGGGGCGCTGTGAGGTTGCGGCGGTTCACTTTGTCTGAGGACAACACGCTTTGGAGAGATCATGAGAAGCGAACGTTTCGTTGGGCGTCGGGGTAGCAGCGCCGCTCAGTTCGTCATCATGCTGCCCATGATCCTGGCTGCCACCGCGCTCGCGATCGACGGCAGCAGCTTCTACACCGCCCGCTCCTCGGCTCAGGCGGTGGCGGACGCCGCGACCCTCGCCGCTAGCTCGGCGCTGATCGGGGAACGCGAGTACACCGTGGCGGTGGACCGCGCGGAGCAGACGGTGGAGGTGAACCCCATGTTTGGGTCGGGGTTCACGATCCCGAGGGGGGGTGTTGAGTTCGGGCTCTGGGATTTTGGAGAGCAGGTCTTTACGGCGAAGGGCCCCACAGATCCCGAGGTGAACGCGGTGAGGGTCCAGGTGCGCAGCGCCCCTGTGGAGCCCGTGATCGCGGGTCTGGTGGGGATGAGCGCCCCCACAGCCGGAGCCTCGGCCATCGCCGTGGCGATCACCGGCAACAGCTCCACCCATGGCTGCGGGATGATCGGCGACGGAAACTACGAGATGAACGGCAACCCCAAGGTGGACTCCTACGCTCTCGCGGACGGCGCGTACGGGGGATCCAACATCGGACACGACGGAAACACCTGCTCTAACGGAGACTTTACCATCATGGGCTCCGTCGATGTCTGGGGAACCCTCGGCTACGGGGACACCCTCGACGACCGGGGCCACGCGTACCGGGTGGACGAGCTGTTCCACATGGACGAGGACGTGGAGGTGGCGCAGGTGGACTGCGCCGACGCCCGCACCACCAACGACAACGCCCTGGTGAGCCAGATCGTGACCGGGACCACCGGGCACGGTTCGGGCACCTTCACCGGGACCTACTTCGACGACGGCAGCCCGTCCCATGACACCACCATCACCATCCCCGGCGGCACTCAGGAGCACCCCAAGGTCTACTACCTAGAGGATTTCAACGTCGGGACCAAGATCGAGCTGAGCGTCACCGGCGCGGTGGTGTTCTGCGTGGACGGCGACGTGAACCTCCAGGCCAGGGCGATCGTCAACAGCCTCTCCGGCAGCGGAGATCCGCGGGACTTCGTGATCCAGGTGGACTCCACCGAGACCACCGAGACCACCGATCATCACGGGAACGTGGTGACCGACTACTCGGCCAACGGAGAGGTCACCTTCCACGCCAACACCGCCACCTACGCGGTGATCCAGGCACCTGGGTCGATCGTCAACTACCTTGGGAACGCCCAGTTCTACGGGGTGCTGATCGGGGGCGACGTGGATCACCAGGGAAACGCCGACATCCACATCCCCGAGGAGCTGGCCGGTGAGTTCGCGCCCCTGCCCGAGGTGACCATGGTCCGGTTGGTGCGCTAGCCCTTTCACCGGGGTTCGACGGTCAGGAGAGGGGGCCGCCTTTGGGGAGGTGAGCTGGCGCCAGGAGCGGACCCGATGCACGGGATGGTGCGCCTCTGGTGCGACCCTTGGGCGCGCTGGCTGGCAGCCGGGCGGTGATCCCTCCTCAGCGTGAGCGCCGCCGCCCCGCGGGCGCCGAGCGCGCTCCAGGCGTGGTGGCGTCGGGGGCCTCGGCCTCCCCGGCGGCGCTCCCGGGCAGGAGATCCGGCCCAAACGTCCGTCCCCTGCGTGTGATGGCCGTCGAGTCGTCTGGTAGATCCGGCGCTATGCACGAGGTCGCGATCATCGTGGCCGATCGGATCGGGCGCTGCGTCCCCTTGCAGCCCCCGCCGCGCCCGTGGAGCGCCGCGGCAGGGGGCTGACACGAACAAACCGATTCTACGGGCGCATCCTTCGGTATGCACGAGGTCGCGATCATCGTGGCCGATCGGCTCGGGCGCAGCGTCCCCTTGCAGCCCCCGCCGCGCCCGTGGAGCGCCGCGGCAGGGGGCTGATACGAACAAACCAGCGTTATCGGTGCGTGCCTCGCGCTCCGCGCCGGGCGTTGGGGCATGCTGAGCCTCGGACAAGCCGGTGGCTCCACGACTTGAGCCCCTCGTATGGACCCCCGCTGCGCGTGGCCATGCCGCCGACGCTCCGGGAGGACGCCGATGTTCGTCGCAACGTGCTACGGACGAACCAGCGTCTTGGGAGAGGCAGCGCAGCGGTGGGACTGTTTTCGAGGGGCTCACGACGCTGTGCGCGCGGACCGGATTTCCTGCCAGAGCCTCCAGGCAGCGGGGCGGCCCTGAGGAGAGGGGGCACCCCTGGCTTGGTGCGGGCGCTGGCTGGCGTTGGGGGCGCGGGGAGCTGCGCCTCGCCGACGCGCGCGGCGGGAGGTTGGGCGCGAACCCTTCGGGGCGGTAGGCACGACCCTTGCTTTGGTTGGAGCGTCGCGCGCGTTGCGCAACAGCTCCTCAGAGGTGCTCGTGTCATCCCTCCGCCTCGTCACCCTCGGCGCGCCGCTCGTCGCCTATGTTGCTGTGATCTCCCTGGTGCTCGCTGGGTGGATCACCTCGGATGGGGCCGGTTGGGGCGAGGGTGGGAGGGGCGCCGACAGCAACTGATCCGAGATTTGAATCTATAGGAGGTGTCCGTGTCTCAGCTTCTCCGAATCCTCTCGCTGGGGGTCATCCTGGTCGTCGCCACCGTGGCCTGGTTCAGCCTGGGGGGCATCACCTCTGCGCGCACGTCCTCTCAGCAGGGGGCGCTCTACGGGGCGGTCGCGGACCTGTGGGGCCAGCCGCACACGCAACAGGCGCCGGCGCTGAGCTTCTCCTGGCAGGTCCCGAACACCCGCGAGGAGGTCATCACCGAGTTTGGCCGAACGGTCTACGACGCCAAGGGCGACCCGCGCACCAGGGTGGTCACCACCTGGGAGACCAGGTCCCGCGTCGGCGAGCTGGACGCCTCAGACATCACCGCGGACCTGCACCTCGACGCGCGCCGCAAGGGGCTGCTGTGGTTTCCCCTCTACGACGTGGCCTTCCGCGGCGCCTACGCCTACACCCACGCGGGGACGGAGGCGGGGACCCTCAGCCTCAGCTTCGACTTTCCCCTGGTGGACGGGGTGTACGACGACTTCTCCTTCACGGTGGACGGGGTGGAGGTTGCGGACGAGCACCTGCCGGTGAACGGGCGGATCACCGTCCCGGTGGAGGTGACGCCTGGGCAGGAGATACGCTTCGCGGTCGCCTATCGCTCGCGGGGCATGACCACCTGGAGCTACAGCCCCGCCCGCGACCATGGGGTAGGGCAGCTGCGCGACTTCTCGCTGGTGATGAGCACGGACTTCGCCGACATCGATTTCCCCCCCTTCACCATGTCTCCGTCTGCGAAGGAGCGCGTGGGTGAGGGCTGGCGCCTGAGCTGGACCTTCTCGCGGCTGGTCTCGGGGCACGGGATGGGGATGGTGATGCCTGAGCACATCCAGCCCGGGCCGCTGTCGTCAGCGATGTCCTTCTCTGCGCCCATCTCGCTGGGCCTGTTCATGCTGTGGATCTACGTGCTGGGGCTGCTGAAGGGGGTGGAGGTCCACCCTGTGAACCACCTGTTCCTCGCCGCGGCCTTCTTTGCTTTTCACCTGCTCTTCGCCTACTCCGCGGACAGGCTCCCGGTGGAGGCTGCCTTCGCCCTGTCGAGTGCGGTGAGCGTGGCGCTGGTCGTGAGCTACCTGCGGCTGGTGGTGGGGGCTCGCTTCGCCCTGGTCGAGGCGGGGGCGGCGCAGCTCCTGTACCTGGTGGGCTTCTCGCTGGCTCACTTCTGGGAGGGCTACACCGGGCTCACCTTGACGGTGCTGGGGATCGTGACCCTGTTCGCGCTGATGCAGATGACCGGGCGGATCCGCTGGGCGGAGGTGTTCGCGGGGCAGGTGACGCCGCAGGCGCGGCGGTAGCGAGGGCCGATCGACGAGCGCCCTCGTCCAGGGGGCGCCTCCCTACCGGGGGCGTTCGCCCGCGCAGGTTCCAGGGGACGGCGCTCCACAGCGCCTCGACCCTCGGAGGGAGGCGTCACCCAGAGGACGGGAGGGCCCTCGCCACCTGGCCCGCCGGGGCGGCCGTTGATGGCTTTCCTTCCGATCTGCTGGGCGCCATCGACCAGAGCGCGGGTGGGGTGCGGTGGCAGAGGGCCGGGGTGCGCCCACCAGGCGGCGTGGGGGGGCGGGCTCCGCACATCCTTTGTGCGTCGGGGTAGCGCACCGCACCGAGACCGGTGTCTTTACCGGCGCAACACTGTGGAGGACACCATGCGCACCCTGCTCCTTTCGACCGCTCTCTCCCTCTCTCTCACCGGCTGCATCATCGTCGACAGCAGCACCTTCAGCGACTGCAGCACCTGCTCCGACACCGGCTGGGACGGGAGCTGCGGCGACGACCGCGCGGACCGGGACGGCGACGGCGTGTCGGACGACGACGAGCGCTGGGAGGGCACCGACCCCTCCAACCCCGACACCGACGGCGACGGCCTGCTGGACGGCGAGGAGGCGGAGCAGGGCTGCGACCCCCTCGCGGGCGACACGGATGCCGACGGCCTCAGCGACGGTGACGAGGTGCAGGGCGGCACCGATCCCACCTCTGGCGACACGGACGGCGACGGCCTGGCGGATGGCGACGAGGTGGGGCAGGGCTGCGATCCCCTGTCGAGCGACTCGGACCAGGACGGCCTGCAGGACGGTGAGGAGGTGGACCTGGGCACCGACCCCACCGCCTCTGACACCGACGCGGATGGCCTGGAGGACGGGGAGGAGCTGGGCTACGGCACCGACCCCCTCGCAGAGGACACCGACGCGGACGGGCTGGGCGACGGGGCCGAGCGCGACGAGGGCTGCAACCCCTTCGATCCCGACTCGGACGGGGACGGGCTGGTCGACGGTGAGGAGGTGGACCTGGGCACCGACCCCCTCAGCGCCGACACCGACGGCGGCGGGGCGCTCGACGGCGACGAGGTGGCCGAGGGCACCGACCCCACCGACGGCGGCGACGACCAGACCAGCGGCGAGGAGGGGGCGCAGGACGGCGCCTACGACTGGGAGCGCGAGAGCGGCTGCGAGGGGGGCTGTGCCGACAGCTGCGTGGACGACTGGTGCTCGCGCGAGGAGCTGGGCTGCGGCTGCTCCACCAGCGGTGGGGTGCAGGGGGGCCTGTTCGGCGCGCTCCTCGGCCTCGTTGGCCTGATCGGCCGCAGGCGCCAGTAGCCTCGGGTGCGATGGGCGGCACCGGGCGATCCGCCGGGCAGTCTCACAGGACACGCTCCAGCATTCCACAGGAACAATACCATGAAGTTGCCCGTCGAAGCTGCCAGACTGGCGACGGGCGCCGAGTCGCCAGGCCTATCGGCCTGTGGCCGCCGTTCCCTTGGGAGGAAGCGTACTTCTGTGCGCGACGCGCGTGAGAACAAGGACACGCGTCGAGAGGCCAGCGAGCCGGTGCCCGATGGGCTCCGCGGAGGGGGGCCGGCGGTGATAGCATCAGGGCCTGAGGAGGCCCGATGCCCAAGCTGCTGCCCACCCTGATGGACCACGCCCTGAACCGCACGCTGGGTGTCTATCAGGGGCTTGAGCCGCGGCGCCCCAACGCCCTGGTGATCCCGCGCTTCGTGGTGATCTCGGCGCGCATCCCGTCGATCCTCGCCGAGGTGGAGCGCCACGTGGAGGTCGACAGCCTCTACCGCCCGCTGGTGCTCGCCGATGAGCGCACCTGGGAGCTGGCCGGAGAGGCCCTGTTCCGCGAGCTGCAGGCGGCGGGGCTGCGCCCCCGAAAGGAGCTGATCCGCGGCAACATGTACGCGCAGGCCGCGCGGGTCATCCAGGCGATGAGCGTGCCCCCGCGGGTGTGGTCGGACGAGGAGCACCCATGGGAGCGGCGCCTGTACGGGGCGAAGCTGACCGGGGTGGTGTTCGGGGTGGGGGGCGGCACGGTGGTCGACCTGGCGAAGCTGATCAGCTTCCAGCTCCACATCCCCTGTATCTCCGTCCCCACCTCCCTCGCCAACGACGGCATCGCCTCGCCCTTCTCGGTGATCCGCCCCGACGGTCCGGGAAACGTGACCGCGCGGGCGAACACCCCCTTCGGGGTGGTGGTGGACCTGGGCAGGATCCTCCCCAGGCGGCCGGAGGACAAGCCCTTCTTCCTGACCATGATGCGCTCGGGGATCGGCGACGCCCTGTCGAACCTGGCGTCGACGCTGGACTGGCAGCTCGCGGTGCGCTTCGAGCAGGAGAAGATGGACTACTTGGCGATGCTCCACGCGCGCTCGGCGGCGGAGGTGGTGCTGCAGCGCATCCTGGCGGGGGCGGCGCTGGAGGACGAGGAGCTGATCCTCACCCTGGCGGCGGGCCTGGTGTCCTCGGGGGAGGCGATGGGGCGGGTGGGCTCGTCCCGGCCCGCGAGCGGCTTTGAGCACAAGCTCTACCACGCCTGGCAGAACATCCTCGAGTACCCGTCGCGGGCGACGCACGGGGTGCTGGTGGGGGTGGGGACGCTGATCTCGCTGGTGGCCCACGAGGCGGACTGGGAGCCGGTCCGGGAGGGCATGGCCAGGGTGGGCCTGCCGGTGAGCCGCCGAGACCTGGAGGGCTGGGGGATCGGGTGGGAGCCGCTGCGGGAGGCGATCCGGGTCTCGGCCCGGGTGAAGCCAGAGCGCTACACGATCCTGGAGCACCTGGGCGTGGAGGCCGTGCTTGCCGCCGCTGACCGGGCCTTCGTAGCGAGATGATCCCGATAACAGCGGACCGATCGGGGCGTGCGCTTTGTCCTTGACGGGGAGCCCTCCGCGTAGCTAATCGGTGGACGCGCAGGTGCTCGGCAGACGGGCGTCCCAGCGGGGTGGGTGGGTGTGCGTCGCGCTGTGTCGTCTCCTGGAGGACCTATGACGATTCGCCTTACTGGCACCGGTCTGAGCATCTATGACGTCGAGCGGGTGGCCCGCCACGGGGAGCTGGTGGAGCTGGACCCCGACGCCCTCGCCCGCATCACCGCCTGTCGGGCCTTCATCGAGGGGCGCCTCGCCGCCGGTGAGGTGATGTATGGGGTCAACACCGGGATCGGGGAGTTCTCCGAGGTCCGGCTGTCGGACGAGCAGGTGCGCTCCTTCCAGCGCAACCTGATCTACAACCACGCAGCGGGCATCGGCCGCCCGATCCCGCTGGACCACGTGCGCGCCGCGATGCTGCTGCGGGCCAACGTCCACGCCCACGGGCACTCCGCCCCCCGCCCGATCATCACGCAGACCCTGATCGCGATGCTCAACAAGGGCGTGACCCCGGTGGTGTGCGAGAAGGGCTCGGTGGGGGCGAGCGGGGACCTGGCGCCGATGAGCCAGATCGCCCTGCTGCTCCTCGGCGAGGGCGAGGCCTACTACCAGGGCGAGCGCCTGCCGGGCGCGGTCGCGATGGAGCGGGCGGGGATCCCGGTGCCTGGTCTGGAGGCGCGCGACGGGCTCGCCACCATCAACGGCTCCAACCTCACCTGCGCGATCTCGACCCTGATCGCGGTGGACGCCGAGCGGGCGCTGCAGCAGTTCGAGATCGCCGCGGCCATGTCGCTAGAGGCCCTGCGCGCCAACCTCAAGCCGTACGACACCAGGATCCACGAGCTGCGGGGCTTCTCGGGCGCGGTGCGCTCCGCAGCGAACATCCGCAAGATGATCGAGGGCTCCGACCTCCGCAAGCCGGGGGCGCCGGTGCGGGTGCAGGACGCCTACTCGATGCGCTCCACCCCGCAGGTGATCGGGGCGGCCCGCGATCAGCTCCGCTGGACCCGCGAGCAGCTGGAGGTGGAGATCAACGGGGTGGGCGACAACCCGATCTTCCTCTACGAGGAGGGGGTGGTGCTCACCGGCGCGAACTTCCAGGGCACCCCGATCTCTGTGCCCGTAGACACCCTCGGGGGGGTGCTGACCATGGTGTCGGTGCTGTCCGAGCGGCGCCTGAACCGCCTGACGAACCCGGCGCTCTCGGCGGGGCTCCCGCCCTTCCTGGCGAAGGACGCGGGCTTCTACTCGGGGCTGATGCTGTCCCAGTACACGGCGGACATGCAGATCGTGGAGCAGAAGATGCTGTCGGCGCCGGCCTTCTTCCAGTCCATCCCCGCCGCCGCGGACCAGGAGGACTTCGTGTCGATGGGGATGAACACCGCCCTCAAGACCCGGCAGATCCTCGAGGTCGCCCACGGGGTGGTGGGCATCGAGCTGATGGCCGCGGCGCAGGCGCTGGATTTCCGCGACTACCAGCCGGGGATCGGCACCAGGGCCGCCCACGCCGAGGTGCGGCGCCACGTCGACTTCCTTGCGGTGGACCGGCCGCTCTATCCCGACCACAACGCGATGCTCAAGGCCGCGTCCGAGTGGCGCTTCCTGAGCGCGGTGGAGGAGGCCGTGGGGCCCCTGCACACCTCGTGGGGCGCGCTCGCCTAGAGAGAGGGCCCCCGCGACGGGGCCGTCGAGGCGGCCCGCGAGACCCTTGGGGGGGCACCCGGCGGGCGCCAGGTCGCAGCGCTGCCCGCGCGACGACCGCCTCCTGCCGCTCGCCCGGTGGCGCGGGGGACAAGCCACAGGCGCCCGGATCACCTCGCGCCCGCCGCAGGCGGCGCCCAGGGTCGCGACGTGGGCGGGAACGGGGTAGTGGGGACCCCTGACGCAGGGAGTCTCTATGCTCAAGATCGAGAAGCACGCCGCCGAGCGGGTCGCGGTCCTCACCATGGACCACGAGCGCGAGAACCGCTTCCACCCTGACCTGGTGCAGGGGCTGCTCGACGCCCTGGACGCGCTGGAGGCGGACCCCGAGGTGCGCGCGGTGGTGTTCACCGGGGCGGACCCCAAGTTCTTCTCCAACGGCCTGGACCTGGGCTGGATGATGGGGCACATCCGCGATCTGCCGGTGCTGACGGGCTACCTGCGGTCGGTCAACGCCCTCTTCAGGCGGGTGACCCTGTTCCCCAAGCCCACGGTGGGGGCCCTCAACGGCCACACCTTCGCGGCGGGGCTGTTCCTGGCCGCCCACATGGACTTCCGCCTGATGCGGGAGGACCGCGGCTGGATCTGCGCCCCGGAGGTGGACATCAACATCCCCCTGCTGCCCGGGATGATCGCGATCTGTCAGGCGACCATGTCCCCGGCAGGCTTCCGCAAGGTCTACTACACCGGCGCCCGCCTGACCGCTCCTGAGGCGGTGGAGATCGGCTTCGTGGACCGGGCGGTGGCGGACGAGGCGCTGCTCCCTGAGGCCATCGCGCTGGCGGCGGAGCTGGGCAAGAAGCGCACCGCCACCTACGCCGAGATGAAGCGTCGGGTCCGGCAGGACGTGGTCAGGATCCTCGACGAGGAGGATCCGGCGCTGTTTCTCCAGACCCTCTCCTACTCGGCGCCGCCGTCGCGCTGAGGGTCGATCGGCGCGGCGTGGGGTGAGCCTCGCGACGGCGCCCGAGCGCCTGCTGGACGGGACACCGCGGAGGTCGGCGACATAGGGGCAGGATACGAAATCCGCGGGTATCCTTTGACCTCGGCTGTGCTCAGGTAAGTATGGGCTCATGAACGCCATGAATTCAGCAGCGCGAGCGCGACTCGAGCGGATGGGGATCCGACCCACCGACGCCCGGGTGCGCCTGCTCCAGGAGCTGCTGGGGCGGAAGGATCACCCCAGCGCCGCTGAGCTGATCGACGCCATTCGGACGCAGGACGAGGCGCCAGGGGTGGCCACCCTGCATCAGAACCTCGCCAAGCTGGTGGAGCTGCAGGCGATCCGCCGCTTCGTGGACTCGGTGGGGTTGTTCCGCTTCGACGCCTGCCTCGATCAGCACCACCACATGGTGTGCGCGGCCTGCGGGGCGGTGGTGGACGTGCCGGTGTCCGCCAAGGCCCGCGAGATCCTCGAGCAGGGCGCGATGATCGCCGGCGAGCGGGCTGGCTGGGATGTTCGCTCGATGACGCTGCGCTTCGAGGGGCTCTGCCCCGCGTGTCGGGACCTAGAGGTCTAAGCGGTCCCCACCCCCGCGCTGTGGGCTCCGGCCCTCGGTGGGGATCGCTGGCTGAGGGGCAGCGCCCGCGGTCGCCTCCGCGCCCCCCCGCGCCCCTGGAGCGCCGGCTGGAGAGCGGCGACGCCCTTGGAGCGTGGACGCCTGCGGTGCTGTAGCGGTCGGTGGCGAGACGGCGGCCGCCGCATGACACCCCTCAGGGAGGCTTCCCCATCAGGGGGGGCCGCGACGCTCTCCTCACATGATGCAACGGACCGGAGCGGAAGAGCGGTCGTGGAGCTTCTTGGAGCCCCCGCAGGGGGCGTCCGACGGCGGGAGAAGAAGGTCACGGACGGCTCTGGAGCGCAGGTCAGCGGGAGGGCGCACCGAGCTAGAGAAGACTCCGAACCGAGCGAGAACGATGTTGACACGCATCGGTCGGGCGGGCCTCGTCCGCTGGAACACGGAGGGCTCGCTGGAGGTGATGCGGGGCGGCGGAGGCTTGACGCTCTCGCATTGCGTCCCGACCGACGATTGAACCTGGCGTTCGCTGTGCTGTCTTTGGCGTTCGTCCGAAATTCGAGCGGCACGAGACGGTTGGTACGGGAGGCTCAGGCTTTGAGCCCCTCGTAGAAAGCCCCACCGCTGCGTTGCCTCTCCCAAAACGCTGGTTCGTCCGTAGCGCGTTGCGACGAAAATCGGCGTTCATCCGTGGTGTCGACGGCCTTGCCACTCGCAGAGGGGGTTCTTACGAGTGGCTCAGGCTTTGTGGCGGCGGACTTCGGGCTGCTCACGGAGGAGAGGCGCTGGATGGGCGTCACGGCAGCGAGAGACGTCGCGGACGGCTTGGGGGAGGAGTGGTGGTTCCTTCTCGCGGACGGAGAGGACTACGAGACGCGGTACCGCGGCGGCCTGCCTCGGCTGGAGGACACTGACGACATCGGCTTCGGGGAGTCGCTGGACGCGAGGGGGGTGGTGGAGGGCACGCGCTACGGGTGCGATCCATGGTCTGGTCCAGCGGACCCGTGCCGCTCCGCTGTCAGGAGGGTCGGTCCGAGCGCACAGAGTCGTGGAACCACCGGCTTGTCCGAGGCTCGCCATGCCCCAGCGCCCGCCGTGGAGAGCGAGGCACGCGCCGATAAGTCCGGTTTGTTCGTGTCAGCACCCGGCCGCGACGCTCCACGGCCGTGGCGGGGGATGCAAGGGCGTGCTGAGCCCGAGCCGATCGGTCACGATGATCGCGATGTCGTCCATAGAGGACGCCGCGCGGGCCCGCGCCCCTGGGGCGTCACCCGTCAGGCGCGCCGGATGGGAGGCTGCGCCCTCCTTCCTCGCCGTAGGGGCGGCCCCTGACCCACGCCACCGAGGCGCTTGCGCTGTGGCTGATCGGCGCGCGGGCGCGTTAGGGGACAGCCACACCCGAGGTGCCCATGCTCCTGCTCACCGCCCTCTTCGCCTGCTGCACCCCGGAGGACGTGACTCTGGTCGCGCCGGAGAACCCCTGGACGGACCGCGACCAGGTGTGGACCGTCTCGCTCGACAGCTTGGTGGCGTCTGAGCACGAGCGGGAGCTGAGCTTCGCCGCCACCGCCGGGGAGCACCTCACGGTGGGGGTGCAGTCTGGAGAGCTGTACGCGATCCCAGAGGCGGGCTGGACGGGCACCGACTACATCGAGGTCACCGCGGACCCCACCCGCTGCGGGGAGGGCGACACCCTGCGCTTTGACCTGGGCGTGGGCGCGCTGCACGGGCCCTGCGAGACCGTGATCGCCTACCAGGAGCAGGGGGGGCCTGACGCGGTCTCGGTCGCGGGTTCCTTCTCGGACTGGGGGCCCCTCGCCATGGAGGCGGTGGGGGGCGGCAGGTGGGAGGTCGCGCTCCCCCTGGGGCCCGGCGCCTATCCCTACAAGATCGTCGAGCACCACGGGGCCAGCGAGAGCTGGACCTGCAACCCGGGCGAGGCGCAGCTCCAGTGCGATCCTGGCTACGACCAGAGCGCCTGGGACCACTGCACCCCCGGCGGGGGCGGGTGCAATTCGCTGCTGGTGGTGCGGGACTGCGCCCTGCCGGTGCTGTCGATGGACGAGGTCGACGTGATGCGCGAGGCGGACGCGGTGGAGCTTGCTGTGAGCTGGCAGGCAGGGAGCGCCGGCGACGCCATCGGCGCGGTGCGGCTCACCCTCGACGGGCAGCCCCTCAGCGCCCCCGACGGGTGGACCGGCGAGGCGCCGCTCCGGATCAGCCTGACGGACCTCTCGGTGGGCCGGCACACGGTCAGGCTGGAGGCCAGTGACGCCGGCGGGCGCCAGGCGGAGCCGCTCTACCTCCCGTTCTGGACCGACGGCCGCCGCTGGGACGAGGGGCTGCTCTACTACGCCTTCGTGGACCGCTTCGAGGACGGCGACACCGCCCGAGATGCCTCGGAGGGCACCACCCACCCCACCACCGACTACCAGGGGGGCGACCTGCGGGGGGTGATCGACCGCCTCGACGACCTGGACGCGCTGGGGGTCACCGCCCTCTGGCTGACCGCGCCGCTCGACAACCCGTCCGGCGCTTGGGGGTCGAAGTGCGGGGCAACCTTCTCGGGCTACCACGGCTACTGGCCGGTGAGCGACGTGGCGCTGGAGGAGCACTTCGGTGATGAGGCCGTGCTCGCCGAGCTGATCGACGAGGCCCACGCCCGGGGGATGCGGGTGCTGGTGGACTGGGTGGGCAACCACGTCCACAGCGAGCACCCCCTGTGGAGCGAGCACCCCGACTGGTTCAACCCCCAGCAGATCTGCGACAACGACGGCAATTGGGACCGCATCCCCCAGACCTGCTGGTTCGATAGCTTCCTCCCCGACCTGGACTACACCCAGCCGGAGGTGCTGGAGCACCGCCTGGACGCGGCGGTGGCCCAGGCGAAGCGCTGGGACGTGGACGGCTTCCGGGTGGACGCGGTGAAGCACATGCCGCACCCCGTGTACCGGAACCTTCAGCATCGCATCGCGGAGCAGATCGAGCATCGTCCGGCGGGAGGTGACGAGGACTTCTACACGGTGGGCGAGACCTTCGACGGGGACAGGGGGCTGATCGCCTCGTTCATCGGAGACGACCGCCTCGACGCGCAGTTCGACTTCCCCCTCTACTTCACGCTGCGGTCCGCGTTCGCCGACGACTCGTCCAGCCTGCGCGATCTAGAGGCGGCGCGCCTCGCCTCGGAGGCAGCCTACGGTGGGGCGACGATGTCGGTGTTCCTGGGGAACCACGACGTGGAGCGCTTCGTGACCGTTGCCGAGCTGGGGGCCTGGGGGATGTGCGCGGATGGGGCGCTGCTGAGCCCGGCAGTCAGCCCCTCGTCCGAGGTCCCCTACCGCCGGCTGATGCTGGCCTGGACCTGGCTGCTGGCTCACGACGGGCTGCCGCTGATCTACTACGGGGACGAGGTCGGGCTTCCCGGGCACAATGATCCGGACAACCGGCAGCTGATGCGCTTCGACGGGGAGCTGTCGGGGTGGGAGGCGATGGTCCATGAGCACGTGGCCCGCCTGGGGCAGGCGCGTCAGGAATACCCCTGGCTCGCGTCAGGCGACACCCGCACCTGGTGGGAGGAGGACGGGGTGTGGGGCTGGGTGCGCTCCAGCGCCGAGGGCGAGGCGCTGGTGATCGTGAACCGCACCAGCGAGGGGCGCACCCTGGAGAACGGGCTGTCGTGGGCAGGGCTTCCGGCCGGGGGCACCTGGGAGGACCTGCTGACGGACGAGGCGCTCCACGCGGACGGCGACAGGCTGTCGGTGTGGGTGCCGGCGATGAGCGCCAGGGTGTTGGTCCCGCGGTAGGCGGTGTGGGCGCTGACGCGGGGGCGATCCGCGAGGCATCGGACCGCTGGTCGCTCGACGCGCTACCCCTCTGGCGCGCATCGGGTCCCAGCGGTCGACCCCTGTCGGTGGCCCCTCGGTCGCGGGCCGAGGGGTCCGCAGCGCCAGCCCCTCTGCGGAGCGGGGTGGCCGCGCCGCCCTGTCGCTCCCGGCGCTGAGTCGGGAGCCAACGGGCTGTCGGTTGGCAAGGACGGGGCGCGTCCTTCCCGCTCCAGACCGTCAGCCCGACCAGAAAAAGCTGTCGGTCCCAGCTGGCTCCGCCCCCCCATCGAAGACCGTCAGCCCGGCCAGTGGAGACCGTCAGCTTTTGCATTGGAGGCTGCCGGCCCACCTATCCACCTATCCTGCGATCCTGTCGGCCCACCTCGCCTGCGATCCTGTCGGAGTGGACTGCGTGTCAGCCCTCGGCTTGGCCTCGCACCTGCCCCCGTCAGGGCCTGCGGCCCCGCGCGGCTGCTGGGCCGGGGCGCGATGATCGAGCGCCGCCCCCACGACCGCCCGGCACGCCGGAGCGCCGCACGATCGGCGGGCCAGTCGCGGGCGCGATCATGGGGTCGGCGACACGGACTAACCAGCCGAATCACGGCGCTGCGGCGATGCGGGATCGGGCTCGCCGCGCGGCCGTCACCTCGCGAGGTCTCCCCCCTGGGGCGGCAGCGGGATGGGTGCCTCGGTCGGCGTCGCCTCGTTCAGGCAGGAGGTCCGGTCCGAGCGCACAACGTCGTGGAACCACCCGCTTGTCCGGGGCTCGCCATGACCCAGCGCCCGGCGCAGCGGGTTCGGCGCGTGCCGATAAGGTGAGCCCCTCGAAGAGAGTCCCACCGCTGCGCTGCCTCTCCCAAAATGCTCGTTCGTCCGTGGCGCGTAGCGACGAAAATCGGCGCTGTCCCGCAGCGTCTGCGGTCATGCCACGCGCAGAGGGGGTTCTTACGGGAGGCTCAAGGCTGCTTCGTTCGTGTCGGCACCCGGTCGCGACGCTCAACGGCCATGGCGGGGTCTGCAAGGGCCTGCGCAGCCCGAGCCGATCGGTCACGATGATCGCTATGTCGTCCATAGCGATGAATACACCAGTTGAATCGACCGCTGTCGTATGCAGGAGACGGAGGCAGGGGCAGGAGCTCCCGTCAGAGCCTGACGGCGGCTTCACGCCGGGGCGCGGCCAGCGTCAGGGCTGACGCGGTGGCGCCTGTCGCCAAGGGCCGAGGTCCCTGTCCGCCCCTATCGCGGCAGGTGGTCAGCCCTCGCCGGCGCGACAGGGTCAGGCACAGGTCAGTCGCCGAGGCAGGCGGTGGCGGTCCACGCGGCGGGCATCTGGAACCCGGGCTGATCCCACCCGGTGGGCTCGTTCCACGCGCCCTCAGCGGGCTCAAAGCAGGAGCAGGGCACGTCGCGGGGGGGCAGCCTCAGATCGGTCTGCCAGGTGTAGTGCCACCACTCGTGGCGGTAGTTCTCCCAGCGGTGGGCGGCCATCGCCTCCACCAGCTTGAGCCGGTTCTCCAGCACCGCGCCGGTGGCGTTGCGCGTGTGGGCCCGCTCGTCGAGCACGTCGAATTCGGTGCCCATGTCCAGGGGCTCCCCTGTCGCCAGGTCCACCAGCGTCAGGTCTATCGCGATGCCGCGGTTGTGCTGCGACACCCGGGCGATGTACCCGTTCAGGAGGTGCTCCTGTCCCGTGCGCTGCGCCCAGGCCACCATCGCCAGGGTGCCTCGCCGGGGCCGGTAGGCGTCGAAGACGCGGAGTCCCAGGCCCTGAGGTGCCAGGTCCTCCTGCACCGCGGCGAGGTCCTCCGCCGGCCCGTTCAGCAGCCACGCGCAGGGCACGCCATAGCCTGGCAAGGGCGCTCCGGTGAAGTTGTCTGGGGTGTGGTAGGCGATCTGGAGCTGGAGGCCGGGGACCCGTGCGGCCAGATCGGTGAAGCCCTCTGGGGGCTGACGCGACAGGTCTGGCAGGGCGACAGGGACGGCGTCAGGAACTGGTGCGTCAGCAGCCTCGGCCCCGACAGGTGCAGCGACAGGCTGGGGCGCGGACCCGACGGCCTGAGTCTCCTTCGCGACAGGTTCCGCGACAGGGGCGCTACAGGCCCACAGCGCGACGAGGGTGAGCCACATCAGTCGCAGCGGGGCATCAGGTGGTAGGCCACGTCGATCGACGAGCCACCCGCGGGGATGTGGTCGCGCTCGAAGACCACCGCGTTGGTGGCCGCGTTGTACCGCCAGCCGCTGGTGGTGATGGTGCCATTGACCTTGACCTCCAGGGTCTGCGGGACCGGGGCGCTGCTCAGGCGGAACGAGGACCGCAGGGCCACCGACCGGGCCGCGAGGCTCTCGAGGTGGGTGCCCCAGTCGGTGGTGCAGAGCGAGAGGAACAGGCCTCCCGTCGCGACGGTGCCCTCGTAGTAGCCGGTGCCAGGGTCTGCGGAGCCGCAGCCGCCGGGGTAGTCGCCCGCGACGGCGTTGATCACCACGTCGTCCGGGTTGGCCTTCATCGCCTGGAACAGGCTCACGTAGTAGGAGTAGGTGCGGGAGCTCTGCTCGACCTCGTCCGAGACGTGCACCAGCGAGAGGAAGGCCTCGTCGCGGTACATGCCCTCGTTGCACCCGCCTGGGCCGATGTTGGCTGCCTGCAGCCCGCGCTCCGCGAGGGTGTAGCCCGCCTCGGTGTAGGAGCCGTAGTTGCCCAGGATGTCGGCCATGGTGGAGAAGGTCGCCTCCGCGTCGGAGGAGGAGAAGGAGGCGTCGATGTAGTTGCTGCCGCCGCGGACGCACCCGTCGTCGTCCACCACCACCGCGACGTGGTAGTCGGCGTCCAGGGTGGTGAGGGTGTTCACGAAGGTCGAGAAGTTGGCCACAACCAGCGCGTTGTCGTCGTCCATCGAGCCGGAGCGGTCCAGCGTGAAGATGATGTCGGTGGAGGACTGAAGCGACTGGGCGAAATCGTCCGAGGTGTCCCCGTAGTAGAGGGCGTTGCCGGTAGCGGACACAAGCACCTGCGGGGTGAACGGGTCCGAGGAGCTGACGGTCAGGTAGGCCTGGTCCGCGAATTCGTCGAGGCCCTGGTAGTTGATGTAGACCGTCGCCTCCTCTTGGGGCGCCAGGGTCCAGCCCAGCTCGCCGTTCACGTCGAGGGCTGGGTCGAAGGCGAAGTCATCGGAGTCCGCCGCGAAGCCGAAGTGGTCCACGGTCAGGGTGTCGTTGCCCACGTTGCGGACCTTCCACTCGTTCTCGTAGCTGCACCCTATGTAGGGGGTGCCGAAGTCGTACACCGGGGGCGTGACCTCGATCACCGGCGCGATGCCGGTGGCCAGCAGCTGCACCTCCTTGGTCGGCCAGTTGGGGTCGTTGGAGTCGAGGAGCACCTGGGTGGTCCAGTCGTTCGCGGTCTGCGGGTCGAAGGTGACCGAGAACGAGGTCTGCCCGCCCGAGGGGACGAAGATCGAGCCGATGCTCCCCAGGCGGAAGGGGGCGTCGTCCTCGCTGAGCCCGATGCCGTAGATCTCCAGGTCGCCCTCACAGGCGTTGCTCACCGTCACGTCCTGGACCTGCACCGGGTCCACCGTCACCTTGAGATCGGTGAACTGCACGGTCTCGGGGTCCACCGTGATGCAGGGCTCCGGCTGGTTGTTCAGCTGGCCGGGGGATGGCTCAAGATCTTCGACCTTGTAGTCGCTGCACGCCGCGAGGAGGGAGAGAGCGAGGAGGCGCTTCATGAGGTGCTCCGGGAGGTTCACGCATTGTACCCGCGATCGCACCTCGTTGCACCTGCTTCACCGCGTCCCCCTCATGGGACCGAAGAGATCCGCCAGATCCTCGGGGATCGGAGCCTCCAGGCGCAGCGCCTCGCCAGTGACCGGGTGCGGCCCCTCCAGGCGGAAAGCGTGGAGCGCCAGGCGGGGCCAGGCGCGGGCGCTGTCTCCCCCGTAGCGCCTGTCGCCGAGGAGTGGGTGGCCCTCCAGCGCCCCGTGCTGCCGGATCTGGTGCGTGCGGCCCGTGTCCAGGCGCAGCTCCAGCAGGCTGCGCCCCTCTTCGCGCCCGATCACCGCCACCGCGGTGCGCGCGGACTGGCCTCCCACGGGGCGCTCCCAGCGGTCTGCGACCACCTCCCCGTCCACCGCCGCCAGGTAGATGCGGTGGAGCTGGCGGCGCTTGAAGGCGCGAGAGACCGGGGCGTTTGCGGCCCTGTCCAGGGTGAGCAGCAGCAGCCCGGAGGCGGCTCGGTCCAGCCTGTGGTGCAGGCCGACGTAGGGGAAGGTGGCGCTGAGCAGCTCGAAGACGCCGGCCTCGTCCGCCCTGGTCGCCTGCGACGGGAGCCCCGCGGGTTTGTCCACCGCGATGAGCCAGCGGTCTTGATACACGATCCTCACTCAGAGCTCCTGTCGGTTCTCTAGGGCGCGGCTCAGCGAGGCGGGGTCGGCGTACTCGATCTCCGTCCCCACCGCGAGCCCCCTGGCGATCCTGGTGACCCGCACCCCCACCCCGCGCAGCAGCCGCGCCAGGTACAGGGCGGTGGCGTCTCCCTCCACGTCGGGGTCTGTGGCGAGGATCACCTCGCGGATCTCGTCACTGCGGATGCGCTCCAGCAGCGGCCTGATCCGCAGCTCAGCGGGTCCCACCCCGTCGAGGGGAGAGATCGCCCCGTGCAGCACGTGGTATCGCCCCCGGAAGCCCGCGGAGCGCTCAAAGGCGCGAACGTCCTGCGGGTGCTCCACCACGCAGACCACCCCCTGCTCCCGCCCACCAGAGGCGCAGATCGGGCAGCGGATCTGATCGGTGAAGTCGCAGCAGGTGTCGCACTCGCGCACCCCGCCCTCTAGCGCGGAGAGCGCGCGGCCGATCGTCGCTGCGGTCCCGGTGGGGGAACGGAGCAACCAGTAGACCAGCCTGGTGGCCGTCTTGCGGCCGATCCCTGGGAGGCGCGACAGCTGCGCGACCGCCTCGTCGATGGGAGCGTTACCCATGGGTCTCCTAGAAGCCGGGGATCATGCCCGGGGGAATGGGGAGCCCACCGGTGGCCTCGCGCAGGGACTGTGCCATGACCTCCTTGGAGCGGCGCAGCGCCTCGTCCATCGCGGCGCGGACGAGGTCCTCGAGCAGCTCGCGATCCTCCAGGGCGTCCTGATCGATGCGCACCGACACCACCTGCTGGTCGCCAGTGACCTGGATCTTCACCAGCCCCCCTGCCGCGGAGCCCTCCACCACCGTCTCTGCGGCGGCGCGCTGCAGGTCAGCCATCCGCTGCTGGAGCCCGCCCATCATTCCCATCAGCCCGTTCATGTCGAATCCGTCCATGAGACCTCTCCTCTCCCCGGGCGCCCTGCCCGGGTGACCTCCCCCTTTAGCCTGCCCACGACCGCCCTGCAGGAGGGATGGGCCCTGGCCTCGTCGAGCAGCTCCTCGGGGGTGAGGCGGATCGGACGAGAGGGCGCTACCTCGAGCCTGGTCCCGCGTGGATAGTGCTGCGCCACCCTGGCTCGCACCTCGGGTCGCTGCACCGCGAACCTGCCGGCGGACAGCTGGGGACCTGGCTCTAGCTTGATGGTCAGCGTGAGGCCGTCGAGCAGGGGCTCGCCATCGGGGAGGTAGCGCACGCTGTCATCGCGCCAGCCTGAGGAGAGGGCCCTCCACGCGGCCGCGGCCTCGAAGGCTGGGGGCGAGTCCTCGCGCTGACCGAGCCACACTGGCGCGTCGCGGCGGTCCGAGACCGGCGCCCAGGCGCCTCCCCGCTGCTGGGGCGCGAGCGGCACCTCCTCGTCGGTACCCTGTGGTGACGACGGACTGAGCGCCTGAGCCTGGGACCCCCCGCGCTCTGGCCGATCCCCGTCTAGCGCCTGCGCCGCGTCTGCGGGGAGTGGCGCGGTGACGGGGGCGCCCCGGTCGGTGCCCCGTGAAGAGGCAGCCAGAGGTGCCGGGGTGGATCGACGAGGCGGGGCTGTTGTGGCCCCGCCCGCTCCCTCGGGCTGGCCAGGCGCGCCCTCGACAGGGGGCGCCGGCGGTGCGAGAGGGCGCCGCTGGCCGGCAGTGGCGCTGGCGCCGGCGGTTGGTCTGTCAGGGGGCTGCGGCCCGGTCAGCTCCGGTTGAAGTGCCCTCCGCTGAGGCGGTCCGCCCCCCTGACGGAGACGACGCTCCAGGTCTTCCAGGCGGGTGAGGAGCTGATCCAGTGGGACCAGCTTGCGGGTGGTGACCAAGCGGGCGACCGCCATCTCGAGCACCATCCGCGGCCGCTCGGCCCGCGAGACCTCCTCGTGTACGGCGACCATGGCGGTGAACAGCCTCGAGAGCTGGTTCGCGTCCGCCCCCTCTGCGGCGCGCTCCAGGGCATCGAGCTCCTCCTCCGACACGTCCATATAGGCCCGGGCGCCAGGCGAGAGGTGGAGGAAGGTGGCGTTGCGCAACACCTCCAGCAGCTCGGCGGAGAAGACGGTCAGGTCGTGTCCCAGGGCGTACACCCTGTCGATCACGTCCAGGGCCCCGTCTGGCTGCCCGGCGATCAGCGCCGCTAGAAAATCCAGGAGGAAGGCACGGTCGATGAGGCCGAGAGCGTCGACAACCTCCTGGTCGCTCACCCGGGAGCCGCCGAACGAGATCACCTGATCCAGCAGCGACTGAGCGTCGCGCATCGAGCCCTCTCCAGCGCGCGCGATGGCGCGCAGGCCGGAGTCGCTGACCACGACCCCCTCCGCCTGAGCGATCTCTCGCAGCCTACCAACCACATCGCCGGCGGGGATCCGCTTGAAGTCGAAGCGCTGTACCCGGGACAGGATGGTGTCGGGGATCCTGTGGGGTTCGGTGGTGGCGAAGATGAACACCACGTGGGGTGGGGGCTCCTCCAGCGTCTTGAGCAGCGCGTTGAACGCCCCGCGGGACAACATGTGGACCTCGTCGACGAGGTAGATCTTCCGCCTGCCCCGCGTAGGCGCGTAGCCCACCTTGTCGCGGAGATCGCGCACGTCCTCCACGGAATTGTTCGACGCGCCGTCGATCTCGATGAGGTCAGGGCTGGTGCCCGCCGCGATCTCGCGACAGGAGACGCACGCGCCACAGGGGTCGGCGGTTGGACCCTGCTCGCAGTTCAGCGCGCGGGCTAGCGCCCTGGCTGCGGTGGTCTTCCCCACCCCTCGGGCCCCGGTGAAGAGATAGGCGTGATGCACCCGGTCGCGCTCGATAGCGTTCCTCAGGGTGCGCGTCACGTGGTCCTGGCCGACGATGCCGGAGAAGGACGCGGGCCGGTATTTGCGGGCGATAGCGAGATAGGACACGGGCGCCTCCGCACTGGGGATAACCCGCGTCCGCCGGGCCGCGTAGTGGCGGCGTCAGCCCTCAGCGGGTGGACGCGGGCCGCTTGCCCTACGAGCGCCCCACCGGGAGCTCACGGCGCCGCGGTCGCCCCACCCGTGATCGCCGACCAGCTGCGCGCCTCTCTCCAGTGGCGCGCAGCGAGGAGCGCAGCGGCGCGCGCACCTGCTGCTGAAAGACGGCGTTACTCGTATGGTTCCGCCAAAGAGGATCCTGGGTCCTCACCCCGCGCCCCGCGCATCGCCTCAGGGTCACGAGATCGCCAGAATATTTCGGACTGCCGAAAAACGGCGTTCTACCGTCGATCACAGAAATCTAAACAACGGGGCTATCGTCTGCTGACGCGCGCCGGGTATAGTGAACTTGCTCCTGACACGGAGCGCCTTGACGGAGTTGGCGGCAATCAACATCTGTTTCGCTCCATCAAGGGTGTTCCTCGGTAGCCGTCTCTGAGGGGCAGAACCAACAACCAGTCGGAGTAGTCATGCCTACTGAAGAACTGTTCGGCGCGTACAATTTCCTCCTCGAGGTCACTGGCATCACCCAAAACTCCAAGATTATCGTGGGCGGCTTCAAGAGCGTCTCCGGTATGGACTCCGAGACTGAAGTCATCGAGTTCAAGCAGGGCAACGACATGGTCGTCCGCAAGAAGCCGGGACGCACCACCTACGCGAACATCGTCCTCGAGCGCGGCTACACCGCGACCGACGACCTGTGGCTCTGGCGCAAGAACATCGAGGACGGCATCATCGACCGTCGCTCCGGCTCCGTGATCGTGCTCGATCAGGACGGCCAGTCCGAAGTCGCCCGCTACAACTTCTATGAGGGGTGGCCCGCGAAGTGGTATGTGCCTGACATGGACGCCGACAACTCCTCCATGGCGATCGAGAAGATCGAGATCGCGGTCGAGAAGGTCGAGCGCGCCTAGCGCAGTCGACACGGTTTTGGGAACCAGCCACTGGCTGGTTCCCCTTTTTGATGTGTAATGTGGGCGGACATTTTGTTCGCCCTTTCTTCCATTAGCGCCGGGTTTCATGCCTTGTGAGCCTCGGCCACCACGGAGTAGACATGCCCACTGAAGAACTTTTCGGCGCGTACAACTTCCTCCTTGAAGTCACCGGTATCACCCAGGACTCCAAGATCATCGTTGGCGGCTTCAAGAGCGTCTCCGGTATGGACTCTGAGACTGAGGTCATCGAGTTCAAGCAGGGCAACGACATGGTCGTCCGCAAGAAGCCGGGGCGCACCACCTACGCGAACATCGTCCTCGAGCGTGGCTATACGGCGACGGACGACCTGTGGCTGTGGCGCAAGAACATCGAAGACGGCATCATCGACCGCCGCTCCGGCTCCGTGATCGTGCTCGATCAGGACGGGCAGTCCGAAGTCGCGCGCTACAACTTCTACGAGGGGTGGCCCGCGAAGTGGTATGTGCCTGATATGGATGCGGACAACTCGTCGATGGCGATCGAGAAGATCGAGATCGCGGTTGAGAAGGTCGAGCGGGCATAAGGGATAGCAACAGATGGAATTCAAGACTGAGTATGAGTTCATTCTTCCTCGCGGCTACGTCGATCCCGAAGGGAACGTCCACCGCGAGGGGGTGATGCGTCTAGCGAACGCCAAGGACGAGATCGTTCCGCTGAACGATCTCCGGGTTCAGCGCAACCGTGCCTACCTCATCATCGTGCTCCTGAGCCGGGTCATCGCCCGCCTTGGCACGCTGTCCGAGGTGAACACCGGTGTGGTCGAGAACCTGTTTGCGGGTGATCTGCGCTTCCTCGAGGAGATGTACAACCGTATCAACGAGGACGAGGCCACGGTCAACGTTACCTGTCCCGAGTGCGGCGCACGCTTCCAGAAGGAGTTCGGTCGCCTGGGGGAATAGTTAGCTACCCTTTGGAGAATATCTTCAAGGAGGTAGCGTTCATTGCCTACCACTTCCACTGGAGTCGGGACGATGCCATGGGGCTCTCTCACAAGGAGAGGCACGCATGGGTGAAAGAAATCTCGACCATCAATGAGAAGATAAACAAGGCACGGTGAGCCTCCGAAAGGGGGCTCCCTTTTGAGGTGGCGGTGAGACCCGGTATAATTATTCAGCATGGTCGGACCGAGGCTCGTGAGACTGGCCTGGTTCGCAGTGATCACGTCGGGTTCATCGGGATCGTTTCCAAGGCAGGCTGGCCGAGAGGCGCTGTCGCCGGCGACTTCATGGAGCTGTCGATTCGCAGCTACCAGGAGTTCCTGGGGAAGCCCGCCCGTCACCTCCTCGACTCGCCCACTCGGGACGCCGTGAAGGCGTTCTATGAGAACGGGGGGCAACTCGCGACGGTGTTTGGCGTCTGCGTCGAGACAGAGCGCGACCTGATGCAAGACGATCCGTTCTCGACGTTGTTCCACCCGCTACTTGACCGTCTGCGAGGTCTGGAGGATGTGGCGATCCTGGCCATGCCGGTGCTCGCCTACCTCCCCGTTGAGTTTACGGGAAATCGCAGGGTGAAGGTCGGCGCGCAGCCGGTGATGGAGCTGCTGCTGCACCACGCCCGCGAGATGAACAATCGATTCATCATTTTGGATGTTCCCCGCGATCTGCACGAGACCCATCTCTTCGCGTGGGTTGACTCGTTCCGGCGATCCGCGGGACCCTCTGGCGGGTACGGCGCGCTCTACTACCCTTGGCTGATGTCGGGGGATGAGACGTTCCCCCCGTCCGGGCATGTCGCCGGTATCTTCGCTCGAGTGGAGCGAGCGCATCAGCCCTTTGGGGTCCGCTGGCCGCCGGCCAACGAGGTGCTGGCGGGGGTGACGCACACCGCCTTCGAGCTGCGGTGGAGCGAGACCGAGGAGATGAGCAAAGAGGGGATCAACCCCATCTTGCAGCAGCCAGCGGTGGGCGTGGTGCTGTGGGGCGCGAGGACCCTCTCGAGGGATCCCCGCTGGACCTACATCAACTCGCGCCGCATCGTCTCCTACATCGTCGAGCAGCTTCGGCGTGACTCTGAGTGGCTCGTATTCGAGAACCAAAGCCATGAATTGTGGCGTGTGCTCGAGCGGATGGCTACCTCCAGGCTAGATAATTATTGGTCTGCTGGACTTTTGACCGGAGATGAGGCAGGCTCTGAGTACTCGGTTCAGTGTGACGCGGAGACCAACCCGCGTGAAGTTGTGGACGCTGGACAAATCCATGCTCGTATTGTGTTAAGACCCATCTCAACTGCTGAATATGTTGTTGTAGATTTGCGGTTGGGAGCTGAAGGGGGGCTGTGATGGCTAGCGAAGATACCAATCCCTACGGGAACTACTACTTCTCCATGGAGATCACCAAGGACGGCGGCCAGCACAGTGTCGCCCAGCTGTTGGAGGTCTCTGGGCTCAAGTCGGCAGCGGAGGTGTTCGAGATCTCGGAGGGAGGGCTGAATTCGTACAACCACAAGCGCGCAGGTCAGTCCCGCTGGGAGAACATCGTCATCAAGTATGCTTCCACCCCCTCCACGTTCTTGGTGGAGTGGCGAGATCGCTTCCTTCAGGATCAATTCGGCGAGCGCCTCAAGGTGCAGGGGGCGATCCACGTTCACAGCAACCGGGGCGACGTGATCAAGTCCTATGTGTTCGAGAAGGCTTGGCCCGTGTCTTGGGAGGGCCCCAGCTTCTCTGGCGACAGCTCGGCCCTTGCAGTGGAGACCATGGAGATCGCGCACGGTGGCCTCAAGGTCAGCAATGGTTAAGCCACGCCTTCGTACTTACCTTTTCGTTTGGGGGTGCTCATGAGCAGCGAATCCCATGGTGTGACTCCTACGGGGCTTGCCAGCAGGTTGCTCGCCCGTCGTGAGTCTGGTTCAGGCGCGGGGCAGCGCGTTCGGCGTAGCTCCAAGCTGCTGGATCAGCTTAGTGGCGGTGGTGACGGTGCGGGACAGTCCACCAGAGCTCGGGTGTTGAGCCGGGTAGAGTCTCGGGGACAGTTTCGGCAGACAGCAGGCGAGCGTTTCCTGAATCGGCGTTCCGGGACCTCGGTCTCCCACAGCGCAGGGCAGGGCGTCGCCGACTACATCTACGTGGATGGCACAGACGAGGTGCAGACCGCACCCTCTGCGTCGCCCTCTAGGCGTGCTAAGCGGCGCGTCGCTCGCAAGGTGCGGCCGGTTGATGTCGCGGTGTCGCGAGGCGTCGTGGACGGATCCGAGGATCTCGGTCTTGTGCCCGTGCTGCGGCAGTCCGCGTCCTTCGGGGTCACGCGCCAGCAGCAGCGGCGTCGGCCGGTATCCAACACGGCACGCGCTGTGGCCACGCGGATGTCCCTGCCCCCGCAGACCGTTGCGGCGGGCGACCGGGTCGCTTCTTTTGGCGAGACCGCCGCGCGGTCGCAGGTCGGAGCCAGCCGCGCGGGCCCGGCGGTGGTGGAGCCTCGCTCCTCTGTCTCCGGTCTCACCGCAATGGATCGCGTGTTTGAGACCCTAGAGGGACAGAGTCTGAGCCACCACTTGGCAGAGCGGACGTCGACCAGTGCGGCGACGGGTGCGGCTGTGCGTCGCGGCGAGCTCGCGGTGCGCACGGACGGCCGGGGTCGGCCGCTGGTGTCTCCCGTGTCCGCTCGGAGCGGCTCGGTGTCGGAGCCTCGGCTCGGGGTGGAGAGTGAGTCCACTGTGACCGCACGTGCCGCGAGCACGGCCCTGGCTCCCGTGGAGTCCTCGGCTGGGTCGCTCGGTCGGCTCGCTGGTGTGTCCCGCGTGACGACCAGGTCCGCCGGTGTGGGCCTGTCCTCGTCCAGCGAGACCGGTGGCGTCGGTGCGCCGGGTGTGGGCTCGTACGGCTCGGTGAGCCGGTCGATGCGCGGGGCGTCCGGGGTGTCCCCCGTGTACGCGTCCAGCTGGGAGGGCGTCGGTGC
>JAFGVK010000057.1 GCA_016938035.1 Deltaproteobacteria bacterium | reverse complement strand
GTTCAATATTCCAGCGATCTCAAGAAACGCCTGGAGGATTTCATGGATGTGGGCACAGTGGAAGAGCGGGTCGAGTTCCTCAACAATGTCATGGAGGTGGCGGTAGCGATCGAGCTCGAAGTGGCCGCTGTTTACGACCTTTTCGCTGAGACCTTCGCAGCCAGCGAGGAGCTGAGCCTGTTCTGGCGCCTCTACGCCGAGACTGAGCGCTACCACGCGGCGACCATCCGCATCCACCAGACCGCCTTTGTGCAGCCGGAGATCATGGCGACGGCGATGGAGGAGGAATTTCCTACCGAGTTCGGTGAGACGCGCGAGTTCCTCGCCAAGATCCGGGCCCTGCGCGAGGGCTTCGTCGAGACCCCCCCCAGCTTGGAGCAGGCCTTCGAGGCTGCCAAGTTCCTGGAGAGCGACGCGGCTGAGGTGCACGGAAGAACCCAGTTCTTCAAGATCTATCCGCAGTTCCACAACCTGTTCCTCACCCTGGTGGAGGAGGACCTGGGCCACAGGAAGATGCTGGTCGAGGCACAGGAGCGCTTCGCCTTCGACATCACCGCCTGAGGGGCAGGGCAGGGGCGCGAGAGGGATCCGCTGCGGTCTCTCCTCCCGCCGGTGGGGCTGGTGATCCGCGAAAGAAAATGTATGACAGCACACATCGTTGAGGGTTTACGGCGGGGGGCCCGCGCTCCCGCTCAGCACCCCGAGCAGATCCCGGACCTCTGGCTCAAAGGCAGCGAAGAGCCCCAGCTCGCCCTCTGACCAGCCGTGCCAGTCCGAGCCCCCGCTCACCACCAGCCCGTGCCGCTGCGCCAGCTTGCGGAGGGTGTGGCGGGTGCGGTGATCGTGCTGCGGGCGGAAGACCTCGATCCCTTGCAGCCCCGCGGAGACCAGCTCGGGCAGCAGCTGCTCGGCCTGGTGGAGCGGTGGGTGAGCCCACACGGTCACCCCGCCGGCCGCCCTCGCGGTGGAGATCGCCTCGTCGAAGGGCACGTCGACAGGGTGGACGTGGCCCTGCCTGTAGCCGAGGTAGCGCGAGAAGGCCTCGCTCATCGAGCTGACCCTGCCCGCCTGGATCAGGGCCCTGGCCAGGTGGTGGCGGGTGAGCGAGGTGGCGGGTGCGTGGGTCCGCGTCTCCTGGAGTCCAAGGCTTCGCATCGCCGCCTGGTAGCGATCTACCCGCGCCGCGATCCGAGCCGCGCACCAGCGCTGGAAGGGCTCTGGCACCGCCTCGCTGAAGAACACCAGGAAGTGGTACTCGCGCCCGTGCATCATCCCCGACAGCTCGGTGCCGGGGATCACCCGGACCGCGCGCCCCTCGACCTCGTGGGTCGCGGGCGCGAGCGCGGCGAGGGCGTCGTGGTCGGTGAGCGCGATGACGTCGAGGTTTCCGCGCGCCGCAGCCGCGATGACCTGTTCGGATCCGAACCTCCCGTCGGAGAGGTCGGTGTGAACGTGCATGTCGTAGCGTCTGGTAGCCATGTGCTATACCGAGGGTCACGCGAGGGCCGGTTCGGGTATCCTCTCCTCATGACTATGGCCAACATCCCCCCGATCGGCACCCCCGAAGAGCTCGCGGATTTCGCGATGCTCCAGGCGAAGATGCCCTCGCTGTACCGCAGGCTGGCGGCGAACCCTCGCCTTCCCCAGACTGTGGTCGTGGTTCCATCCCTCTCGCTCGACCGGCGCGAGCTGACGAAGATCGACGGCTACGTCCACTACGAGGAGCGGATGCTGGTGAACCTGATGCTCCTGCGCCAGCCGCGCACCAAGCTGGTGCTGGTCACCTCGCAGGCGCTGGATCCGGTGGTGGTGGACTACTACCTGGGGTTGTTGTCAGGGGTGCCCGCCTCTCACGCGCGCAGGCGGCTGGTGCTGTTCCACTGCAACGACAGCTCCAACGTGTCGCTGACCGAGAAGATCCTCACCAGGCCCAGGCTCATCGAGCGGATCCGGCGCGAGGTGCTGGATCAGGAGCTGGCCCACATGACCTGCTTCAACAGCACCCCGATGGAGCGGGCGCTGGCCGTGCGGCTTGGCCTGCCGCTCCACTCGGTGGACCCCGAGCTGTCTGACCTGGGGACCAAGAGCGGCTGCCGCGAGGTGTTCCGCGAGGCGGGGGTCGCGATGCCCTACGGCTTCGAGCGGCTCCGCGACGAGCACGACATCGCCGAGGCGCTCGCGCGCATCCTGCGGCGGGAGCCCTCCGCGCGCAGGGCGGTGGTCAAGCTGAACGAGGGCTTCTCGGGGGAGGGCAACGCGCTCTTCTACTACCAGGGGCTGGACCCACAGCGCTCCGTGGCGGAGCTCAAGGCCGAGATCCTGCCGCGCCTGCCGGGGCTGCGCTTCGAGGCGCCAGCGGAGACCTGGGAGGGCTTCATCTCCAAGTACCGCGACATGGGCGGGGTGGTGGAGGCCTTCGTCGAGGGGGAGGAGAAGGAGTCACCGTCCGCCCAGTGCAGGGTCAACGCCCTGGGCGAGCCCCAGGTCATCTCCACCCATGACCAGCTCCTGGGAGGGCCCTCGGGGCAGGTGTTCCTGGGCTGCACCTTCCCCGCCGCCAGCGCGTACCGCGGCGAGGTGCAGGCCTCGGCCCACCGGGTGTCGGAGGTGCTCGCCCGCCGCGGGGTGGTGGGGCGCTTCGGCATTGACTACGTCTCGGTGCGAGAGGGGGACGGGTGGCGGCACTACGCCATAGAGATCAACCTGCGCAAGGGCGGGACCACCCACCCCTTCCTCACCCTCAAGTTCCTGACCGGGGGGGAATTCGACGAGGAGGACGGGCGCTTCTACGCCCCTTCGGGACGCACCAAGTACTACTACGCCACCGACACCCTCCAGTCGGAGCGCTACAAGGGGCTGCTCCCCTCGGACCTGGTGGACATCGCGGTGTACCACGGCCTCCATTTTCACGGCCCCACCGAGCGGGGCGTGGTCTTCCACCTCATCGGGGCGCTGTCGGAGTACGGCAAGCTGGGGGTGGTGGCGATCGGCGACAACCGCCAGCAGGCCCGCTTCCTCTACAACAAGACGCTGCAGGTGCTCGACGAGGAGACCGATCCAGACCGGGGCCTCCGCACCCTGTAGGGGGGTGGGCGCCGGGGTGACGGGTACCCGCAGGCGGTACGCTAGCCGCAACGCCGCGGGTCGGTCCTCCCGGTGGTGTGCCAGTGTCGCTGCTTGTGGGGCGGTGTCGCGCAGCGAACACGCAGGAGATCCGGCCCTTGCGTCCGCCACTGCTCACACATAGCCACCGATTAGGTGGGTAGAGCTGACGCTATGGAGGACGTCGTGATCATCGTGACCGATCGGCGCTGGTTCATCAGCCCCTTGCAGCCCCCGCCACGCCCGTGGAGCGTCCCGGCAGGGTGCTACCGCGAACGAACCACCGCTATTGGCGCGCGCCTCGCTCTCCGCGCCGGGTGCTGGGGCATTCCGAGCCTCGGACAAGCGGGTGGTTCCACGACTCTGTGCGCTCGGACCGGTTTTCCTGTCAGGGGGATCCCGCGCGCCCGCTCGGTGCCTCCCCCGGCCGAGGGGACGGGTCTGCCTGGGCGGTCGCGCGGGCGGTGCGGCGCCAGGGGGCGCGCGCTCCGCTGGCCCCGCTCGCCGCGGGGCGCTACCCTGGACAGCACGCCACTGGGAGGCACAGTGCTCGCCTCGACCCCCCCGCAGCTCCCGCTCCGCGATCAGCTCGCCTTCGACCGCACCGAGCTGGCCAACCAGCGCACCTGGCTAGCCGCGGCGCGCACCGCCCTCACCCTGTTCGTGAGCGGGGCGAGCTTCCTCCAGTTCTTCGACACCGCTTGGGGGTGGGGCACAGGGCTGGTGTTCTTGGGCCTGTCGGGGCCTGTGCTGGGCCTGGGCTACCTGCGCTACGCCCGCAAGCACCGGCAGCTCCAGGCGCTGGCGGGGGAGGAGCGCCGCCGCCTGGTCGCGGGCTGATGGCCCAGCGCCCCTCCCCGCGCACAGCGAGGTGGCGCCTCGTCTCCGGCTACTCGATCTCCGCTGGGATCCACTCGCCGGTCGGCAGGTCCTCTAGCGAGCCCGCGGGGGTCACCTGGTCTAGGAAGGTCCGCATCGCGTCGCCGTCGAGCACCTCGTGTTCGAGGAGCGAGAGCGACATCTCCTCTAGCAGCAGGCGGTTCTGGTGGAGGATCTCGAAGGAGCGCCGGTGGCACTGCTCGATGATCTTGCGGACCTCGCGCTCGACCAGGCCCGGTCGGATGGGATCTTGGGGGCTGCCCCAGGCGGTCGCGCGGTCCGGGCAGTAGTTCACCGCCCCGATCCGGCGGGACATGCCGTACTCAGCGACCATCCTGCGGGCGGTGTCGGTGGCCTTGCGGATGTCGTCCCCCGCACCGGTGGTGACGTCGCCGAAGATCAGCTCCTCCGCGGCGCGCCCCCCGTAAAGGACGGTGATCCGGTTGAGCAGCTCGGACTTGGAGAGCAGGTAGCGGTCCTCCAGCGGGGTCTGGATGGTGTAGCCGAGGGCGGCGATGCCGCGGGGGATGATCGAGATCTTGTGCACAGGGTCCGCGCCGGGGCTGGCGGCGGCGCAGATCGCGTGGCCGCACTCGTGGTAGGCGACCACCTCCTTCTCGGCGTCAGAGAGGCGGCGGTTCTTCTTCTCCAGCCCGGCGACGGTGCGCTCAATGGCGGCGTGGATGTGCTCCAGCCGCACCGAGGTGGCCCGCTCGCGCGCGGCGAGCAGCGCCGCCTCGTTGAGGGCCGCGGCCAGCTCCGCCCCCGCGAAGCCGGGGGTGTGGCGGGCGATCTGCTCCAGCTCCACCCCCTCGTCGAGGGCGATTTTCTTGGCGTGGACCTGAAGGATCGCGAGGCGCCCGCGCAGATCGGGGCGGTCGACCAGCACCTGGCGGTCGAAGCGGCCAGGGCGCAGCAGCGCCTGGTCGAGGATCTCCGGGCGGTTGGTTGCGGCCATCACGATGATCCCACCGCGGTTGTCGAAGCCGTCCATCTCCACCAGCAGCTGGTTGAGGGTCTGCTCACGCTCCTCGTTTCCCCCAGGGCCTCCCCCCCCCCGGGCGCGTCCCACCGCGTCCAGCTCATCCACGAAGATGATGCAGGGGGCGCTCTCCTCGGCGGTCTTGAACAGATCGCGCACCCGCGCCGCGCCCACCCCCACAAACATCTCCACGAAGTCCGACCCGGAGATCGAGAAGAAGGGGACCCCCGCCTCTCCTGCGACCGCTCTGGCGAGCAGGGTCTTCCCGGTGCCCGGCGGCCCCACCAGCAGCACCCCCTTGGGGGGCCTGCCGCCGAGCGTGGTGAAGCGCTCTGGGGTGCGCAGGTAGGCCACCACCTCCTGCAGCTCTTCCGCCGCCTCGTCTACCCCCGCCACGTCGGCGAAGCTCACCCCGGTCCCCGCCTCAGGGGCGAGGCGCGCCTGCGACCTGCCGAAGGCGGCGGTGCCGCGGGAGGCGCCCCCCCCATTCGCCCGGGACGAGAGGGCCCACAGGCCGAGCAGCAGGAGCAGCGGACCTACCACCAGCAGCCCCATCCCGGAGGTCCAGGGGGAGGGGGCGGTGGCGCGGTACTCGATGCCCTTGGACTCCAGCAGGTCGATGAAGCCGTGGTCCTCGGTGACCCTGGTGGCGCGCAGGGGCGCCTGATCTTGTCCAGGGGGGTAGGCGCGCACCTCTGAGCGGTCAAAGACCACCCGCTCCACCTTGTCTCGCTCTACCGCGTCGCGCAGCGCGCTCCAGGACACGCGGTTGGGGTCCTCGTTGACGCAGGCGCTCCCCGCGAGGGCGAGGAGGAGGGGGGTGCCAGCGAACCAGCGGCGAGAGGACAAGGAGGCTCCTGTCAGGGGCAGCGAGGGAGGGGCTGCAGGTCCAGGGTGGGCGGCCTGCCGTCGAGGGGCACCGCGGCGGTCGCGCGGAGCAGCGGCTGCCCCGCCGCCGTCAGGTCCCAGGATACTGCGTCTCCCGCCCTCAGCGGCGAGGGGTTCAGCCGAATCTCTGGCCAGCCCTCCTCCGAGAGCGCGGAGCCATCGCACAGGGCGAGGGTCCCCACCGCGAGCGGGAGGCGGAGGAGCAGGTCCCAGCCCTCCTCAGGGCGGAGGGTGGGCCGCAGGGCCGCGGTGTGCTCCCCCAGCGCGAGGGAGGGGACCTGGTGCAGGGTGAGCCGAGGGGTGCCGCGCACCGGGATCTGTGCCAGGAGCACCGCCACGGCGGGGCCCGCGGATCCGGCGCTCAGGGTGAGCTCCACCAGGCTCGGCCCCTCCTGCCCCGGCACCCCGGTGGGGGGCCACAGGAGCGGCTGGGCGTCGTCGCGGCCCAGGCGCTGGCCCCGGATCGCGCCAAACTCGCGGATCTCCTGGATCGCGAGCGGCGCCCCCGCGCCCTCCTGCTCGATCGCGACCGCCCAGCCGCGCTCCCCTCTGGGGGTGGGCCAAGCGCGCAGGGCGCTGTCCGGTAGCGCCAGGCTCACTGCGCTGGCAGCGGGTGGGTTGAGCACCGGGGGGCTGGCCTCTGGCGCCTGGACTGGCTCGGCCTCACAGGCGAGCAGTGCGATCAGCAGCGGGATCATTGGGCCTCGACGGGGTGGGCGCTAGAGGGTGAGGAGCAGCTGGGGGTTGCCGTAGACGGTGATCATCTTCTCGACGCTCCCGCGGAGGGTGGGGTCGCGGTAGATCGCCTGCCAGGTGGGGTTTCCGGCGATCTCGTTGAAGGAGAAGCCCCTCCGGAGCGCCTCTCGCAGGTGGCGCTCGAAGCCCGCGTCATCCCCGAGGAGCGCCGCGCACTCAGCGCGTCGGCGGGGCGCGATGGAGGCGAGGGGGCCCTCGTCGACGAGCCGCTCCACCTGCTCGAAGTAGCGGTCCGCCTCGGCGAACCTACCCTGGCCCATCGCGAGCTCACCGAGGTCGTACCAGGCGTCGCGGCGGTCCGGATCCAGCTCCACCGTCCGCAGCCAGGAGCGGGCTGCCTCGTCGTCCTGACGCTGGGCGCGCCAGGTCAGCCCCTCCAGATAGTGGAGGCGGGCGTCGTCGGTCACCGCGGCGCGGAAGGCCTGGGAGCGGGCCCTGGCCTCTGCGAAGCGGCCGTCCTCGATGAGCTGGTTGACCCGGTACCACTCCTCGACCACCACCTCCTCACGCCACGAGGGGAGGGGGACCTCGGCGAGGGACAGCGCGGCGAGCAGGGCGAGCATCAGACGCTCGCCAGGAAGCGCTCCACCGCCTCCCGCTCCACCAGCCCCAGCCCCGTGTCCAGGCAGGAGGAGCAGATCGCGGTGCCGTGCTGCGCGTAGACCGCCCGGACCTCTACCACAGAGCGCTCGCAGAAGCCGCAGCTCACGCTGGGGTCCTCCACGGAGAGGGCGATGCGGTGCTGAGAGATGTCCACCATGCACCTGTCGCAGAGGATCGCGTGCTGCCCCGCCAGCATGTGCCCCACCTCGGTGACCCTGCGGCCGCAGGTGGAGCAGGTGGCGTCCTCGTCGTCGGACACAGGGCGGGGCTGGGTGGGGCCCACCGCCTTGGTGACCTGGGACCTGAGGGCGTCGAGCAGCGGCCCGCTGCCGCGCGCGGCGGAGCGGGACTCCAGCTCGCTGGCGGCGCCCCGCTCGCCCATCATCACCAGCGCGGCCTGAGCGGCGGTGATCAGCTCGGGGTCCGCGTCCCGCGCCCAGCGGGTCAGCAGGTTCCGGCCCGAGGTGCTCCCGTGGGTGGCGATGGCCAGGAGCAGCAGCGCCTGCCACGCCCTGGCCTCCTGTCGCAGGCGCTCGACGTGCTGCCGGTGGGTGGCGATGTCGAAGTGGGAGCCGAACCGGTCCACCGCGGCCGCCTGAAGGTCCTCCTCGGTGATCTGCAGGCCCTTGATCAGGGACCGCTCGGGCACCCGGTCGGCGACCAGCAGCAGCTCGCGCCCCCGCGCGGGCGAGAAGAAGTGACCGGCGCGCTCCAGCCACTCCGCGGCCTCCTTGGCCTTGGTGCCAGCGATGAACTGGAGGGTGGCCTCCCACAGCTCTGCGCGGAGCCCCTCGTCCTCGGTGTGATCGAGGCACTGGAGCATGGCGTCCGCCGCCTCCTCAGGGGCGTCACCCAGCAGGCGCATCAGCAGCCGCACCCTGGCCCGCACCACCTGGCGCGGGGTCCTGCCGCTGGCGAGGCGGTGGTCGGTGGGGAGGTGATCGTGGGAGGCCACCTCGCTCTGTAGCGCCGTCACCAGCCAGCCGGTGTTGCCCCTGGCCTGGTGGTGGCGGGCCAGCTCGCCGTATGCCTCCATGTGATCGGGGTGCTCGCGGAGGATCTTCTTGAGGGTGTTCAGCCCGTCCGCCTCCTGCCCGTCCTCCAGCAGGGTGCACGCCATCACCCACTCCGGCTGCGGGTCGTGGGCGTCCAGGGCGTGGGCGCGGGAGCAGGCGCTCCTCGCCTTGTCCACCTGCCCCATCGACAGGTAGGACATCCCCAGCAGGGTGAGGACCTTGCTGCTCTCGCCCACCTCGTCCATGTGCTTCCGCAGGTAGAGGTTGGCGTTCTGGAAGCGGCCCAGGTGGAAGGAGACCAGGCCAAGGTAGTACCGGGCGGTGGCTTGGTGGGCCTCAAATTTCAGCAGGGTGGTGAAGAGGCGCTGCGCCTCCTCGTAGCGAGCGGCCGCGACGCAGGCGGTGCCCAGCGACAGGAGCAGCGGCGCCGTGATCGACTCGGAGGGGCCCAGGTCCAGCGCCCGCACCATGTGGTACTGGCTCCGCTCTAGCAGCCGGCGGTTGTCCGGCACCTGCCCGGCCCTCGCGGAGAGGATCTGGCCGAGGAAATAGTGGGTCTCCCAGCTGTTAGGCGCGGCGGAGACCGCCACCTCGAACTCCTGCACCGCGAGGTGCCTGGCGCCCCGCTGCTCCTCTAGCAGGCCTAGCGCCAGGTGGAGGTCTGCCCGCTCAGGGGCCAGGTGGCTGGCCTTGTCGAGCAGCGCTGCGGCCTGCTCTGTGGCCCGCTCCAGCCCCAGCAGCGCGTGCCCCGCCAGGATCATCGCCTCCGCCTGGGTGGGCTCGCTGTTGAGCACCCTGCTCGCCTGCCGGAAGGCCTGCGAGTACCAGGCCTCGCCGCCTTCGTGGAATCTGGCCCGAGAGAGGCAGGCCCTGGCATACACCAGCCTGGTGGCGGTGTCGTCCGGGGTCTGCTGGAGCTGCCGCTCCAGGTTCTTGAGCGTCCAGTCTAGCTTGTGGTGAGGAAACATCAGGAGTGCCGCCGTCTGGTTGTCGACGGATAGCATATCCCGAGCAACAGTCCCAGGGTGCCTGGAACGAGGGGGCGGGGGTTTGGGGGGCCGCGGCCCCTCGCCCTTTCTTCCGGGGGACCTTGCCCCCCGCGCCTGCCCCTCGCCCAGCGTGCCGCCGCGCTACGGGCCCGCTCGGCGGGGCTCCGGGTCGAGGACCCCGCGCGCGGTGATCCGCCGATCTACACGCCCCCGCCAGGGGCCCCCGAGCCGCTGGCCAGGGTCTCGGACACCTCTAACAATC
Source organism: Deltaproteobacteria bacterium (assembly GCA_016938035.1). Taxonomy (GTDB): domain Bacteria; phylum Myxococcota_A; class UBA796; order UBA796; genus JAFGVK01. The sequence goes on along the minus strand of JAFGVK010000057.1, from coordinate 9,569 downwards.
AACCGGGGCTGGAGCCTGCTCCGCGTAGCGGGCATCCAGCGTGCCGGTGGGGGTCCACCTCGGCGCTGGTCAATCAGCCGGACAGTCTCACGGGGAGCGCTTCATCATTGCGCACGAACAATCGGAAGAAGTCGCTCGTCGAACCTTCCAGACGGTAGACGGGCGCCGAGTCGCTGGGCAGATCGGCGTGTGACCGGCGTTCTCCAGGGAGGACGCGTACTTTTGTGCGCGACGAGCGTAGGAACAAGGACACGCGTCCGCAGGCCAGCGGATCGGTGCCGCAGGGGGGCATCGCCCTCGTGAGGGCCTGCTGGGGCGCGCGCGTCCAGGCAGGGCGCCCCCCCCCTGTGCGCATAGGGTCAAGCGCGCGCGCTGGGGCCCTCTCGGGTGTTAGAGCGCCTCCGCCCACGCCAGGAGGCCGAATTGGACCGGGACGCCATAGAGACCGTCGCTCTGGGGATGCGGAGGGAGCGCGCCTTCGCGCCGCTGCTGCTCCTCTTCCTCGTGTCAGGCGCCACCGGGCTCACCTACCAGACGGTGTGGGCGCGCGAGCTGCACCTGGTGTTCGGCACGTCCACCCTCGCGATCGCTACGGTGCTCGCCTCCTTCATGGGGGGCATGGCCCTGGGGGGCGCGGTGCTGGGGCGGGTCGCGGACAGGGTCAGGCGCCCGCTGCGGATCTACGGCGTGTTGGAGGTTGGCATCGGCCTGTACGCCCTGGCCTTTCCCTACCTGCTCGCGGGGGAGGTGCCCCTCTACCTGAGCCTGTGGGCGCGCTGGGAGCCCAGCCAGCTGGTGTTCGGGCTCGTCCAATTCTCCCTCGCCTTCGCGGCGCTGGTGCTTCCCACCGCGGCGATGGGGGCGACCCTCCCCCTGCTCGCGAGGTTCACCAACGATCAGCTCGGCGACACCGGTGATCGCGTCGGCACCCTGTACGGGGTGAACACCGCGGGGGCGGTGCTGGGCACCTGGCTGTGCGGCTTCGTGCTGCTCCCCGAGCTGGGGCTCTCGATGACCAACGGGCTGGCCGCCACCGCCAACCTGAGCCTGGGGGCCGGGGCGATCCTGCTGGGGCGCTGGGTCGGCGAGTCAGAGCCCGCACCGGAGGCTCCTACCGCCTGGGACGGTAGGGCGGCGCTGGTGGCCGCCTCTCTCGCCCTCGCGGGCTTCGCCTCTCTCTCCTATGAGGTGGCGTGGACGAGGCTGCTGGCCCTTATGCTGGGGGCGTCCACCTACGCCTTCTCGCTGATGCTGGTCGCCTTCTTGGTGGGCATCGCCCTGGGGGGTAAGCTGGGGGGAGGGCTCGCCGATCGCGCCTGGCGCCGGGGTGGCGCTCCCGCGGTGCTCTCGCTGCTGGCGGCGGTTGAGCTGGGGGTTGGGGGATCGTCCTGGCTGCTCACCCACGCCTACTCGGAGCTGCCCTTCTGGTACGTCGGCCTCTACGATCTGCTGGGCGCCGACGGGCGGGTTGAGCTGACCTGGGCGATGTCGTTGGTGCTGTCGGGGCTGATCATGACCCCCCCCGCGGTGCTGATGGGGGTGGCCTTCCCGGTGGCGGTGAGGGCGATCTCCCGCGAGGGGGAGGGGCTGGGCGCCCCGGTGGGGAGACTCTACGCCTGGAACACGGTGGGCTCCATGTTCGGCGCCCTGGTGGCGGGCTTCTTCCTGCTCCCCGCCCTGTGGGTGAAGGGGACGGTCGCCCTCGCGGTGGGGGTCAACCTCCTCGCGGCGGCGGTGCTGATCTTCGCCGCGCGCCGCGCGGGGGCCAGGCCCAACAAGCTGACGCTGGCCACTGGGCTGCTCGCCCTGGCGGTGCTGGCGGTGCGGCCCACCTGGGACCCGCTGGTGATGACCGCGGGGATGTACAAGTACGTCTCCTCCCTCAGCGACAGGACCCGCGAGGGGGTGATGCGCTACGCGGTGGAACAGTACGATCTGCTCTACTACGCCGAGGGGCTGTCCTCAGTGGTGACCGTGGCGGCCAACCGCGACACCCAGAACATGTGGCTGGCCAACAACGGAAAGGTCGAGGCCTCCACGACCGTCGACATGCCCACCCAGATCCTGGTGTCGCTCCTCCCCTTCCAATTCGTGGACGAGCCCCGTGAGGTGCTGGTGATCGGGCTGGCGAGCGGGATCACCGCGGGGGCGGTCACCCTGATCGACGAGGTCACGGCGATCGACGTGGTGGAGCTGGAGCCCGCGATCGTCCCGGCGGCGCGCCTGTTTGACGCGCACAACTACGGAGTGCTCGACGACCCTCGGGTCCACCTGCACCTCAACGACGGGCGCAACCACCTGTTGCTCGCGGCGCCTGGGAGCTTCGACGTGGTGGTGTCGGAGCCCTCGAACCCGTGGATCTCCGGGGTCTCGAACCTGTTCACCGAGGAGTTCTTTCGGCTGGGCAAGAGCAGGCTCAAGGAAGGCGGCGTCTGGGGGCAGTGGGTGCAGCTCTACGGGATGGACCCCCGCGACATGAAGACCCTCCTGGCTACCTTCGCGTCGGTGTACGACTACGTCGCGGTCTACGCCACGGTGCAGGACGCGGACCTGGTGATGGTGGGCTCGGACCGGCCCCTCGATCCCACCCCGGAGGCGGCGGAGCGCCTGCTCGCGGGCTCGGAGCGCCTCACCGGGGCGCTGGGCGAGATCGGCCTCGTCGACCCGATGGACGTGGTGGCGCTCTTCCAGCTCGACAGGGAGCACATCGTCGAGCTGACCGGGGAGGCCATACTCAACACCGACGACAACATGCGGATCGAGTACCGGGCCCCGCTCAACCTCCACGTCTCCACTCAGGAGCGCAATTACGCGGCCCTGATCGATCACCGGGTGATCCCGATGGAGGCCATAGGGCCCTATCCCGAGCGCCTCGCGGCGCTGGCGGAGGCGTACCAGCGCCGTGGCGATCCGGTGCGGGCGATCACCGCGATGGCGGCGGCGGCGTACATGGCGCAGGAGCCCGAGGTGCGCGAGACCTACCTGGCGCGGGCGGAGGCCTGGCAGGCGGAGCTGGAGGCGACCTTCGAGGACTAGGGCCGGCAGTCTGCCCGACCGCTCGCTGTGGGTCGACGCGTGCGCCGGTTGAGTTATCGCAGGTGGTGATGCTGCCCTCTGACTACAGGCTTGATTTCGTCGTGGCGCGCCTCATCGAGCGCCTGGAGGGGACGCGTCCCTCCTACGCGGGCAAGCTGGAGGAGGCGGATGGCGCCTACGCGCGCATCGCTGAGGCCCACGTAGAGGCGGCCCTCACCGAGTTCTCCGACCTGGTGGGGCGGCGCGAGGCGGACGCCCACCGCGACTTCCTCCTGGGCGAGGTGCGGCAGACCTTCCTCCCGCGCTATGCGCGCCTGTCGGCGGGGATGACCCGCGACGAGGAGCGTGGGCACGGGCTGGGGCCCCTCGCGGGTCCTCTGGGCAGGATCGTCCTGGTGGCGCTGACCCTGCTGCTCCTCCTCCCCCTCGGCCGCTTCCTCTACCTGCCGGTCTCGTGGCCCTTCGGCCTCGCCCTGCTGGCGCTCCCGTTCCTCCCCGACATCGTGGCCTGGCTGCGGCGACGCCAGTACCTGCGGGCGCTCAGCGCGCTGGTGGAGGACATGGGCCGCATCCAGGACCAGGCCAGCGCATACCTCAGCTTTGAGGGCCTGGAGGAGGAGCTCCACTCCCCCCACTCCAGCGCCCGTTCTGTCCCCCCCGTCTCGCTAAAGCAGGAGGACTCCCCGTGAGCAGTACCCCCCCCATCAAGCTCAAACTCCCCGGTAAGCGCTTCAAGGCGCTAGGTGGCGTGGGCCTCGGCGCGGTGGCCGTGGGCGTCGGGCTGGTCCTCGCCCTGGGCTCCTCGGTGACCGTCACCATTGGCCCCGACCAGTTCGCGGTCCGGCAGGTCTTCCTGGGCCCGTCACAGGGCGTGGGCGATCGCGTCTTCGGCCCGGGCCTGCACCTGCAGATCCCTGGCTATGAGCGCTACCACAAGGTCCCGCGCGACATGCAGGTGCTGGAGCTCAACGACTCGGAGGCCTCTCACGTCCACAAGTCGTGGGAGGACTTCAAGGTCGCCCCCGCGATCCGCATCCAGACCTCCGAGGGCTACCAGGTGACGGTGGACGTGAGCGTGCTGTACCGGGTCGTCGATCCCTACACGGTGCTCACCCGCATCCCGGGCGGGCTCTACACCGAGAAGGTCGTCATCCCCGAGGCCGACAAGATCCTCCGCCAGACCCTCGGTGAGCTGGACGCCGAGGACTTCTACTCGGAGACCCGCCGCTTCGAGAAGGCAGACATGGCGCGCAAGCAGCTCCAGGCGCAGCTTGAGCCCTATGGCATCCAGTGCTGGGGGGTGATGGTGCGCGACTACACCTACGACGCCCGCTACCAGCAGCTGATCGAGGATCGCAAGATCCAGGACCAGAACGTCTTCAAGAACAAGGCCGAGGCCATCGCCGCCTCGCGCGAGGCCGAGAAGAACCGGGTGCTGGCCGAGGGCCAGGCCACCATCGGGGTAGAGAAGGAGCGGGGGCTGGCAGATATCCGCATGATCGACGCCACCGCCGACCTCTACTACCGCGAGACCGTCGCGGCCGGCGACCTGATGGTGGCGCTGGCCGAGGCCGAGGGGACCAGGCTCGAGAACCGGGCCCTCCAGCAGGCGGGAGCCTCCAACATCGTGGGGCTGGAGATGGCAGAGGCCCTCAAGGGGACGGAGATCATCGTGGTCTCTACCACCGGCGAGGGGGGAATGAACCCTCTGAACCTCGAAAGCATGCTGAAGGGGTGGTGAGATGACGCGCGCGCTACTCTTGGCTCTGTTCCTCGCCGGCGGTTGCACCGCCACAACCGAGGCCACTCAGGTGGGTGTCCGCACGGTGAACATCTCGCTGATCGGCCAGCGGGGGGTGGTGCAGGACACCTACGCCCCCTCCGGCACCTACTTCTTCCTCCGTCCCACCTCCGAGTGGCAGGTGTTCGACATCGGACGTCAGAACTTGGAAATGCTCCGCGAGTTGGATCGCGGCGCCAGGACAGGGGACGACTCGCTCCGCTTCAAGACGGTGGACGGGAACGACATCTCGGTGAACGTCACCGTGGCGTGGAGCGTCGACGCCACCATGACGCCCTACGTGCTCCAATTCGTCGGACAGAACACCGAGGACGTGGAGGTCAAGCTGATCCGCCCCGTCGCCCGGACCGTGGTGCGAGATGTGCTCAACCAGCTCACCTCCGAGGAGTTCTACACCGCAGAGCGCCGCTTCGCGATGGCGGAGGAGGCCCGCGGGATCCTCAACACCCTCCTCAACCGCGAGGGGGTGCAGGTGGAGCAGGTGCTCCTGGGCGAGCACAAGTTCAACCCGACCTATGAGCAGGTGATCCGGGACATGAAGGTCGCTGAGCAGGAGGCGGCGCGGCTGCTCTCCGAGACCGAGGCGGCCCGCGAGGAGATGAAGCGCGACCTGGAGCGCGCCAAGGGGCAGGTCTCCAAGGCGATCGAGGAGGCGCGCGGCGAGGCTGAGAAGCGAAAGCTCAAGGCCGACGCGATCTTCTTCGAGCGTGAGCAGCAGGCCGCGGCGATCCTGGCCGAGAAGCGGGCGATGGCGGAGGGGCTCACCGAGCGGGCCAATGCCCTCGCGGGCTCCGGAGGCAAGAGCATGGTGAAGCTGAAGGTGGCCGAGGCCCTGAAGGGCAAGAAGATCGTCTTCCTCCCGGCGGGAGGGGGGATGGATCTGCGCACCACCGACGTGAACGACCTGCTCAGCGTCTACGGGGTGAAGGCCGCGTCGGGGCAGTGAGCCGGCGTCTCCTGCCGCTGGGTGCCCTGCTTTTTCTGGTGGGGTCCGGGGGGTGGTGGGACTACCTGATGCTCAGCCGCCAGGTGGGGACCACTGGGGTGCTCGCCCACCGCCACGAGCACGTGGGGGAGCGCCTCGCCCTGTCCCTGGGGGAGGTGCGGCAGGTGAGGGCCCCCGACCGCTACCTAGTGGTGCAGAGCTCCGACCGGGTCTACGAGGTGCGGGGCGACACCTCGGCGGTGCGGGAGGGCGAGGTGGTGACGGTGGGGGTGGAGATCGCCCCGGACGGGGCGCTGCGCGCGCTCTGGGTCCGCGAGCACCCCGATCGCGTCGGCAAATTCGCGCTGGGGATCGCCGGGCTGCTGGCCTTCTTCGGGCTGCTGCCGGTGTGGTACCGCTGGACCCCAGGCGGGCTCCGGCACAGGGGGGATCATGCCTGATCTGGTGACCCACCTGTGCGCCGCGCTGCTCCCCGCCGGGCTGCTGCGGAGGATCCCGGTGGCCGAATTTGCGGTGGGAGCCGTGCTGCCCGACGTGGCCTCGCGGGTCCCCTCGATCGCCCTGGAGCTGCTGCGGCGGGGCGGGGTGCCGATCCACGAGGGGATCAGCCACCCGATCAGCGTGATCCACACCCCGCTGGGGGCGGGGGCCCTGGCGATCCTGACGGCGGAGCTCCTGGCGCCCGAGCTGAGGGCGCGAGGGCGCCGCTGGATCCTGGCGGGTGTCGCGGTGCACTTCGCGCTGGACCTGGCGCAGGATCACGACGGCAATGGCTACTATGTGCTGTTCCCGCTCAGCACCTGGGACTGGGAGGCGGCGCTGATCTCCTCCGAGGCGACGGTCTCGCTGGCTCCGTGGCTGGCGGGGATCACAGCCCTGGTGTGGGGGTGGCGCTGGTGGCGCAGGCGCCCGTCGGAGCCGCCGACAGCTGACGGTCCTCCACCGTCAGCTTGACGGTCGCATGACGTTACAACCTGGGTAATGGGGTGGCATGCCCGCTGCAATAGGGAGGGTGCCGATGACGGCAGGGGCGCGGACAGCGCCGAGGAGTGAACATGCGCGGTATGAACAAGGTCTTTCTGGTCGGTCGCCTGGGCGCGGAGCCGGAGCTGCGGCACGGGCAGCAGGGTGGGAACCCCTGGTGTACCCTCTCTGTGGCAACCAGCAGGTCCCAGCGCGAGGGTGACGACTGGACTCAGAAGACCGAGTGGCACAGGGTGAAGGCCTTCGGGAAGCAGGCCGAGATGTGCCAGCAGCACCTCCACAAGGGCTCGGTGGTGGCGGTGGAGGGGAGCCTGGCCTACCGGCAGACCGAGCGCGAGGGGCAGCGCCACTTCTGGGTGGACGTGCTCGCGGATCGGGTCTCCTTCCTCCCCGGCGGGGCCCGCGCCTAGGCGCGCGCGCGGGGGCTCTGCGCGGTGTTGCGTTGCACGCCAAGAGCCCCCGCCCACCCGGTGCGCGCTGGCTGTGGTCCGTAAGGGCTCGCCGCGCGGTTGACGATCGATCTCACCTCTCCGCGACGCTCGTAGTCCGGCTTCGCTGATTCATACGGAACAACGGAGATCTTGCGCGCGGTGTCGTCGGCACCTCGAGACCGGCGGGCCATCGAAATCAAGCATCAACCGGCCGGTGGGCCCTGAGTGGTGGTGTCGACAGTGAACCAGTGGCGTCCCGGTAGGAGCATGACCACGGGCCTTGTTCGACCGTCCTCGGGGTCATCATTGGTGGGCCAGAGAGTGGTCGGCTCACCGGTCGCGGCCTGGGAACGGCTCTCACCTGCGCTGTAGGCGCCGCCGTTCCAGCGGGGCAGCGGCTCTCCAGCGCCGGTGTCATCCAAGACGTAGAGCTCCACGGGCGCTGCCCACCTAGCGTCTTCTTGAGGATGAGACCAGAGTGTCACGGTCTCGACGCACCAGCAGCCGTCCTCCTCGGGGACGACGAAGTCGTCGGTCCACACGCGAGTGTACTCTGCCGGCGGCAGGTGCTCTCCGGATGGAGATGGCGTCTGTGACCACGAGACCTGTCGGGTCATGCCGGCCTCGCAGGGGTGGGGAGCGGGCTCGGGCTCGGAGCAGGCGAGAGACAGCAGCAGGACAAGCATCAGTCTGCTCCTAGGACGGGATCGGTGTGGACACCGTTCATGTTGCCGTAGAGGTGCCACCACGCCAGGTAGCCGTGGTCTTCTGCGGCACGCTGCAGGCGTGCGGCAGGGTGCGCGCCCTGCTGCCACCAGAGCCCCGTCTCGGTCGTGATCCAGGTCGCGGGGTTGGCTTCCCCATAGATGTCCAGCAGCTCGCTCAGGGGCGCGGTGCTGATCCCCTGGTGCCACCGGTCTCGTAGGCTGGGTGCTCGCGTGCTCATGGGATGTCGTGCTGCGGTCATGGGATCAGAACAACTCGAGGTACCAGGGGTTCTCGTCGAGCCATGCCTGGCAGACCTCTTTGTCAGCGACGGCGTGGATCTCGAAGGCGAGGTCGCGGACGGGAGAGTCTGGGGCGACGTCGGACCAGGGGGTCCAGGTGCTGTCGGTATAGATGGCTGTGCCCTCCGTGTCCCCGGTCCAGACGGGCTCAGTGGTGGTGTCGCTGTCTGAGGCGGGCCACAGGAAGCCCTCGGCGTTCTCCACTGGGGTCGAGGTGGTGTCGACGGTGAACCAGTGACGGCCGGGCAGGAGCATCACCACCGGGCGGGTTCGACCGTCTTCAGGGTCATCGTTGACCGGCCTGAAGGTGGTGGGCTCACCAGTTGCGGCCTTCGGGCAGTCAGCTGCGCAGTCGTCTGGGCCGAACGAACCCCCGTTGTTTCGAGGCTCAGGGGCTCCCGGCCCGCTGTCATCGAAGAAGTAGAGATTCACCCGGTCGGACCAGTATGCGTCCTCTTGGGGATGCGACCAGAGTGTCACGGTCTCGACGCACCAGCAGCCGTCCTCCTCGGGGACGACGAAGTCGTCGGTCCAGAGCTGGGAGCGCTCCGCTGTTGGCAAGTGAATCCCAGAGGAGCTGGGAGTCTGAGACCACGACACCTGCCGGGTCATGCCCGCGTCACAGGGGTGGGGGGCGGACTCGGGCTCGGGCTCGGGCTCGGAGCAGGCGAGTGACAGTAGAAGGACCAGCATCAGTTCCCTCCAGAGACGGGATCGGTGTGGACGCCGTTCATGTTGCCGTAGAGGTGCCACCACGCCAGGTAGCCGTGGTCTTCTGCGGCATTCTGCAGGCGCGCGGCAGGGTACGCGCCCTGCTGCCACCAGAGCCCCGTCTCGGTCGTGATCCAGGTCGCGGGGGTGGCCTCACCATAGATCTCGAGCAGCTCGCTCAGGGGGATCTGGGCGTTGGTGTTCATGTCCCAGAAGAAGCGCATCCAGTCGTAGGGGGTGCCGTGGTGGTCGGTCAGGGCGTAGGGCGCGCTGGGAGATAGGGCGCTGCAGTAGGACAGGTGGTCGTTGGCCCCGTAGAGGTTGGTGCCGTTGACGTACAGCTCAGGCGGGTCATCGTAGTAGGGGATGGGCGTGCCCTCACAGGAGGCGCTTCCCGTCTTTTCGGGCCTGTAGGGGGGCTGGCGCTGGTCGTCATTCGGCTCGTACGTGGCGACGTAGCACTGCTGATCCTGACTCCAAGCATTCGCAGCGAGACACTCACTGTCGGAGCCACAGCAGTCTGCTTCGGTGGTGCCGAAGCTTCCGTCCTGGTTCCAGTCCACCTGCCGATACGGCGCAAACCAGCAGTCGGACGAGGTGCTGCTGTTGTCGTTGAAGGCCAGCGCCGAGTAGAAGTGGACGAAGCCCTCGTG
>JAFGVK010000005.1 GCA_016938035.1 Deltaproteobacteria bacterium | reverse complement strand
CGACGCGACCTCGGCGGGAGGCTCCGCGGCGCGGGAGGGCCGGCCACCGAACCGGCTGCTCCCCTCCTCCGACGCGACCTCGGCGGGGGCCTCCCCGGCGCGGACGCTGCGGCCCCTGGCCGCCTCTACGGACCCCTCCCCTGGCTCTGAGGACCGCGACGGGCGACCTCCGAACCTGCGGGTCCCCTCGTCGGGGGCTGCCTCTGCCGCCGCGGGCGCAGCCAGCACCCTTCCGCGCTCGGCGACCTCCTCTGACTGCCGCCGAGCGGGCACGCCGCCCTCCTCGGCCCTGCTGGGCCTTCCACCGAAGCGGCTCTCGCCCTCGCGCGCCGGGAGCGCCCGCGCAGGCTCGGAGGTGTCGGGGAGCTCGGCGCTGGCGCCCCTCCCCTTCCCGTATCTGGCCGCGCGCTCAGCGGACACCTGCGCCGCCACCGCACCACCGCCAGGCGCCCTGTGCACCCTCCCCCCCAGGCCCCGGCCCGGCGGCGCGCGGCGCGCGGGATCCCCGCTGACCGCCGTGCTGGCCGCACCCGCCGAGACCAGCGCGCGGCCCCGCTTGGGCGCGGGTCCCACCCGTGCCATCACCTCCGCCAGGGTGGGTCCTGGCAACTCGATGGCGGTGAAGGTCTCGTACAGCGCCCGCAGCAGCTCGTGTCCGTCGGCGTAGCGCTGCGCCGGGTCGAACTCCATCGCCTGCGAGAGCACGTGGAGCACCTCGTCGGGCACCGCGCCCCTCCCTAGCTGCTCTCGGAACAGGCGCGCGCCCTCCCCGTGAGAGGCCTTGCGCCGCACCTCCGCGGCGTCGCCGGTGTAGAGCGGCTCGCCGGTCATGACCTCCCAGGCGATCAGACAGAGGGCGTAGAGATCGGCGTCGGCGTCCTCTCCAGAGCCCACGAGGCGCTCCGGGGGGCAGTAGCGCCAGGAGTCCTCACGCGGCTCCAGGGCCACCTCCTGCTTGAGGAAGGCGGTCACCTCCACCTGTGGGATGCCATAGCCCAGGATCGTCACCTGCCCGTCGCCATCCACCAAGATCCGGTTGGGGGTCAGCCCCCCGTGTGAAAACACCCCCTGCACCGGGCCGTTCTCCCCCGCCTCGGTGAGGATCCCCGCGGCGAGGTAGACCAGGTCCATCGCGGGGCGCACCCCCAGCGCCTGCCCCGCGTCGCGGTACTGGCGGATCAGCTCCTGAAGGGTCCACACCGGCCCGGTCTCGTAGAGAAAGGTCCCCTCTCCCCGCGCCTTGAGGTCCACCACCCCGGGCACCATGGGGAATTCCAGGAAGGAGAGCGCCAGCTCCACCGCCCGGGTGAGCGCCTCCAGCCCGCGATACTCCTCGCGAAACTGCAGGGACAGGTGGAGGGTGGACTGCGCATCCTCCAGCTCCACCAGCGTCGCGACCGGCCCGCGCACCGTCCGTCCGGTCTCTCTCATCCCTGCGAGTTCCGCCATGATCTCTCCGTGGGCAACAGGGCACATACTAGCAAAAACGCCACGCCCTTCCCACTGCCACCGCGCGCCAATCCCCTCAGCCAGGACCGCACCGAGCGCCGCGATGGAATAGAATAGCCGCCAAGACGCCTGTTCCCCAGCAACCCCCGGTGAACGATGACCGACACACCTCGCTCCCGCCTGCTCCCCGGCTGCCTCGTGGCGCTCGCCGTCGCCCTGCTGACCGCCGGAGGTGGCGCGGCCTGGGTCCATCACCGCAGCCAGCTCGCCCAGGCACAGGCCCTCGCGGCCCAGGAGACCCACGCCGAGGAGGTGTTCTCGCCCGCCCTCCAGGCGATGGAGGAGGCGTCCGAGACCGCCGCGCCCGACTACGACATCGACAAGACCATCAGGGTGCTGCACGGCCTCGACGCGGCGATCCAGCACCAGGACTCCCTCGACGCGTACCTGGACTACCTGGCCCGTCAGGACTACCGCGGGGTGGCCCCCGAGGTGCTGAAGGCCCGCCAGGAGCTGCTAGAGCTGCTGCTGCAGCTCTACAAGCGCCAGACCGAGGCCGACGACCAGCAGGCCCTGTGGGACTTCTCCTCACAGCTCATCCTCTCCACCCTCTCGGTGGTGGAGGTGGACGGCACCATCACCCCGATCACCCCGGTGGGCTCCATCTCGGTGGACAGGGAGAAGGCGCAGGAGCTCCTGAGCGACTTCAAAGCGCAGCAGGCCAGCCGGAAGACGCTGCTCAAGGAGATCACCGCCCTGGAGCAGGACCTGTTCCGGGCGCAGGTGGCCTACTCGGAGGCCTGGTACACCTATGTGGAGGAGTGGGACAGGGTCTCGGTGCAGCGCGACAGGGCCTGGCTAGCGGTCAGGGAGGGGGCCTGGGACGAGGCCCGAGCGGCCTCGGAGGCGGCGATCCGCCTCGCACCCCACGAGCGGGAGGCGCACCTGATCCAGGCGATGTCCCTGATCGAGGGGGGCACCCCCGAGGACGACCCAGTCATCGCCGAGCTGCTCGACGGCTACATGGAGCAGCACCCCGAGAGCACCGCCCCCGCCCTGCTCCTCAAGGGCTCGCTCGCCGCCCGGCGCGGGCACCCCGAGGAGGCCCGCCTGCTGCTGCAGCAGGCCTCCGCCTACTACCCTCGGCAAGCCGAGCAGCTCACCGACATGCTCGACCCCTACGAGATGCGCGGCTACCTCCGCAAATCGCGAGACGGCAACGGCATCCTGGAGCAGTACAAGGCCACCATGCTGGGCGCCGGCTACTACTCGCCCGACCTCCAGCTGGCGCGGGCTGCCTTCGAGGCGGGGCGCTTTGAGGAGGGCAAGACCCGGGTGATGGACCACTTCGCGAGGCGGAGGGCCCAGGCCCAGTGGGATTTTGTCCTCTCGGACATCGCCTTCTGCCAGGAGCTGATGGGGCCATGGTACCGGGAGATCTTTCCCGCAGAGACCTGGCTGGATCTACAGGTATCCCCGACGACCTTCGGGAGCGGGCTGAACCTGGCGGTCAACAACCGCTCCGACCGCACCCTGCACAACGCGACCCTCATCCTGGTCCTCCACTTCACCGACATGCAGCCCGACGACTACGAGACCGTCACCGCCGAGAGGACCCTCCCCGCGGTGAACGCCCACGACCTGACGGACTTCGGGAGCGTCGAGGTGGCGGTCGATGTGCTCGGGAGCACCAAGGGCTCGGGAGACATCGTCCACCACCGCGCGATCCTGGTCTCGAACGAGGCGGTGCTCTGGGTGGACACCGACGCCTTCCGCATCGCAGAGGACGAGGCCTTCCGTGAGGCCCGCCGCCACCAGCCCCCTCAGGAGGCTGAGGCCCCTTCCTACCGCACCACCCTAGACGGCCTAGTGGACCAAGCCCGCGCCGAGACCAGCGTGGAGATCGAGTCGCGCTATGGGGCGGACGCGGTGCTCATCAAGCTCCCCAAGGAGCTGTCGATCCTCAAGCCGATCATGCGCCTGAAGTACGGCGATCAGATCTTCACCGCCTCGGACAACCTGATCGAGGGGGACCACATCGCCCTCCGCTTCAAGGGCGTCGACAACTTCGACGACGCGCCCTCGGGCGACAACCTGGAGCTGCTGATCGGCTCCCCCTTCGGGGACATCGCCCTGGACTGGACCTGGGAGGGTGAGATGGCCTACCGCCTGCTACCCGCCACCAAGCCCGCGCCGTGACGCGAGTGCACGCGACTGCCTTGACGCCGCCGCCCTGTCCGTTAGAGTGGTGGGGTTGCCACCGGGGCTCGCCTCGGCCGGTTCGGTCTTTGAAATGCAAGCAGTATAGAGATCACGTGCATTTGAAATACAGTCAAAGATTAAACTGGAGAGTTTGATCCTGGCTCAGAGCGAACGCTAGCGGCAAGCTTAACACATGCAAGTCGAGCGCGTGGCTT
>JAFGVK010000056.1 GCA_016938035.1 Deltaproteobacteria bacterium | reverse complement strand
TGTGCCACTCGTAAGAACCCCCTCTGCGAGAGGCAAGGCCGCCGACGCTACGGGAGAACGCCGCTTTTCGTTGCAACGCGCTACGGGAGAACCGGCGTTTTGGGAGAGGCAGCGCAGCGGTGGGACCTTTTACGAGGGGCTCAACGTTGCGTCTCTGTCCCGGGGCCGCGATTCGCTGGGCGCTCCACCCGTGTCCCTGCAACGAGAGGTGTCTCTCCGTTGGAACCGCGGCCGCAGGCCGCCCCCGGCTGGCGCGCTGAGGGTCGTCGCTCCTCCGGAGGACTCGAAGGACGACCCTCCTCCGAGGGAGGGATGACGCGCGTTCGCCGATCGTTCGGTGCGCCGAACAGCGTGAGGGATGGGCGCGGTCGGGGCTGCCGCGAGGGTGAGCTGGTGGGGCTGGGCCACCCCCTCCTCGTCTCCAGACACCGAGCACCGGTCCACCCCGACAGGGCCGCCGCGGTCCGGTCCCGCCACCGCCCCACGGGCAGGGCCCCCAGGTGCGGCGCGATCGGTGCCCAGGCCGTCACGGGCGCGCCGCTGTCAGGGGGGCCGCGTGGTGGTGGGGGTCACCGTGGGCTGTGGCGCGCCAGCGTCTCCAGCACCGACTGCACCAGCTCCTCGGGGCTAAAGGGCTTCTCCAGGAAGTGGTGCTCGTTGAGCTCCCAGGCGATGTTGCGGACCCCGGCGTGGTCGGCGTAGCCCGAGACGAAGAGCACCGGCAGGTCGGGGAACAGACCGCGGGCGTGCTCGGCCAGGGTGGGGCCGTTCATCTGCGGCATGAGCACGTCGGTCACGAGCACATCGGGAGCGCCCTCGCGCCGCAGGTACGCCAGCGCCTCGCCGCCGCAGGCGAATTCTTGAACCACGAAGCCCCTGGTGCGGAGGATGCGCGCCGAGGCCCGCAGCAGCTCCGGCTCGTCGTCCACCAGGATCACCCGCTGGCCGGCGCCGCGGAGCTGCGGGGGCGTAGCCAGCGCCGGAGCGCTGCGGGAGGCGGCGAGGGGGAGGCGGACAAAGAAGGTGGTGCCGTGGTCGGGGCGGGAGTCGGCCCACATGCTCCCTCCGCTCTGCTGGATGATCCCCTGCGCACCGGACAGGTCCAGGCCGGTCCCCAGGCCCTTGGGCTTGGTCGAGTAGAAGGGGTCGAAGCAGCGGCGCAGCACCTCCTCCGGCATCCCCGGGCCGTTGTCGGAGACCTCCACGAGGATCCCGCTAGGGGCGCCCTTGTCGACGAGGTTGCGCGCCTGGATGCGGAGGGTGCCCGCGCCAGCAGCGAAGGCGTCCCTCGCGTTGGTGGCCAGGTTCACGAAGACCTGCTCCAGGGCGGTGGGGTCCACCCGAACCAGCCACAGGTCCTGCTGGACCTCGAGCTGAAGCTCGGCGTTTCCCACCGCGCTCTGCAGCACCGGGCGCAGCCTGGAGAGCAGCTCGCCGAGCGCCACCTCGCGTGGCGCCACCGGGCGCCGCTTCGCGTAGGCCATCAGCTGTGCCACCAGGTCTGCGGCGCGATGGGCCGACTGGAGCACCACCTCCAGATCCTCGCGCAGCGCGTCGACTGGCTCGCTGTCGAGGGCGCTGTTCGCGGTGAGCAAGATCACCCCGATCAGGTTGTTCAGGTCGTGGGCGATGTGGCCGGACAGCTCTCCGATGGAGGTCACTCTCCGCGCCGCCTCCGCCTCCTCGCGGCGGTTGACCTCGTCGGTCACGTCCTCATAGAAGATCACCACCGTCTGCTGAGGGCCCCTGGACGCGGTCTGCCGCACCACCTGGGGCCTGCTGCGGGCGTCTGTGGAGCGGAACGTCACGCTGGACGGCTCTCCGGTGAGCACCACCTGCCGATAGCGCTCGAAGATGCCGGCCTCCACCGCGGCGGGGGCAGCCTCTCTTGCGGTGAGCCCCAGCAGGCGGGTGTGGTCCAGCCCCGAGAAGGGGTGAGCGGCTCGGTTGGCGTACAGGAAGCGGAAGGAGCCGGCGTCGTCAGGGTCCTCTAGCCTCCAGATACCCACCCCGTGGGTGATCACGTCGAGCACCTCCTGGCGCAGGGTCACCGAGGCCTCGGCCGCCTTGAGGGCGGAGATGTCCACGAACGAGAGCACTACCCCGTCCAGGCGCTGGTCCTGCAGATAGGGTCGCACCTGGAGCAGGAAGGTCTGCCCCTCGCCGAGCTCCAGCTCCTGGTCCGCGACCGGCACGCCCTTGGCCGCCGCGCGCGCCATCTCCAGGGCCACCCTGTGTCCCGGCATGGTGGCGAGCTGCTCGATGGGGCGCCCCTCGTCGCCCGCGCGGAGGTTGAAGAGCTGCTCTGCGCGCTGGGTGAATTTGCGGATGCGGAGCTGGGCGTCGACGAAGACCACGCCGATGGCGCTGGCGCGCAGGAGGTTCTCGAGGTCGGTGGTGAGCGACATCAGCTCGTGGTTCTTGACCTCGTACTCGGCGTTGACGGTGTGGAGCTCCTCGTTGACCGACTGCAGCTCCTCGTTGGTGCTCTGCAGCTCCTCGTTCGCCGCCACCAGCTCCTCATTGGAGGCCTGCAGCTCCTCGTTGGAGGTCTCGGCGACCTCGATCGCCACCTGGAGCGAGTGGCGGGTCCAGGAGAGCTCCTGCTGGAGGGCCTCGTCCGTGAGCGCCGCGTACTGGAGCAGATCGACCGGAGGCTCCGACCTGTGGAGGGGCGCGCCCACGGTGATGAGGAAGCAGCGGTCCCCCGAGACGGTCGCCAGGGGCCGCACCACCACCTCGGTGGGCACCCCGCCCAGCTCTAGCGCCGTCTGGACCCTGGTGTTGCGCTCCCCCGCGCGGAACAGCGCGGCGCCCAGCGGCCCGCGGAGCGGCCCCTTCAGCATGTCGAGCACGTCCTGAGCGGGGCGGCCGGGGCGCACCTCCAGCAGGGCGCTGCCCTCCCCGAACACGTGGAGCAGCCCCCGGTCGCTGTCCACCAGCAGCCCTGGGGGAGCGAACTCGGCGAGCAGTGTGTCGTAGGCCTGCATCTGCGCCACCCTGGGGGTGGCGGCGCGCCCGGTGATGGGGAGCGGGGTGAGGGACCGAGGGACGATCATCGCGTCGGGGGACCTGGTCGCCTGCGTCTTGCGGAACACCCGCCAGCGGGGATCGAGGGTCTGCAGGGCCCGGGCCACGGACCCAGGGATCTCGCTGGGCCCCAGGAACAGCAGCCCGTCGGTGTCCAGCGAGAAGACCAGCCGCGACAGCGCCGCCTCCTGACCGGCGTTGTTGAAGTAGATCAACAGGTTGCGGCAGCTCACCAGGTCCATCTTGAGGAAGGGAGGGTCGGTGAGCAGGTCGTGGGTGGCGAACACCACCCGGTCGCGGAGCTCCTTGGTGACCCGGAAGCCCTCCTCGGTCGGCTCAAAGAAGCGGCGCTGCCGCTCGGGGCTCACCCCCTCCAGCGCCTTGGCGGTGTAGACGCCGCGACCCGCCACCGCGATGGAGCGGTGGTGGAGGTCGGTGGCGAAGATCTTGAAGCTGTCCGGCTCCGGGAAGGCGTCCATCAGCAGCATCCCCACCGAGTAGGCCTCCTCGCCGGTGGCGCAGGCGGGCACCCACACCCGGAGCTGCGTCCGGTGCTGTAGGACGGAGAGGTGGTGCTCCAGCGCGGCGAAGGCGCCCTCGTCGCGGAAGAAACGGGTCACCCCGATGAGCAGGTCCACGTACAGGCGCTCCAGCTCCTCCGGGTTGGCGCGCAGCTCAGAGAGGTAGGCCCTGGTGGAGCGCATCGCCAGCAGCCCGACCCTGCGCTCGATCCGTCGGCGGACCGTGCCGTCCTTGTAGAGGTGGAGCTGGATGCCGTGCACCTCCTGGAGCATCCGCTGGATGGCAGAGATCTCGTCCTCTAGGAGCCTGTAGGAAACAGGACGGGAGCCACGAGTAAACGCCGAATATCGTCGGGCTGCGTCACGGACAAAACCGGCGTTTC
>JAFGVK010000004.1 GCA_016938035.1 Deltaproteobacteria bacterium | reverse complement strand
ACCTGCGCGAAGCGCGGGGCCGCTGGTGCGGAAGGGGGCGCGCACAGGGGTGCGGCGATCTCGGGGGTGCGTGGGGGGACCGCCGCCAAAGGGGCGACCCGCGCTCTCAACCCGTCCCCTATCGGGCCCGTTCGCCCGTGGCGTCCGCCCCTCATCGGTCCGACGGCTCAACGGGCTCCGTTTACTGAAACCTGGCGTCGCCCGTCAGGCTCCGCGGACGAAGCTGCCTCCGCGTGCTCGGTCCGGAGGACCCGCGCGACGCTCCCCGCCCCTCCCCTCCCGGGGGCGCGGTGACCGGCAGAGTCCGGCGCGCTCAGCCGCCTGCCCGATCGCGACGCCCCCTGAGGCGGGGGGCCGCGCTGGGGGGGCGCCTAGTACCAGCTGTCGCGCTCGCGCTCGTCGTCGGAGCCCTCCCAGGCGGCGGGGAGAAACCACTGCGAGGGGATGGTCTCCGCTGCGGCGGTCGCCTGCTGTTGGGCGAGCACCTCCTGCAGCGCCTGGGCGCTGTACCACTGGTACCCGCCCCACAGCAGGCTCAGGGCCAGGGCCGCGGCCCACGCGACCCACTCCCTGCTCCCGCGCGCGCGCGCGGGGGGAGGCTCCTGGCGGGCTGCGGCGATCGCGAGGTCTAGCCGCGCGGCCCACCGCTCCTCCGCCTCGGGCAGGAGCGCGAGGGGGGGACGAAGCGCGACCTCATCGAGCTCCGCGAGGCGCGCCGCGCACGAGGGGCACCGCTCCAGGTGATCCTCCAGGTGCCTCTCCTCTCCGGGGGACAGCTCGTGATCCTGATACGCGACGAGGCGGGCGCGGGCCTGGCGGCAATTCATCGTGGGCTCCGTAGTCGGTGAGGTCATCGCTCACCCCGTCTGTACAACCCCTGCGAGGGCGCTCTCTTCCTCTGCGAGCGCCTCCATCCCCTGCATCTCCTCCATCAGGCGCACCTTGGCGCGGGACAGGCGCGACATCACGGTGCCGAGGGCCACCTGGAGCGTGTCGGCGATCTCGGCGTAGGACAGATCGCTGTAATAGCGCAGGGTGAGGATCTCTTGGTGGTCGGGGGACAGGCGCCCCAGCACCTGCTGCAGGAGGCGCTGTCGCTCGCTGGTGAAGACGTAGTCCACCTGGCGCGGTGCGCTGCTGTCAGGGGGCGGGTTGGCGTCGAGCAGGACGCTGCGCCGCTTGTGGTTGCGGATCTGGTTGAAGCACTGGTTTGACACCACCCGAAACAGCCAGGCCTTCATCTTGAAGTCGGGGTCGAAGAAGCGCGGCTCGTGCAGCGCCTTGATGAAGGCGTCCTGGCACACGTCCACGGCCTCCTCGTAGTTCTTGGTGACGTAGAGGGCGTGGTGGAGCAGGGGGGTGCGGTACTTCCGGACCACCTCGTCGAAGGCCCGGGTGCGCTGCGTGAGGGCGAGGGTCTTGATCTGGCGGTCGTCCAGCCACTGGGATCCCTGGATCAGCTTGAGCTCGGTCATGGTGCGCTCCTCAGAGTCTGCGTGAGAGTTGCCCTGCAGACGCGTGGAGGGGCGGGGTCTTTGCAGCCGAGACCTTTGATGACGTCCCGTGGGGAATGGGCACAGGGCGCGTGACGGGCAGAGACAGAGCAAAAAAAAAGCCCTCCCGGTGGGGAGGGCCGTCTCCTGCCAGGGGGCGCGGGCCCTAGGCCTCGGACCTGTCCCCGCCGCGGTGGTTGCTGGCCCAGGTGGGCACGAAGCGGGCCTCGGTGCTCTGGGCCTCCGCCGCCTCATCCTCGAGGGTCTCCAGGTAGGCGTCGTACTCGGTCCAGTCCTTCAGCGTGCCGGTGGTGATCCGGTGCTTGAGGGTGCGGACATCATAGAGCTGATCCTTGTCCATCGCGCTACTCCATCTCAGGGGGAAGCTCGGAGTCGTTGTGGTTGTCGCCCGTCAGCTTGGGCAGCCACCTGCTCTCTTTGTTGACCGCAGAGTCATCGATCGAGAACTTCCTGCCGGCGATCTCGCGGAGCGCCACCACGGCCTCCTTGTTCTCGTCCTCGTTGCTGATTTGAGGCTGGGCCCCGTTCAGGATCTGCTTGGTCCGCTCCGCCGCGATGAGAACGAGCGAGAATCGGTTAGGGATCACCTGGAGGCAATCTTCCACCGTGACACGAGCCATGAATTGCTCCTGAGTTGAGTCGTCCACGGCGTCTATGTCCGTCCCGCCCCCGTGTCAAGCGGATCCCCCGTCGGGGCTTGGGGATCTCGGGGTTGTCGGGGGAAACCCCGCCCCTAGGACCACCTGGCGCAGATCGGGAGGCGGTGGGGTTGACGCGCACGCGCCGGTGCCTAGTTGTGGGGCCGCCGGGAGCCCGCAGGCTCCCACATCTACCGAAGGAGACTCGACCATGAACGTTCGCCCGCTAGGTGAGCGCGTCCTCATCCGTCGCCTCGACCGCCCCACCCAGAGCGCTGGGGGGCTGTTCCTCCCCGAGACGGCCACCGAGAAGCCTCAGGAGGGCAGGGTGCTCTCCGTGGGCGCCGCCGTCGGCGACACCCTCAAGCAGGGGGATCGCGTCGCGTTTGGACGGTTCGCCGGTTCCAAGATCCAGGTGGAGGGTGAGGAGCTGCTCATCCTCGACGTGGGCGACGTACTCGGCGTGATCGAGGCCTGAGCCTCCCCTCCCCCACTCCCATTGAAAACGACGCGCGGGCACGCTCGCGCCAGGAGACCACATGACCGCAAAAGAGATCATCTTCGACACCCAGGCCATGAACAAGATCCTCACCGGGGTCGACACCCTCGCCAACGCGGTGCGCGTGACCCTCGGGCCCCGCGGGCGCAACGTCGTCATCGAGCGCTCCTGGGGCGCGCCGGTCGTCACCAAGGACGGCGTGACCGTCGCGAAGGAGATCGACCTCGAGGACAAGTTTGAGAACATGGGCGCCCAGATGGTGAAGGAGGTCGCCTCCAAGACCTCTGACGTGGCCGGTGACGGCACCACCACCGCGACCATCCTCGCCCAGTCCATCTTCCGCACCGGCTCCAAGCTCGTGGCGGCGGGACACTCCCCGATGGACCTCAAGCGCGGCATTGACAAGGCTACCGAGGCGATCGTCGCCGAGCTGCACAGCCTCTCCCGCGAGATCGGCAGCAACAAGGAGATCGCGCAGGTCGGCATCATCTCCGCCAACGGCGACGAGGAGATCGGCAACAAGATCGCCGAGGCGATGGACAGGGTCGGCAAGGAAGGCGTGATCACCATCGAGGAGAACAAGGGCCTGGAGACGGTGCTCGAGGTGGTCGAGGGCATGCAGTTCGATCGCGGCTACCTCTCGGCCTACTTCGTCACCGACGCGGACCGGATGGAGGTTGTCCTTGAGAACCCCTACATCCTGATCCACGAGAAGAAGATCTCCTCGATGCGCGACTTCCTCAAGGTGCTCGAGAAGGTGGTCGAGCTCGGCCGCCCCATCGTGGTCATCGCCGAGGACGTGGAGGGCGAGGCCCTCGCCGCGCTGGTCGTCAACAAGCTGCGCAACACCCTGCAGGCCGCAGCGGTGAAGGCGCCCGGCTTCGGCGACCGCCGCAAGGCGATGCTCGAGGACATCGCGGTGCTCACCGGCGGCCAGCTGATCGCCGAGGAGCTGGGGATGAAGCTGGAGACGGTCACCGTCGACCAGCTCGGCACCGCCCAGCGGGTGGTGATCACCAAGGATCACACGCTCATCGTCGACGGCGCCGGGTCGTCCACCGCGATCTCCGAGCGGATCAACGTGATCAAGAACCAGATCGAGCTCTCCACCTCGGACTACGACCGCGAGAAGCTCCAGGAGCGCCTCGCCAAGCTGTCGGGCGGCGTGGCGGTGATCAAGGTCGGCGCGGCCACCGAGATCGAGATGAAGGAGAAGAAGGCCCGCGTCGAGGACGCGATGCACGCCACCAAGGCGGCGGTCGAGGAGGGCGTGCTGCCCGGGGGCGGCGTCGCGCTGATCCGCGCCTCGAAGGCGCTGTGCAACCTCGAGGTGAGCCCCTCCGAGAAGTTCGGCGTGGACATCGTCCGCCGCGCCATCGAGGAGCCCCTCCGCATGATCGTGGCCAACGCCGGCCTCGAGCCCGCGGTGGTGGTGGACAGGGTCCGCTCCGGCGAGGGCGCCTTCGGCTACAACGCGCGCACCGGCGAGTACGGCGATCTGATCGAGATGGGCGTCATCGACCCCACCAAGGTCACCCGCTCCGCGCTCCAGAACGCCGCGTCGGTGTCGGGCCTGCTGCTCACCACCGAGGCGATGGTCGCCGAGATCCCCGAGAAGCACGCCCCCGCCGGTGGCGGTGACATGGGCGGCATGGGCGGGATGGGCGGGATGGGCGGCATGGGCGGCATGGGCTTCTAGCCCGACCCCACCGCGCTACCCGCAGACCCCTCCGGCTCCTTGGGCCGGGGGGGTTCTTTTTTTTCGCGGTGCGGTGTCTCAACCCTTTTCGGTAGCGGGTCCGCGCTCCAGCGGCGATTGTCCTCCCAAGAGAGATGTCACGAGACGTCTGGCCCCCGGTGGGGTGTGATCGGGCCGGTCTACCGGCCGCGCTGGAGGGTGCGATGGGTGAGAGCGTCTGGCACGCGGGCTGGGCCCTGTTCTTGGCGGGCTGCGCGGTGGGGGTCCGCGATCTGGAGGGAGACGCCGGGGAGCGCTTCTACCAGCACCCGCTGCTGTCGTCTCCCGAGGCGCAGGTCGCCCAGGGAGAGGACAGGCGGGCCTGGCTGGCCGAGGTCGAGGTGTTTGAGGGGGAGGAGGCCCGCGAGGAGGGGGCGGTGGTGCACCGCTCCGGGGTCCGACATCCCCCCCGGGAGCGGGTGGTGGTGCCGCTGCGCCCCACCGTTGCGCCGCGCCAGGGCCCGGTGGTGTCAGCGGCGGTGCGGGCGCTGCTCGCGGGGAGGGAGCAGGAGGTGGAGGTCTGGCTGCGCCTGCGGCGGGACGCCTGGAGCCCGGGGGATGACGTGAACGTGGCGAGGGAGCTCGCGATGCTCGGCGGGGAGCTGTCCTCTCCCGCCGATGAGGAGGTGGTCCGCGCCCTCGCGATCGCGCGTCGAGAGCAGGCGGGCGCGGCGGCGCTCGCTTCGCTGGGGGAGTCGATCGCGCGGGAGGGGGGACAGGTGCTGGGCTCCACGCCGCGGAGCGGGCAGCTGCTGGTCAGGCTCCCCCTCGCGGTGCTGGAGTCGCTCACCCACCGCCCGGAGCTGGCGGGCATCGACCTGGACGGGGGGCGCCCGGTGCCAGAGGGGTTTCACGCTCCCTCCGAGGGGGACGGCTGTGTGGTCACAGAGGGCGCGGGCTGCTGGCAGGAGGTGAGGGGCGACCGGATCGACGGCTACGAGCTGGAAGACCTGATCCAGAGCGGGAGCTTCTACGAGGAGGGCTACGAGGGCGACGAGACCATCGGGCTGGTGGAGCCAGCGGCGGGCACGATCTTCACGGCGCACCCAGGATTTTTGGGAGCTGATGGCGCCTCGCGTTGGGAGAACTGCGCCTACGGCGTGTGGGGCTGCCTGGCCTCGGATCCGGACGAGGGGGACGGCCACGCGACGGGGGTGGCGTCCATCCTCGTGGGCGACACCACAAGGGGGCAGGATCCCGAGCTGGAGCCCGGCGAGGGGGAGCGGGGGTGGCGGTCCCGCTCGGGGGTGGCCCGCGGCGCGCGGGGCTTCTCGGTGGGGACGACGGACGTGGACTTCACTACCAGGCGCCTCTCCCAGCCCGAGCGGGGCATCCACCTGGTGAACAACTCCTGGGGCATGACCGACGTGTGGGGCGCGCCGCGGGACCCGGAGTGCACCGGGACCACCCGCTGGGACCGGGAGTACAATGAGCTGTTTGAGGAGGGGCTCGCCATGATCAAGTCCGCCGGGAACGACGGCCACGACGACCCCTCCGACTGCCGTGTGTCCAACCCCGGCGCGGCGCTGGGCACCTTCGTGGTGGGCGCCTACCAGGTGCGGGAGGGGGACGACGGGCTCAGCCGCGAGTCCCTCGCCCTCTACAGCGCGCGGGGTGGCACCGAGGAGGAGGGGGGGGGCCGCACCATCGTCGATCTGATCGCGCCCACCGACCACCAGTACCCCTTCGTCCACTTCGACCGGCCAGTCGACGAGGCGGGCGAGGGCTACCTCTACGGGCGCTACCGCGAGGAGCTGGCCTCCAGCGACCCCTACGCCCTAGGAGGCACCAGCGGCGCGACCCCGGTGGTAACCGGCTTCGCGGCGGTCTTTCGCCAGTGGTATCGCGCCGTGCGCTCGGACTTGATCGACGATCCGGGCATCCTCTACGCGAACCTGCTCCTGATGGGGGACCGCGCCGACGCCCTCGACGGCCGCCTGGAGGTGGGCTTCGACAGCCTCACCGGGGCGGGGCGGCTGCGGGGGCGCCGCTTCGACGAGCTCGGCCTTGACGGTCCCTACGCCTGGGGGACCGGGCGGGTCTGTGTGCGTGCGGGGGAGGGGGTGGCGATCCCGCTCACCCAGGGGCTGGATCCGGACATCGACACCCTCAAGGTGGTGACCTGGTGGTACGACCACCGCCACGACGAGGGCGTGCCCCACGACAAGCTCACCCTCCGGGTGCAGGAGCAGCGCGACGAGCGCTGGTGGACGGTCTCGGCAGACGACAGCGACGACAGCAAGCAGCGGGTCTTCATCCAGCGGCCTCACCCGGGGAGCGACTGGCGGCTGCAGCTGGTGGGGCGCGACGTCACCTCCGATCACGAGGGCTGTGGGCCTGACGCGGCGCGGGTCTACTACGCCTTCCTGCTGGAGGACCAGGATCGCGAGGCCGGTGAGGCGCTGCAGCGGGTGCGGCGCGAGGGGGAGTGACAGCTTGTGGCCCGCGCCGAGGTGGGGCGAGGTACAGTGTGAGGCGTGGCCCACCTCGCACCCTTCCTGGCCTTGCTCGCCGCCCTGCTCTCTGCCTGCTCCTACCAGGGGTCGGAGCGCCTGCACTATTGGGACGAGGGCGCGGCCTGCTGGTGGGCTGAGGAGGCGGTGGTCACCGGCCCGTGGTGGAGGGACTACGCGGCGGGCGAGGGGTGCGCCGACGAGGTGATCGCCCTCGCCAGCGACGGCGAGGGGCGCTGCGTGATGCTGTTCCAGTCCTGCGATCTGAGCGCTGTGACCGCTGTGGACGCGCCGAGGCTGGCCCCCTGTGGGGAGAGCGCGGTGGGGGGCTGCTGCACCCTCCCGGTGGGGCCGGACTGCGCGCTGGTCGACGCGCGCTGAGCTCGGGCGAGGCTAGGCCAGGCGCGCGAGCGGGTGGGCCTAAAGCGAGGTTGGCGGCGTAGGATGGTGACTGCCAGGCCAGCCGCGCGCGGGTGGGCCCGCGCCAAGCCGCGCGCAGGGCTCCTCTCGGGAGCGAGGCGATCGCGCGGAGGGGAGGCCCGGCGCCGCGGGCGGGCGCGCGACGGGACCTCTCCCGCGCCAGGGGCCCGCGGCGCTGGGGCGCGTGGCCGGGGCGCCTCGCTCGCCGAGCTTCGCTCCCTAGCCGCGACGGCCACCCCCAGAGCCGCATGCTGCGCGCCGTGCCGCTGCGCTCTGGGCGGCTCGACCCGCGCGCCCGTCGCCCCCAGCGGAGGATGATGACGCTCCACCTGTAGAATTGTCCCGTAGACGGATCGGTCCGCTCCAGGGCGCGCGCCCCCCTCCGCCCGCTGTGATACAACGGCCTCTTTGTGGAGGCCCCCTCATGTCCATCAGCTTCTGGCTCAACGACGCCCTCGTGGAGGTGGAGGACCTCCCGCCCACCACCACCCTGCTGCGCTACCTGCGCGATCACTACGGGATGATGGGCACCAAGGAAGGGTGCGGTGAGGGGGACTGCGGCGCCTGCACCGTGGCGGTGCTGGAGGACGACGGGGGCGGCCCCACCTGGCGCGCGGTGAACTCCTGCCTGATGTTCTTGCCGATGGTCCACGGCAAGCGGGTGATGACGGTGGAGGGGCTGGCCGACGGGGACGCGCTGCACCCGGCTCAGCAGGCGATGGTGCAGCACCGCGGCTCTCAGTGCGGCTACTGCACCCCGGGCATCGTGATGTCCCTCTTCGAGGGGACCTATCGCCAGGATATCGTCAGCACCGCCCTCGCGGACGATCAGGTGGCGGGGAACCTCTGCCGCTGCACCGGCTACCGGCCGATCCGTGACGCCTCGCGGCAGGTGGCGGGGCTGCGCCCGGAGGATCGTTTCCTCGACGCCCTGTCCCAGCCGCTGGAGCGGGACCTCTCCCTCTCTTATCAGGCGCGTGGCGCCATCTACCTGCAGCCCGCCACCCTCGCCGCCCTGTGGGAGGCCCGCGCCGCCCACCCCGGCGCGCGGCTGGTGGCCGGCGGGACGGACGTAGGGCTGGAGGTCTCCAAGCTCCACCGCGAGTTCCCCGCGGTCATCGGCCTGGAGGCCCTGGAGGTCCTGCGGACCCTGACGGTGGACGAGGCTGGCTGGACGGTGGGCGCTGGGGTGCGGATCACCAGGCTCGCGGAGGTGGTGGGCGCAGCGCTGCCCGCCCTGCAGAAGCTGCTGCTGGTGTTCGGCTCGCGGCAGATCCGCTCCCGAGGGACCTTGGGCGGGAACCTCTGCAACGCCTCGCCGATCGGCGATCTCGCCCCCCTGCTGATCGTCCTGGGCGCCACCGCGGTGATCGCGGGTCCGGACGGCGAGCGCGAGGTGCCGCTGGGGGACTTCTTCGAGGGCTACCGGCAGACCGCT
Organism: Deltaproteobacteria bacterium; assembly: GCA_016938035.1. GTDB lineage: Bacteria > Myxococcota_A > UBA796 > UBA796 > JAFGVK01. Next base: position 6,755 of record JAFGVK010000004.1, on the reverse strand, counting down.
CTGCGCGGGATCGAGATCCTCTCCAGGGTGGTGATCCCCAGGCCGCCCGCGGGGGTGCTGGTGGCCTCGTACAAGGTCTCGCGTCGGCGTGAGTTGGACATCTCCGCGGTGTCCGCCGGGATGTGGCTGGAGCTGGACGAGGGCGGGCTGGTGCGGGCGACGCGCCTGAGCTGGGGCGGGATGGCCGCGACCCCGGTGCGGACTCCCTTGGCGGAGGCGGCGCTGATCGGGCGCCCGTGGACCCGCGCCCTGGTGGAGCAGGTCGCCGACGGGCTGAGCGAGGAGCTGCACCCGATCTCGGACCACAGGGCTAGCGCCGACTACCGGGCGCAGGTGGCGCGAAACCTCCTGCTTGGCTTCTACCTGGAGTCCCAGGAGCCCCCCGCGCCAGACGCCCGCCCCACCGCCACCGTGCTCTGCTAGAGGAGGTGAAGATGTCTCAGTCTCCGCTCGCCGCCCGTGTCCCCCACGAGAGCGCCGTAGGCCACGTGACCGGCCGCGCCGTCTATGTGGACGACATGCCCCTCCCCGTGGGGGGGCTGCACGCCTACCCCGTCGCCGCCGCGGTGGCGCGGGGCAGGATCCTCTCGGTGGACGCCACCGTCGCCCGGGCGCTGCCCGGGGTCCGCGCGGTGCTGCTCCCCGGTGACATCCCCGGCCACAACCAGATCGGCCCCGCCATCCACGACGAGCCGCTCTTTGCGGAGGGCGAGGTCTTCACGGTGGGGCAGCAGCTCGGGGTGGTGATCGGCGACAGCCGCGACGCCGCCCGGCGCGGCGCCGAGGCGGTGGTGGTCCGCTACCAGGAGCTGCCGGCGCGCCTCACCCTGGCCGAGGGGCTCGCCGCGGGCGACACCATCGGCGAGGTGCACCGGATGCGGCGCGGTGACGCCGACGCCGCGATGGCGGCAGCCCCTCACAGGCTCGCTGGCACCGTGTCCTCCGGGGGGCAGGAGCACTTCTACCTGGAGACCCACTCGGCCCTCGCGATCCCCGGTGAGGACCACACGATCACCGTGTACTCCTCCACTCAGCACCCCGCCGAGGTGCAGGCGCTGGTGGCGGAGGTGCTGGGGTGGTCCAAGGCGCGGGTGACGGTGATCTCCCCCAGGATGGGCGGGGCCTTCGGGGGCAAGGAGACCCAGGGCGCGCGCTGGGCGGTCTCCGCCGCGCTGGGGGCTGTCGCCACCGGCCGCGCGGTGAAGATCTGGCTCGATCGCGACCTGGACATGGTGATGAATGGCCGGCGACACCCCTTCACCACCGACTACGAGGTGGGCTTTGACGGGGCGGGGCGGATCCTGTCGTGGAAGGCGCGCATCTTCGCCGACGCTGGCTGGGCCTCAGACCTGTCGCTGGCGATCCTGGATCGGGCGCTCTACCACGCCGACAACACCTACTTCCTCCCCCACGTGGCGCTGGACGGGATCGCGGTCAAGACGAACACCCCGTCCAACACGGCCTACCGAGGCTTCGGCGGCCCGCAGGGGATCCTGGTGATCGAGACCGCGCTGGACCGCATCGCGCGTCAGCTGGGCCTGGACCCTGTCGCGGTGCGTCAGGCCAACCTGTACGGCGAGGCCCCGCGGGACCTGACGCCGTACCACCAGGAGATCACCGACTGTCGCAACGGCAGGGTGATCGCCGAGCTGACGGACGAGGCCCACTACGCGCCCCGACGCGAGGCGATCGACGCCTTCAACCGCGAGCACGAGTGGGTGAAGCGGGGGCTGGCGCTGGTGCCGGTCAAGTTCGGCATCTCGTTCACCGTCACCTTCCTCAACCAGGCCGGGGCTTTCCTGACGGTGTACTCGGACGGTTCGGTGCAGCTCAACCACGGCGGCACGGAGATGGGGCAGGGCCTCTACACCAAGATGATGCAGGTGTGCGCCCAGGACCTCGGCGTCAGCCTCGCCCACATCCGCCACATGCACACCAACACGGACAAGGTCCCTAACACCTCGGCGACAGCGGCATCGTCAGGGGCAGACCTCAACGGGCAGGCGGTGGCTGACGCGGCAGCCACGCTGGTCGCCCGCCTGCGCGAGGTGGCGGGCAGGATGCTGGGGCACGGGACGGACGTGGTGCAGACCGCCGCCGACCCCGCCTATGACGCCCGCCCAGAGCAGGCACCCGACGGGAGACCCGCCTGGGCCTGGGTCGCCGCCGACAGGGCGGTGTCCTGGGAGGCGGTGGTGCTCCAGGCCTACTTCGACAGGGTGCAGCTGTCGGCGACAGGCTTCTATCGGACCCCCGGCATCTGGTACGACAGGTCGCGGGGGCGGGGCAAGCCCTTCTACTACTTCGTCTACGGCGCCGCGCTCGCCGAGGTGGAGCTCAACGGGCTCACCGGGGAGTGGAAGCTGCGGCGGGTGGACATCCTGCACGACATGGGCGACAGCCTCTCGCCGGATCTGGACCGGGGGCAGGTGGAGGGCGCCTTCGTCCAGGGAATGGGCTGGATGACCCTGGAGGAGCTGGTGACCTCCGAGGCGGGCGTGCTGCTGACCCACGCGCCGAGCACCTACAAGATCCCCGCCATCGGCGATGTCCCGGAGCAGATCAACGTCCGCTTCCTCAGGGACGCGCACCAGGACGGGGTGATCCACGGCTCCAAGGCGGTGGGCGAGCCGCCCTTCGTCTACGGGATGGCGGCGCACAGGGCCCTGGCTGACGCGGTGTCGGCCTTCGCGGGCGGCGCCTTCGTGGAGCTGGCGGCGCCGGCGACCAACGAGGCGCTCCTGCGCGCGGTGGGGCAGGCGAGGGGCCGCTGATGGCCCAGGCGATGACTTGAGACAGGAGTAGCGCGCGATGATTCTGGTCACGGGGACCAAGCGGTCCGGCACCTCGATGTGGATGCAGATCCTGATCGCGGGGGGGCTGCCGCACATAGGCGACGCCTTCCCAGCGGTGTGGGGTAGCTCGATCCGCGAGGCCAACCCCAAGGGCTTCTACGAGTCCAGGCTTCGGCAGGGGGTCTTTTACGCTACCAACCCCGATCCCGAGACCGGGCAGTTCTTCGCCCCCGCGGCGGTGACCACCCACGCGGTGAAGGTCTTCATCCCCGGTCTGGTGCGTACGGACCTGGCCTATATGCAGCGGGTGGTGGCCTCGATGCGGAGCTGGCGGGCCTACAGCCAGTCTCTGAGCCAGCTCTACTCTCGGGAGGATGCCTGGCTGCTTGAGAACCCGACGGACGGCCGGACCGGCGCGGAGGCTGTGGCCGACGCGGTGCGAAAGCGCTGCGGCATGCCGCTGCCTGTCGAGTGGTTCATGGAAAACTTCGACCTGATCCGCGACTTCGCGGTGCGTCGCTACGCGCTGAACCTCTGCACCTATGAGCGGCTGATGGACTCGCCCGAGGCGGAGGTCCGCAAGGTGTTCGCGTGGCTGGGGGTGGGAGACCCCGATCAGGCGCTCACCGCGATCGAGCCCTCGCTCAACCGCACCGCGCCGGAGGCCTGGATCGACGACGGGGGCCTGCCGCGCGCCACCCTGCAGCTGTTCGAGGATCTGCACGCCGCAATCCACGAGCGCTCTACGGTGCCCCGCTCCCTGCTCCCCGAGCTCAACAGCACCTGGGAGACGCTCAGGCGCGAATACGGCAAGCTGTCGCGGGAGCGAGGGAGAGAGGACGCGCTCAGCTAGGAGGCGCGTGCTCCCCTCCGCGCCGGACAGCCCGGCGCGGAGGGGAGAGCATGGTGCTCCCGATCCGAAGTGCCTCGGGGGGCTCCTGGATGGGCTCCACCAGCCATGGGAGCTGCTGGACTACGAGCTCGATCAGGACGTTGCGCTGATGCCTGTAGGGGGTGCGTTCCCAGCGGCCCGGTGATCCGGCACCTCCGGCAGCCAGCGGTGCACGGTGTCCCGGCGCAGGCGGAAGTGCTTGACCTTGTCCTCCAGTGGGCCGGACGCGATCGTGAGCACCATGCCTGAGCCTCCCGTAACCACCGTCTCGTGTCGGTCGATTCACGGATGAACGCCGAAGAAAGCACGGCGAAACGCCGGGTTCAATCGTCGGACCTGGCATACCACGAGAGCGTCAAGCCTCTCTTTCGAGCGCGCAGGTGCGTGAGTCCGCAGTGCTGCTGGAGGCGCTCGGTCGTGCTCTCGGCTTTCCTGGGGTCGATGGATGCAGCGGGCATGGGGTCCATGGTCGCGTCGGGATCTGAGGTCCCTTGTACCTCGGAAGGTCCAGTTGAAGGGGTGACCTTCATGATCGTTCCAGTGCGCGATGTCCCCCAGTGTCCGCTCCTCGAAAGCCTGCACGCTGCCGAAGGAGCCGTTTCGAGGGACTCTCCGCTGGAGAACCACAACCTGGTTGACCCAGGAGGCGTGCTTGGGCGTGTGCGCGAAGGTGAACCGATTATCGTGGCGCGCGTTGTACCGGGTCCAGCGCTGGGCGCGTCCATCGTAGTGTACGTTGAGGTTGTCCCAGAGGATGACGACCGGACCTCGATATCGCTCTGCCACCTGCTCCATGAACACGACGAGATCATCACTCGGTCCGAGTGGGGTTGCAGGAGCCGAACACCTCTCCCGTCGCGATGTCGAAGGTCGCCATCAGCACGCTGGAACGTGACGGGAGCAGACGAGCTCCTTCCGACACGCCTGATTCGGGCCCGCAGGACGCCCCCCCGGACGCCGGCGGTGCGCGAGCAGGCGCGCCTCATCCATACACCGCACGGTGCTCTCCGGGGGAGGCCCGGTGTACAGGCCACAGACAAGGTCCACCGTCTCCCGAAGCTCCGGGTCCTGGCTCTGGAGCACATGCGAACACGATGAGGGCGGATCTTACGGGCTCGTAGGATGCGTCCGATCTCGCTGACGCTGAGGGTCACTCCCGTCTCGAGCGCGATTGCCGCCCGCAGAGAGGCCCGTCCAGATGTCTAATAAAGGCCGACGGGCCCCATCTTCTGGACGTTGACAGGCGAGGCTACGAGGGGGGCCCGCGTCGCCACGGTGACCGACGGTGGCCGTCCAGACCGATGCCGGTCGTGCAGGCTCATGGTCTTCGGCTCGTCCGCCCATCGCCCCCGCCAGCGTCGAACCGTGTCCTCCGTCACGCCCACCAACCTGGCGATGGCAGCGTTGCTGTGGCCGTCTGCGGCCAGAAGCACGATTCGCGCCCGACGAACCGCCCCCTGGGCGGCGCTGGATGCGCGCCCGATCGCCTCAAGGGTCAGGCGATCCTCCTGCGGGATGTTCACTGATCTGGCGGGTGGACCAGTCATACCCCCAGATCGCCTGACAGATGTGCCCCATTCCCAGGAATTTCGACTCTGTGACCAGGGCCCCATCGCTATCCCCCGAGACACTTGGGGGTCAGCGTACTAGTCCTCGACGGCCGAGAACACCGCGGTGACGTCGTTGGCGCCCACTGAGCAGTCGAGCTGGGTCTTGTCGGTGACGGTGCAGGTCATGTCCATGTCCTCACCCTCGAAATCGATGCCGTAGGACTTGTCGTCGTTCTTGACCCAGGTGCCGTTGTAGTCATAGCTGTCGGTCTGCAGGTTGCCGTCTGCGTCCGAGTACTCGGAGGTGGTGGTGAACTTGGCGGCGCCCTCCTTGTCCATGCTCATCACCCCGGAGTACGAGTAGGTGTAGGTGACGCCCTCGTAGGTGTAGGAGCCCTCCATGGGGTAGCTCATCGTCTCGCCGCCGTAGGTGACCTGAGTCAGCTCCCAGTCCCCCACCACGGGCGGAGTGCAGGCGGTGGTGAGGCCGAGGCCGATCATCGAGAGGGGGATCAGGTAATTGCGGTTCATGGGTCCTCCAGACCTCGTTGGTTGCGCGTCCCAGGGCGCGATTGAGGCACTATAGCAGAGTTGAGCTCGGCGAAGGGACAGTTGACTCCCTGGTCACGCGCGGCGGCGGGCAGACCGCTGCCGGCGAGCTTGTCGGGCTGGCACCCGCAGCGAGCCACCCGGAGTTCTCCTGCGCCGCAGGTCGGCCGAGGAGCCTGTCGTCTGCGACGAAGAGGCGCGCGCCGGGGTGGATCCACGATGGCGGGTGCTAGACGCTCCTCCGTTCACGGGCTGTCGCCCTCAGGGCGGCTCCGGGGCACGACGCGCCGGCCGGCCGGTGGCGCGTCGATGGCGGTCGAGCCGACGTTCGGTCCGGCCAGCCCTGCGGCTCCAGAAAGACCAGCTCCAGGTCCTCGGCCGCGACCTTGCACTCCAGGCGCAGCTTGTCCACCAGCAGCTCGTGGGCACCGATTCGATGCCCTCTCGATGCGTGTCCTTGGTCCTACGCTCGTCGCGCACAAAAAGTAAACTTCCTCCCTAGGGAACGGCGGCCACACGCCGATACTTCCGGCGATTCGGCGCCCGTCATCACGCTGGAGGAGTTGACGGACAACATCCTCCGATTGTTCTGTTGGAATGAAGATGCGCGTCCGGTGAGACTGTCGGGCGGATTGACCGGTACCCGCTGGTGTCCAGGTCCTCGTCCTCCAAGTCGAGGGCGTAGCGCTTGTTCTGGCCCTGTGCCCAGGTGCCACACCTGGTGCTGCCCTCGGCCTGGGTGACGCCGTCCCCGTCTGGGTAGGTGAACCCACGGGTTCCGGATCGCTGGCCCCACGACGCCGTGGGCGGTGTCAGCCGCTCGCTGTGCTCGCTGGCGTCCGTCAGGACCTCCGGCCCCGCACCCCCAACCGACCCCGCTGGCAGGGCGATCGCATAGTCCTCAGGCTGATGACCTGAAGGGGATCGACATTGAGGCTCCCCTGCGATCTACTCACGCTGGTAGACGTT
>JAFGVK010000055.1 GCA_016938035.1 Deltaproteobacteria bacterium | reverse complement strand
CTCCCCCTGGTACGCCGACGCGGACGGCGACGGCTTCGGCGCAGGCGCCCAGGTGCTCGCCTGCGGCGCCCCCGCGGGCCACGTCTCTACCCCCGGCGACTGCGACGACGCACACGGCGCCGTCAACCCGGACGCGACCGAGGTCTGCGACGGCCTCGACAACGACTGCGACGGCATCATCGACCTCGACACCGCCTCACCGCCAACTTGGTATCGGGACGCGGACCAGGACGGCTTTGGCGACGAGGCCTTCCCGATCCAGGCCTGCGACGCCCCCCTGGGCTACCGGGGCGCGGCGGGCGACTGCGACGACCTCGACCCTGAGATCCGCCCCGACAGCCCCCCCGGCTGCGACGACCGGGACCACAACTGCGACGGCGAGATCGACCACGACGCCGACGGGGACGGCTTCTCGGACGGGTACTGCGGGGGGTCCGACTGGGACGACGCGGACCCCACCTGCGCCGCCGACTGCGCCGACGGCCTCAGCGTCCACAGCCCCGCCGAGAGCTGCCAGGACCTGTTCACCCGCTCTCCCGAGGGGGCCGACGGGCTCTACTGGGTCGACCCGCTGTCCAGCGGCGAGCCGCTCCAGGTCTGGTGCCACCTCAGCGCCGGGGGCTGGACCCTGATCGCCTCACAGCCCGCGCTGTGGCCCGACGACATGGCCCTGCACCTCGACGAGGTGGTGCCGGAGCCCTCGGTGCAGGGAGCGCTGGGCCTCTATTTCCAGACCGATCTCCGGGAGCTGGGGAACGAGCTGTGGGTGGTCAACGACCGGGGCGAGGAGGCGGTGTTCCTCCTCGACGACTTCACCGGGCCGCTCGTCTTCGACGCCCCCAACTGGGTCGACGCCGCAGACACGAGCTGGAGCGGCATCATCGCTGGCAGCGCCTACCCGGTGATCACCCACTTCCAGGTGGGCCAGGCCTGCACCGCGGCCGACTGCCACAAGGCCATCGGGAGCTCGTCGAGCTACACCAACGGCCTGGCGGTGATCCTGGACTGGCACAACGGCGACACCACCACCAGCCTCTCGAGCCACGCCCACTTCGGCGGGACCGCGACCATCGAGCGGGGCTGGGCGAGTCGGGGCGTGGCGCTGTACCTGCGGTGAGGGGTGGCGCCGTGCTCCTTTGGGGGGGCGTGGCAGCGGGCCCGAGCCAAGGAATTCCACGGGGAGACCAGCGCCGCTGGCGCCGAACATCTCGGCCTATTCTGGCGGTTATACTGACCGTTTGAACGAATACACAGGTGGCGGCGCGGCCCCTTCCGGACTAGAGGGCGTTCCCCCTCCCCTCCCACAGGAGTCCCACGTGCGCATCCTCCCGCTGCTCGCCGCCCTCGCCCTCACCGCCTGCCGAGACAAGGAGGACCCCGGCACCTACGACCTCGACCAGGACGGCGCACCTGCGGTGGAGGACTGCGACGATCTGGACAACACCGTGTTCCCCGGCGCGGCGGAGGTCTGTGACGGCGCCGACAACGACTGTGACGGCGCCGTCGATGAGGACGCCACCGACGCGCCCTCCTGGTACGCCGACGCCGACGCCGACGGCTACGGCGACCCCGGCCAGGTGCTCACCGCCTGCGCGCGCCCCGACGGATACGTCGAGCGCGATGGGGACTGCGACGACAGCTCCTCCGCCCACCACCCCGGCGCGGCAGAGTCGGACTGCGCGGACCCTGAGGACTACAACTGCGACGGCAGCGTGGGCTACGACGACGCAGACGGCGACGGCTTCCCGGCCTGCGAGGACTGCGACGACACCGCCGCCACCACCCACCCACAGGCCGACGAGGTCTGCGACGGGGCCGACAACGACTGCGACGGCAGCGCGGACGAGGAGGCGGTAGACGCGGCCACCTGGCACCTCGACGCGGACGGCGACGGCTACGGCGGCGACACCCAGCGCGCCACCGCCTGTCAGGCGCCTGACGGCTACACCGCGGACGGGGGCGACTGCGACGATCTGGACGCCGACGCCTTCCCGGGCAACCCCGAGCGCTGCGACCAGGCCGACAACGACTGCAACGGCGAGGTGGATGACGACCCCTCCGATCCGCAGACCTTCTACCCTGACCTGGACCTGGACGGCTTCGGGGCCGGCGAGCCGATCGCCGCGTGCGAGGCCCCAGCGGGCACCGTGACCAACGACCGCGACTGCGACGACACCCACGCGGCCGCGGCGCCGGGAGGGACAGAGGTGTGCGACGGGCTGGACAACGACTGCGACGGCACCACCGATCAGGGCGCCGCGGACGCCTCGCGCTGGTACCCCGATCTGGACGGCGACGGTTACGCCGCCGGCGCGCCCCTGCTCGCCTGCGAGGCCCCCGCCGGGCACCTCGCCGTGGCGAGCGACTGCGACGACGCGGACCCCGCGGTCCACCCCGACGCCACCGAGCGCTGCGACGGCATCGACAACGACTGCAACGGTGTCACCGACCTGGACGCCGCCTCGCCCCCCTCCCCCTGGTACCCGGACGGGGATGGCGACGGCTTCGGCGCAGGCGCCCAGGTGCTCGCCTGCGGCGCCCCCGCGGGCTACGTCGCCAGCCCCGGCGACTGCGACGACCTCCACGAGGCGGTCCACCCCGACGCCACCGAGCGCTGCGACGGCATCGACAACAACTGCAACGGCGTCACCGACCTCGATGCGGAGGGGGCGCCCACCTGGTACCTGGACGTGGACGGAGACGGCTACGGCGCCGATCGCTTCGCCCTCCAGGCCTGCGCCGCTCCAGGGGGCTACGTGGCGGACGGCGGCGACTGCGACGACCTCTCGGCGGCCCGCAGCCCCGACAGCGCCGAGGTCTGTGACGGGCTCGACAATGACTGCGACGGGCTGGTAGACGCGGACGACGAGGACCTGGACCTTGGCGAGACGGTGCTGTCCTACCCCGATCTTGACCTGGACGGCTTCGGCGACCTCGCCGGAGAGACGCGCACCTGCGACCTTCCTCCGGGGAACGTGCTCGCCGCGGGAGACTGCGACGACAGCAGCGACGCGGTGAACCCGGACGCCGAGGAGGTGTGGTACGACGGCGTGGACCAGGACTGCGATCTCGCCTCGGACTACGACCAGGACGGGGACGGCTACACGTCGTCGAACTACGGCGGCGAGGACCTGCTCGACACCGACGCGAGCTGCTGGGACCAGTGCGCCGACGGGACGCTCCCCGAGCGCGCCGGGACCTCGTGTGAGCAGATCGCCGCCGACTTCCCGGGGTCCTCAGACGGGATCTTCTACATCGACCCCACCGGGAGCGGCGACCCCGCGCTCGCGGAGGAGCGCTTCTGCGCCTTCGCAGACGGGGGCGGCTGGACGCTGGTGATGAACCTGGTGGACGGGCAGTCCTACACCGGCGCGGGCGGCAGCGACCCCGACCTGGCCTGGATCTGGAGCGAGGCGCAGGTGCAGCCGGTCGCTGAGGCCAGCTCCGAGATCCGCTTCGAGTGCCTTGGGAGCGACGGGACCACCCAGATCGACATCGCCACCAGCCACCCAGACTGGATGTCCCGCGGCTACGCCCACGGGGACGGCTGCGCAGAGGGCTACAACTGGACCGTGGACGTGTCTCACTTCCGCGCGCTCCCCGCCAACAACTACGCGATGCGGAGCCAGAGCGACGTGAGCTGCTGCTGTCGCCCCAACCACCGACTCATCACCTACCAGATCGGCTTCAGCACCAGCGACTGGCTGCCCGACGACCTCTACTACGGGGGCGTCAACTACTTCTGCGCCGGACAGGGCGCCCAGCACATGCGGATCTGGTACCGCTAGCCCGCGAGGCGCCAGCGGCCCCCAACCGCAGCGCGACCCCTGGGAGCCGGCACCGGCACCAAGGCCACCGGCCTCCCTCCCCACCCGGCGCGTGCGCGCCCAACCGCCGCGACCGGGCCCCTCCCTGTGTGTCCGGCAGCCCCCCACCGTCGCACCGATCACGGTGGCGCCGGTGCGATCGCGCAGGGGCCGGCCAACCGCCGGTCCCCGTCAGGCAGGAGGTCCGGTCCGAGCGCACAACGTCGTGGAACCACCCGCGTGGCCAAGGGCCGGAAGGACTCAGCGCCCGGCGCGGAGCGCGAGGCACGCGCCGATACCGGTGGTTCGTTCGTGATAGCACCCAGCAGGGACGCTCCACGGGCGTGGCGGAGGCGGCGAAGGGCTGCTGCGCCCGAGCCGCTCGGCCACGATGATCACGACGTCCTCTATAGGGCAGGATTGGCCGTGTGAATCGGCGGCTATCGTGGGTATGGGACGGACGCATGGGCCAGAGGTCCCCATCAGGGCCAGACAAGCTCGGGCGGCTCAGTGGCGCGCGGGCTGCCCCCCCGTGGGCGAGGCAGCTTGGCGGGGCCCTGAAGCGTCGAACGGGGGCACCGGTCCATCAGCCGGACAGGCTCACAGGAGGCGCTCCATCCTTCCAAAGGAGCTCTCCGATGAGGTTGCTCGTCGCCTCTTCCAGACGGACGCCGAGTCGCCAGGAATATCAGCGGGTGGCCGCCGTTTCACAGGACAAACGCCTACTTGTGCACGAGACGCGCGCAGGGACAAGGACCCGCGCCGAGAGGCCGGCAGCTCGGTGCCCGAACGGGCCATCCGGACCGAGCCCATCGCGGCAGGTCCGGTCGTGGAGGCCATAGGGCGAAGCCTAGTTCCGGAGGAGGGAGCGCGCTGGAGGCGGTGACCCACGACGAGCGAGCATCACCCTCGAACCGCCCCGGTGGGCGACGGGAGTGGCTGGCCGTCCGCCGCGCTGGGGTCTAGACCGCGGGGTGACAGGCAGCGCGCCCCGATCCCGTAGATCTGGGCGTCAGTACAGCCGCTTCACCCGGAGCGGCACCCGCTCCCTGCCCTGCACCAGCATCGCGAACAGGCTGGCTCCCACCACGACCTTGTCGCCCGGCTCATCGAGCACCTCGCCCACGATGGCGTGGGAAGACCTCAGGCCCCCCAGCCAGGCGCGCCGGTCGGAGAGGTAGATCAGGTCCTGTGGTCCCGCCTCCAGCGCGGCCGCGAGCGAGGCGCTGAGGTGCACCACCGGCAGGTGCCCCTGTCGCGCGTCGTCCTCGCGACCCCGCGCCTCCGCGGGGGCCCACGCGCTCTCGCTCTCGCTGCCCGGGCTGCCCTTGTAGTGGGCGATGGCGTCACTCACGGTGCCCCACACCAGCCCCCTGACGCTGTCGAGGGGCCTGGCGGTGGTGAAGAGGGTGACCGTGACGCCGATGACACCGCACGAGAAGAGCCCGAACAGGGCCCGCATGAACTTGTACTGATCCTTCCCCGCCAAGAAGCCGGGCTCTACGTCGACCATCGGCACCCCGTGGGCGAAGGGGGTCACCAACACGGGCGCGAGGATCGAGAGGAAGATGACCGCAGAGCCTCCAACCATCGTCGCCACCGCCGCTGCCGGGGTGAAGCGCCGCCAGAAGACGCCCAGCAGCAGCGCCACCACCAGGGGCGGGGTGATCGCCGCGGTGAAGGCGCCGTGCGCCGAGTAGATCGAGCCGAAGGACATGAAGACCGGCACCAGCCCCACCCCCAGCAGGGTGATGCTCACGCTCGACCAGCGCGCGACCCGCATCAGCTCCTTGTCCGACGCCGCCGGCCTGAGCGGCTGGTACACGTCGTTGACCACGATCGCGGCGATCGCCGTGATCAGCGTGTCCACCGTGGACATCAGCGCCGCGGTGAGCGCGGCCATCACCAGCCCGAAGACCCCCGGGCGAGAGAGGAATTCCGCGGTGATGAAGAAAGCCTCCTTGGGCGGAAGCTCCGGCAGGTGGCCAGCGTGAACCAGCGCCTGCCCCACCCAGCCACCGCTCGCCACCACGACCGCCGCCAGGGGCATGAGCACCAGGAGCATCACCACCATCGCCTTGCGGCTGTCTTCCACCGTCCGCGCCGCCATCAGCCGCATCACCATCCCCTGATTCAGGAAGTAGAACATCGCGGAATTGGCGACGCCGTCCTGCCAGTAGATGCCCACCGCGGGGAAGGAGGGGTCCTCGTTGAAGGGGGAGAAGGCGAGGCGGTGCGCGCGGGGCAGGTGCTCCCAGAACACGTCCCAGCCGCCCAGGTAGAGCACCCCCAGCACCAGGATCAGGAGCCCAGTGGCGATCAGCATCAGGCCCTGGAACAGGTCGGTCATGATGACCGAGGTCTGCCCTCCAAAGGTGACGTAGATGGCGGAAATCGTCGCCACCAACGCCGCAGAGGCGAGGATCGGCCACCCCAGGAGGATGTGGAGGGCCTGCCCCATGGTGAAGAGGTTGATCCCGACGTAGCCGATCAAATAGACCAGCAGCAGCACGGTAGAGACCTTGCGCGCGGTGGGGTTGAAGCGGCGCGCGAAATACTCGGGGATGGACATCACCCGCGAGAAGTAGAGGATCGGCACCCAGCCAAAGAGCAGGAAGGGGATCCAGAACCAGTCGTTGAGGTAGGTCTGAGTCGAGGCGAGGCCCCAGGTGTAGGCGATCGCGCTGTATTTGACGAAGCTGTAGGAGCCGATGGTGGTGGCGATCAGCGAGAAGGCGATCAGCCACCACGAGAAGCGCTGGCCACCGAAGAAGAAGTCCCTGGTAGTGGTCTGGTTGCGCCCAAACCACGTCCCTACCGCCAACATCGCCACGAAGTAGCCGATCATGATCCCGTAGTCCAGCGGAGTGCCCAGCACCCCCTCGGGGAGGCCCGGACCGCTATACGGCACCGCGGCGGCCTCGGTCATCGGGGCGTACTGGAGGTAGCCCTGGACCACGGCGAAGACCGCTAGGCCACCGACCGCCACCACCAGGTTGCGCAGCCCCCTACCGGAGAGGCCCACGTAGCCCTGGCGCCAGGCGTACACGAGGCCGAGGGTGAAGAGGATGCTGCCGACGGCGTACTGGTAGACGAAGGGATCCATGCGGGCTCCTGGCGCGAGCATCGTACTCGATGGCTGGGGAGAACTCGACGGGGAATACACGCGCAGGGGCGGGGACGGGGCGGGAGGCGGAGATGAGGTGGGGAGGACCGGCAGGACACGGAGACTCCGCGGCCTTGATCATCCTATCGCCCAGGCGGGGTCACACGGCGCGGCTCCCGACACCGGCGCAGGGCCTCAAAGAGCCTGGAGAGAGCGGGCATGGGCTGGAGCGACCGCCTCCCCTCGCGCGTCTCAGCTCCCACCCATGCTCAGGGTGGGCCGACGGTCTCCTGTTCATGGGTGACACGAGGACCGAGGCCCGCTCGGGCCTTGATCATCGTCTCGCCCAGGTGGGCCATGCGGGGGGCCTCCGGCGCGGGGGGAGCGCGCGATCGCGCGGGGTGAGCGGGGGCGGCAGGCCCCCAGCAGGGGGACTGGGAGGGGGGGGGCGCAGTCCCCGACCCCAACGGGGAATGCGAAGGAGGGCGAAGCCCCCTTGGCGAAGGCCCTAGGGCCGTCGGTGATGAGGACCTCAGCGCGCTAGCAGTACCCTCCCCCTCCGGCAGCAGGGCAAGCGGTGAGCAGACCTCGGGCCAAACGATCCTCATGGCCGCTGACGGACCGGGGCCCCCCGACGCCCTGGTCGTGCGCCGCTTTGGGCCCGGAGGAGGCTGGGGGGCGCCGGCGCGACACCAGCCCGCCCCGCCCCCCATGCCTACGGCACCTCGGTGAGGCCCGGGGTGCTGTCACCGATCAGGCTGGACGCACCGAGCACCGTGACGCGGCCCTCAGCGCCCGCGCCGCCGGCGGTGCCGCAATTACCGCTGGTGTCCCCACCCGCGCCGCCCACCGCGAAGACGCGGCTGCTGCCGAGGTCGACGGCGTCGGCCTCGATCAGGATCGCGCCCCCAGCCGCGCCGCCGCCGCCGCCCGACCCGCAACCGACGAAGTTGTACTCGCCGGCACCCCCCTGACCGTTGGACTGGATGCGTCCGCCGTCGACCACCAGGGTGTCGGCGGCGAGCACCAGGATGCCGCCCCCGGTGGCGCCGCCGGAGCCGTAGCCGTCCTCGTCGGCCGCGCCCTGTGCGCCGCCGCCGCCGAAGAAGAGCTCCTCCTGCTCGGGGGTGCCCACCGCCAGCCCCCCCTCACCGCCAAGCTGACAGGGATCGCCGGCGTTGGAGCCCCTCGCGCCCGCAGTGGCGTGGCCGCCACCGCCGCCAGCGCCGCCCCAGTACCACTCGCAGCCGTTGCGCTCCCCGCCGCCGCCGCCGTTGCCGTTGGCCGCGCGGTCGTACTCCCAGGCGCCCTCGGTGCCCTCCCCCTGGTAGCCGGGGTGGTCGTTGGCGCTCGAGCGGGGCACACCGCGGAAACCCCGCTGGCTCGCGTCGAGGTCGCCCTGGACCCGGACCTCGCCCAGGGCCCGCAGGGCCAGGATGCCGCCGCTGTCGCCGTCCCAGGGGGCGGGCACTAGGCTCGTGCCGGCGGGCACGGTCACGTCGAGGTAGTTGGGTACGAAGACCACCTGGGCGCGGGCCTCGTCGAGGGTGTCATAGCTGTTCACCAGGGGCGCCGAGAGGGTGATCACATCACCGGAGACCCCGGTGGCCCGGGCGTACTCCCACAGGCCCGCGGTGGGGCCCCGGGTCTGGTGGAGCAGCAGCTCGTCTCCGGGGAGCACCAGGTCAGAGACGCTCACCGACAGGGTGGAGGTGCCCGCGGCGGCGTCGGCGATCAGGCCGCCGTAGCGGTTCACCACCTGGCCCGCGCGGTCGGCGAGGAGGGTCCCGTCTGCGCCGGTGCCCAGGGGGCAGACCTCATCCACGGTGGGATCGGTGTCGTCGCAGTCGGTGCCGCCGTGGCGGACGCTCTCGTAGCCGTCGCCGTCCTGGTCCAGGTCGTTGGAGACGGCGCAGTCCTGCACGAGGCCGTCATACCAGATCTCCACAGCGCCGGTGTAGGCGCTGGGATCGGCGTCGTCACAGTCGGCGCCGGCGGTGACCATGCCCTCCTCGCCCCAGCAGCTCACCGCGCCGGTGCTCGGGTCCCCGTCGAGGTCCCCGTCGCCATCGAGGAACCAGGTGGGGGCGTCGACGGCGTCGTCCTCGTCCACCTCGAGGTCGCAGTCGTTGTCGACGTGGTCGCAGACCTCGTCGTTGCCCCCGTAGCGCAGGGGGTCGCTGTCGTCGCAGTCGGCGGAGCCGGCGACATAGCCGGCCGGCGCCTCGCACTGCTCCAGGGAGAAGCGGGCGTTGCCCTCACCGTCGCCGTCGAGGTCCATGTACCAGGTGCGCTTGTCGGTGGCGTCGAGGTCGACCACCCCGTCGCAGTCGTCGTCGTGGCCGTTGCAGACCTCGGCTGCGCCGGAGAACACGGCGCTGTCCGAGTCGTCGCAGTCGGTGGCCGCGGCGACCATGCCCCCAGGGGCCTCGCAGGCCCGGGTGGCCGCTCCGGCGCCCTGCCCGTCCCCATCGCCGTCGGCGTACCAG
Organism: Deltaproteobacteria bacterium; assembly: GCA_016938035.1. Taxonomy (GTDB): domain Bacteria; phylum Myxococcota_A; class UBA796; order UBA796; genus JAFGVK01. Next base: position 2,111 of record JAFGVK010000055.1, on the reverse strand, counting down.
GGGCTGGCGTCGGCGGCGTGCTCGTCCGGGGTCCCGTCACAGTCGTTGTCGAGGCCGTCGCAGACCTCGGTGCCACCGGGGAAGGCGGCCGCTGCGTCGTCGTCACAGTCCCCCTCGCAGCCCATGAAGCCGTCGCCGTCGCCGTCGAGCTCGTCCTCAGGGAGGGCCCCGTCGCAGTCGTTGAGCGCGCCGTCGCACTGCTCAGGGGCGCCGGGGAAGGTGAGCGGGTCGAGATCGTCGCAGTCGGTGGGGGCGGCGAGGTAGCCAGCGGGGGCCTCGCAGGCGACCACGGTGAAATGGGAGCCGGCGAAGCCGTCCTCGTCGGTGTCGGCGTACCAGGAGGGGGCGTCGAGGGCGTCCTGGTCCACGTCCTCGTCGCAGTCGTCGTCGATCCCGTTGCACACCTCGGCCGCGCCGGGGTGGACCGCGGCGGAGCGGTCGTCGCAGTCGTCCTCCGAGGCGGTGTAGCCCTGGGGGGCCTCGCAGGCGACCACGGCGGTGCCAGGGGCGCCGAAGCCGTCGCCGTCGGTGTCGGCGTACCAGGTGGGGGCGCCGAGGGCCTCCTCGTCGGTCGCCATGTCGCAGTCATTGTCGAGACCGTCGCAGATCTCCGTGCCGCCGGGGTGGGCGGAGGCGGAGGTGTCGTCGCAGTCCTCGCAGGCGGCCCAGCCGTCACCATCGCCGTCTTCGTAGCCCACCGACCCGTCACAATTGTAGTCCACGGGGTCGGCGCAGTCGTCCTCCGCCGCGCCCGGGTGGACCCTCGCCGAGGCGTCGTCACAGTCGCCCCCCTCGGCCACGAAGCCCTCGGGCGCCTCGCAGGCGTCAGCGGACAGCTGCCCCCCATAGCCGTCGCCGTCTGCGTCGGCGTACCACCGCCCGGCGTCGGTCGCGTCGTCATCGACGAGGCCGTCGCAGTCGTTGTCGAGGCCGTCGCAGACCTCCTCGCCACCGGGCGCTGCGGCCGCCGAGGTGTCGTCGCAGTCGCCGCCCTCGGCCACGAAGCCCTCGGGGGCCGCACAGGCCGCCACCTCGGTGTCGGCTGCCCCGTAGCCGTCGCCGTCCTCGTCCGCGTAGAACAGCCCCCGGTCCACCGCGTCGTCATCGACGAGGCCGTCACAGTTGTTGTCCAGACCGTCGCAGACCTCGTCAGCGTCGGGGTAGACGCTCGGGTCCCCGTCGTCACAGTCGGTGAGGGTGGTGTACCCGTCGCCGTCCAGGTCGGGGAGCTCCTCCTTGGTGCGGCAGCCGAGCAGGGCCAAGGAGAGGAGGGTCAGGGTGAGAATCCGCATCGGGGCTCCTGTTCGGAAGACGCCCCACGGTATCACAGCAAGGGCACGCACGGTAGGTTCCCCCTCCGGCGTTGAGCGTCGTCTCGCTCAAGCGGGATCACACGGCGCGGGTCCCAACAGCGGCGCAGGGCCTCGGGGGGCCTAGAGAGGGCGGGCATGCGCTGGACCGACCGCGTCGCCTCGCGCGCCTCAGCTCCCGCCCAAGCTCAGGGCGGGCTGACGGTCTCCTGTTCCTGGGCGACGCGATGACCGAGGCCTGTTCTCACCGACATGGCGCGCGCGGAGCGCGGCATCTGCCCCGTCGGGGACGGTCCGTGGGCGGGGCTCCTCTGGGAAACGGTCAGGGTGCCGTTGAAGCCTGGTGCGGGCGCCCTGGCCGCCGACCGCTGTCCCTGGGCGAAGCGTCGGCGTACCCCTCCGCGGCGGTCGGGGCACCCAGGTCGCGCCGCGCCACCGAAATCGTGAGCCCCTCGTAAACAGTCCCACCGCTGCGCTGCCTCTCCCAAAGCGCTGGTTTGTCCGCAGCACGTTGCGACGAAGATCGGCGTTCTCCCGTAACGTCGGCGGCCTTGCCACTCGCAGAGGGGGTTCTTACGGGAGGCTCAATCGTGATACACGCGGCTCAAGACCCTCTCCACGGTAGGCCACCACCCGCTCCGGGCTGCTCCAGCCTCACCCCGCGCGGCACGGGTCAGTCAGCCGGACCGTCTCACAGGAGGCGCTTCATCTTTTAGGGCTCGCCGTGCGGTTGGCGATCGATCTCACCTCTACGCCACCCTCGGTGAGATGGTGTAGTTCCACTCGCCGTGAAAGTCGTTT
>JAFGVK010000054.1 GCA_016938035.1 Deltaproteobacteria bacterium | reverse complement strand
CGAGGGGGAGCCCTCCCCTCCGCAGCCCCGACGGATCAACCCACGCGCCGAGCGCCCCGACGCCCGCCCCCAGGCGGGTGTCAGCGCGCTACCGCCGCACCCGCCCCAGGATCCCGCCGGGGTCGCAGGCCTCCCGCAGGGCACCCGTCAGCCTGAGGGCGAGGGGGGAGCCCTCCCCTCCGCAGCCCTGACGGATCAACCCACGCGCCGAGCGCCCCGACGCCCGCCCCCAGGCGGGTGTCAGCGCTCTACAGCCGCACCCGCCCCAGGATCCCGCCGGGGTCGCAGGCCTCCCGCAGGGCACCCGTCAGCCTGAGGAGCGGCGCCGCCGCGGTCGCGTCGTACCGGCCCTGGTTGTGGGGGCCCAGCCCGTGCTCCGCGCTGTAGGAGCCCCCGAGCGCCGCCACCAGGGCGTATACCCGCTCCTGCACCGCGGGGGCCGGCGCGTCCGCGTCCCAGGTCAGGTTCAGGTGGACGCCGCCGTCACCCCAGTGCCCAAAGTCGCGCATCGCCACGTAGGGATAGGCCTCGTCGAGCCAGTCGGACACCGCCTCACGGAGGCGCGGCAGGCTGGACCTGGGGACGCTGACGTCCAGCCCCATCACCCGCCCCACCGACCTGTGGCTCTCGCTGATCGCGTGGCGGATGGCCCAGAATTCCTCGGCGTCGCCCAGGAACACGTCCTCCAAGCCGAGCCCCTGCTCCATCAGCTCCGCCAGGGTCTCAGCCAGCAGCTCGTCCAGGTCCAGGCGCTCCCGGCTCAGGGTGGTGTCCACCTCGACCAGCACCGTCTGGGGGGCCGGGGCGTGGCCGGCGTAGGGGTCGCGGAGGCTGGTGTGGGCGAACACCGGCGCCAGGGCCGCGGCCGACATGACCTCGAAGGCCGACAGCAGCCCGTGGAGCTGAGCCTCCAGGCCCCGGAGCAGCGCCAGGACCGCGCCGTCGTCCGGGCAGGCCACCAGGGCCGCCGCCTGCTGGCGCGGGATCGGCGAGAGCGAGAGCACCGCGCGCGTCACCACCCCCAGGGCCCCGAAGGTGCCGGGAAACAGCGAGGCAGGGCGCAGCCCGGTGTTGTCCTTTCGCAGCGAGGACAGGCCATCCACCACCGCGCCGTCACCCAGGACCACCTCGACGCCGAGCAGGTTCGCCCGCACATCCCCATAGCGCAGCAGGCGCGTGCCCCCGGTGTTGGTGGCGATCATCCCGCCCACCTGCGGGTCGGCCCCCAGATCGATGGGGAAGCGCAGGCCGTGGGGTGCGAGGGCCTCCTGGAGCCGCGAGAGCAGCACCCCCCCCTGGACCGTGGCCGTCCGGTCGATCGGGTCGATGGCCTCGATGGCCGACAGGCGCTCCAGGGACAGGACCACCATCGCCCCGCTGTCGTCGGGGACCGAGGCCCCTGTCAGCCCGGTGTTGGCGCCCTGAGGGACGAGGACCTGCCCCGCGGCGTGGCAGCGGCGGACCACGTCGGCGAGCTGCGCGGGGGTAGCCGGGCGGAGCACCGCGGCGGCGCGCCCATGGCCGTAGCGCCAGCCCTCCTGGTAGCGCGCCAGATCTTCGGTGAGGTATCCGCTCGGACCGAGGAGCTCCTGCAGAGCAGCGGCGAGGGTCTGGTCCAAGCTATGCCTCCGTCATCTTGAAGATGCCCGTGGCGTTGTTCGCGTCGAAGCGCAGGTCCACGCCGCCGGAGGGGGCGGGGAGGCGGGTGATCAGCTCGTAGAAGGAGCCAGGGACCCTGTGCAGCACCACGTCGCCGTCCGCCCCGAAGAGGGGCCGCAGCACCTCGGTGGCCCTGGTGGCGGTCTGGAGGACCCGACCGGACGCGCTGACCTCGACGGTGTCCTTCATCGGGAGCCGGCCCCGCAGGGAGGCGGCGAGGGCCTGGACGTCGTCGACGCGGTCGGTCACGTGGTTGAAGGCGCTGCCCTCGGTGCTGATCCAGGCGAGCTCCGAGCTCTCGGCCAGCAGGGCCTGGTAGTCGGCGAGGGACGGCAGGGCGTGGTGGCGGTCGAAGACCCCGACGAGGGCTGGCAGGAGGCGAGCGGCCTCGGCGAGGGGCAGGGCCCCGTCGGACTGGAGGCGGGCCAGCAGGGCGGCGGCGGCGTCGGAGAGCGGGTCGACGGAGGCGCCGAACACCCTGGCGGCTACCGCCTGGACCTCGGCTGAGAGGCGAGCCAGGTGGAGCTCGCTCACGAAGAGCTGCGGGATGTCCGCCGGGAGGTCGCGGTGCTGGAAGGCCCGGCCGGTCATGTGCAGGCGGGGCAGCGGGTAGGTGTCATCGACCGCGTAGCCGAGGGGGACCAGCACGCGCTCCACCGCTAGGTACCCGCGGGGGAGGGCCCCGGTGGACGGCCCGTCGACGGTGCGGAGGGCGCCGTGGTCGAACACGGTGCGGTGCCCGTGGAGGAGGCGGTGCTCGGTGTAGGCGTGGCCCTCGGGCACCCGCCGGAGGAGGTCCTCCATCAGCAGGGCGCACAGGGCGAAGGCCACCACCCCGCGGGAGCAGGCGTCCGCCGGCGCGGTGAGGGGCGCGGGGACGTGCAGCGAGCGGGTCAGGCGCGCGGCCCGGTGGGCCCCGAGGGCGGCGGCGAGGAGGTCGTGGAGCATGGTCGGTGGCTCTCCGGTCAGGGCTCGGGTCTCTATTCGACCCACGGGACCCGGCAAGCGACGTGGGCTACGCAAGGCAGCGCTTGGCGCGAGGACCGCCAGATGGAGTTGCGCAGGGCCGCGAGGGTGCGATCGCTCGACCGCGCCAGGGGGCGTGCTCCAGCCCCTAGGGCGGGCGCTCTGCCTCTACCCGGTGCGACGGGAGAGGGCACCGATTCGCTAGCCTCTCGACGGGGGTCCTTGAGTCTACGCTCGTCGCGCACAAAAGCACGCTTCCTCCACATGGAACAGCGACGACACGCCGATCGGCCTGGCGACTCGGCGCCCGTTTTCGGTCTGGAAGACCCGACGAGCCACTTCATCTAATGGTTCCTATGGAAGGATGAAGCGCTTCCTCTGAGACCCACTCATGCCGGATCCACCAGATCAACCACACAGGGTAGATTTTGGGCAAAGAGGCGTGTCCCCCCCTGGCTCTTTCCGGCTGATCCCACCCCGTCCAGGAGCGCGGAGTTGTGGGATCCAAAGCCGCGTCCCCGAGGGGCGCGTGAGAAGGCTCCCCTGGCGCGGCGGTTG
>JAFGVK010000053.1 GCA_016938035.1 Deltaproteobacteria bacterium | reverse complement strand
GGGGCGGTGACCCTCCTTGCAGGACCCAGGGGTTCGACCCCCCAGGGCCAGCGCCCTCACCTCAGCCGCGCCATCCCGCGGGCAGCCGCCCCGAGGGAGGGGCCGCCCCCGCGCAGCGCCCCTCGTCGCGCGGCCGGCGGGGCGGTGACCGCCTATTCGGCCCGCATCCCCGGCGCTTCGTGGCCGGTGGCCTGCACATACTCGGTGTAGCTGCCGGGGTAGAGGTGAGGGTCCCCTGGGACCAGCTCCAGGACCCTGGTGGCGAGGTGCCGCAGGAAGTCGCGATCGTGGCTGACGAAGACCAGGGTGCCCTGGAACTTCCTCAGGGCGCGGACCAGCATCCGCTTGGTCGCCAGGTCCAGGTGGTTGGTGGGCTCGTCGAGGATCAGCAGGTTCGGGTTGGCGAACAGCAGCTTAGCCAGGGTGAGCCGGGTCTTCTCGCCCCCCGAGAGCACCGAGACGTATTTGTCGGTGTCGTCACCAGAGAAGCCGAAGCCCCCGGCGAGGTTCTTCAGCACGCCCACTCCCGCCTTGGGGAAGGCGGCCTCCAGCTCGCCGAGGACGGTGAGCGAGGGGTTGAGGTTCTCGGCGTGGTGCTGCGCGAAGTAGGCCATGTCCACCGAGGCCCCCACCACCACCTCGCCCTGGTCGGGCGTGTCGACGCCGGCGAGCATGCGGAGCAGGGTGCTCTTCCCCGCGCCGTTCTGCCCCATCACCGCCCAGGCCTCGCCCCGATGCACCATCAGGTTGAGGTCCTCGTGGACGACCAGGGCGCCGTAGCGCTTGCTGAGGCCGCTCACCTTGAGCACGTCGTCACCGGACCTAGCGCAGGCCCTCAGGTCGAAGTCCCGCTCCAGGTAGCGCTTGGGGGGCTGGATCCGCTCGATCTTGTCGATCATCTTGGCGCGGCTCTGCACCGCGGAGGACTTGCTGGGCTGGCCGCGGAAGCGCTCGATGAAGCGCAGCTCCTTGGCGAGCATCGCCTGCTGGCGCTCGTACTCCGCCTCGTGCTGGGCTGCGTGTTCCTTGCGCTGGAGCTCGTAGAAGTCGTAATTGCCGGAGTAGTTGCGGACCTGCCCGCCGTCGATCTCCAGCACCCGGGTCACCACGCGGTTGAGCACGTCGCGGTCGTGGGAGGTGAGCAGCACCGTGCCCGGGTAGTCCCGGAGGAACTGCTCCAGCCACAGGATGGACTCCAGGTCGAGGTGGTTGGTGGGCTCGTCGAGCAGCAGCACCTCGGGCCGCTTGAGGAGCACCTGCGCCAGGGCGACCCGCATCTTCCACCCGCCGGAGAGGTGGTCGATGGGCCCGTCGATCTGCGAGGGGCTCAGGCCCAGCCCTGCGAGGATGCGGGCGGCGCGCGCCTCGAGATCGTACCCGCCGAGCACCGAGAAGTGGTCGAGCACGTCACCGTAGCGCATGAGCACGTCGTCGTAGTCGTCGGCGTCGATGTCCCCGAGGCGCCCCTCCAGGTGGGCCAGCTCGGCGCGCAGCGAGGCCACCTCGCCCGCTCCGGCGATGGTCTGCTCCAGGGTCGACACCCCGGTCCAGTCCCCCACCTCCTGCCGGAACCAGCCGATCGAGAGGCGCTTGGGGCGCTCGATCCGCCCCTCGTCAGGCGCCTCCTCGCCCTCGATCAGGCGAAAGATGGTGGTCTTGCCGGCGCCGTTGGGGCCGACGAGGGCCACCTTGTTCCCGGGATCGAGCTGGAAGCTCGCGTCCACGAAGAGGACCTGGGAGCCGTACTGCTTGGTGACTTTGGAGAAGCTGATCATGGCGGGCCCCCTAACAGGACCGCGCCGGATGTGGTCGCCAGCCTCTGCGCGGCGCGAGGATCGCTACCGAGCGCCCGCCTCGATCCGGAGCACCACCCCATGGCCACGGGCTGTCTCTCCTGCGCCGGGGGAAGCTCGCCAGGATGCAGATCGAGCATGTGGCCCGGGGGCTGTCTCTCCTGCGCCGGGGGAAGCCCGCGACGGAGCATTTGTGGTCGATCTCCGCCGGGCTGTCTCTCCTGCGCCGGGGGAAGGCTCGCCGCCGCTTCGCGATCGGTGCGCCTCCTTCACCTCGGCCATGATCCTCGTCTGGCCCTAGGTCTGCTCGCCGCTCGCCGTGCTGACGGAGGGAGAGGGTGCTGCCAGCGCGCTGAGATCCCAATGGCCGACGGCCTGATGGCCGCCGCCAGGGGGGGCTCGCCCTCCTCGGTGTCCCCCGTTGGGACCGGGGACCGCGTCCCCCCCTGCGGGGTGCCCGCCGGCCCCTCTCCCCCTGCGTGATCGGGCGCTGCCCCCGTGCCGGAGCCCCCCGCATGACCCGCTTGGGCGAACCGATGATCCAGGCTCTCCCCTGATGTTGGAACCAGGAGGGCCGTCCTGTGAGAGCGCCAGGGCTCCCGTTCCTCCTGGCACAGCCACCTGTGGAACGCCGGTCGGGTGCGATGCCTTGGAGCCCCCCAGGGGTGGGTCGCTGGGGTCCGGGGCAGCGCGCAAGGAAGCGAGCGCTCGGTCGCGACCGACGCAGGCGAGCGGCCGACCACGCCCTCTGGCCTTGGGGTCAGCGATCCGCCCCCCGTGGGGCTCAGCGCCCCGAGGGCCGCCCCCCGCCGCCGCCCCGCTGGTTGAGCGGCGGGTGGTGCTGCGCGATCTTCTTCCGCTCGTGCTCCCTCCTGCTCTCCGAGGTGCTGGACGGGTCCGCCTCCTTCCACTCGAAGGTGTGGGTGCTGGAGTCCACCGGCTTGTCGGAGCGCTCGTGCTCTCCCTTTCTCCGGGCGAGGTCGTTGGTCTCACCGATGTAGTCACGTTCCTTGGTCTCCTTGTTCACCCAGCGGTACTCGCCGGGGGCGTGGGGAGGTGGCTGTCTGGAGGGGCGGCCTGGTCCGTAGGGCATGATCAGCTCACTGGCGAGGTGTCCGGGGCCGCGACGCGCGGTCCGTCGTCCTCTGGTCTCCTGACGCCGGGCCACGCTCAGGCCGGACAGGGAGGCATCGCGCTCCGCACGCCCTAGGTTGGCGCGCGGGGTCAGGGGCGCGATACCCTCCCTCCACCAGGAGGAGCCCCTTGCAGCCCACCCGCAACCTCGGCCTCTTCGCCCACGTCGACGCGGGGAAGACCACCCTCACCGAGCAGCTGCTCTTCGCCGCGGGGGCGATCCGGCGGGCGGGCAGCGTGGACCAGGGCAGCGCGGTGAGCGACGCGCTGGAGGTGGAGCGACGCAGGGGCATCTCGGTGCGGCTGGCGACCACCAGCCTGAGCTGGGAGGGGGTGAGGCTCAACCTGATCGACACCCCCGGCCACGCGGACTTCTCGGCGGAGGTAGAGCGGGCCCTGGCGGCCCTGGACGGGGCGGTGCTGGTGCTGTCGGCGGTAGAGGGGGTGCAGGCGGGCAGCGAGGCGATCTGGCGCGCGCTGGTAGAGGCGGGGGTCCCCACCCTGATCTTCATCAACAAGCTGGACCGGGTGGGGGCAGACCCGGAGGGGGTGCTGCAGGCGGTGCGGCGGGACCTGTGCCCGCAGGCTGTCCCCCTGCAGCGGGTCGCGGGCGGGCAGCTCGCGCCCCTTTGGTCCGCTGAGGGGCAGGACGCCTCGCTGATCGAGGCGGTGGTGGAGACCGACGAGGCCCTGCTCGACCCCTACCTCGCCGACGAGCCGCTGAGCTGGGAGGCGCTGGACCAGGGCCTGGCCGCGGCGGTGCGCCGGGGCGCCCTGACCCCGGTGCTGTTCGGCGTCGCCAAGGACGCGGTGGGCATCGCGCCGCTGCTCGACGCGGCGGTGCGCTACCTGCCCGCCCCCGCCGGCGATCCCGAGGCACCCCTCTCGGGGGTTGTGTACAAGGTGGAGCACCACCCGCGCCTCGGGCTGGTGGCCTGGGTGCGGCTCCACGCCGGTCGCCTCGCGGTGCGCGATCCGGTCCCCAACACCCGCACCGGCCTGGCCGAGAAGGCGGCGCAGCTCAAGCGGGCGGTGGGGAGCAGGCTGGAGGACGTGGAGGCGGCCGAGGCTGGGGAGGTGGTGGCGGTGTGCGGCCTGTCGGCGGCGCGAGTGGGCGATCGGCTGGGCACCGGCGAGGGGGTGCGCCCCACCCCCAGCCTGGGTGCGCCGCTGCTTGCGGTGGAGGCGGTGCCCCAGCAGCCCGCGGGGTTCTCGGCCCTGGCCGAGGCGCTCGCGGTGCTCCACCGCGAGGACCCCGACCTGTGCCTGGAGCGGGTCGCGGAGCCCCCCGCACTGCACCTGCGGGTGCGCGGGCCGATCCAGGTGGAGGTGCTGGAGGCGCTGCTGGCCGAGCGCTTCGGCCTGAGCGCCAGCTTCTCTCCCCCCGCGGTGGTGTACCGCGAGACCCCTGCGGGGCGAGGGACAGGCCACGAGCGCTACTGGATGCCCAAGCCCTGCTGGGCGGTGATGACCCTGAGGGTGGAGCCGGGCCCGCCCGGCAGCGGGCTGGTCTATCGCTCTGAGGTGGGCGTGGACGCCATCGCTCGCCGCTTCCAGAACGAGATCGAGCGCACCCTCCCCGCGGCGCTCCGCCAGGGGCCGCGCGGCTGGGAGGTCACCGACCTCCAGCTCACCCTGGTGGAGGGCGAGGACCACCAGGTCCACTCGCACCCCGGCGACTTCATCGTCGCCACCCCCATGGCGGTGATGAACGGCCTGCTGGACGCGGGCACCACCCTGCTGGAGCCGATCCTGGCCTTCCACCTCACCGCCCCAGAGGAGCACCTGGGCGCGCTGGTCTCGGAGCTGATCGTCCGCAGGGGAGAGGTGGAGTCGCCGGTCTTTGAGCGCGGCAAAGTGACGCTCAGCGGCGCGGTGCCCGCCGCCACGTCCCTCGATCTGCCGGTCACGGTGGCCTCCAAGACCGGGGGCAAGGGGCAGCTCCGCACCTCGCTGCTGCGGTGGAGCCCCGCGCCAGCGGGAGAGGAGCACAGCGCGCCCTTCCGGGGGATCAGCCCGACAGAGCGCGACAGGTACATACTCCACGCGAGGAAGGCGCTGTAGGGGCAACGGCGCTCTGGGCCCGATCCGCTGGGAGCTCCCCGCCTTCCGACGCGGCGGCCCCGGGGAGAGCGGCCCCCCCCGTCAAACGTCGCGACGCCGCGATCGTGGGCCGCGCGCCCTGCCCAGCACGGGAGGCAGCGCCTCGCCACCGGCACCGGATCGCCCTTGACATCGCGCGAATGAGCGGCGAGCTTCAGCCCATGATCCAGAACGGAAGAGTCACCACCCTGAAGCAGCTCGCGACGCACCCCTCCGGGGGGGAGCAGGTGCGGGAGGACATCCGCCTCACCCTGCTGTACCACCCGCAGCTCGACCGGGTGGGGGAGCAGGTCAGCCTGCCCGCCCAGCAGGGAGCCCACTGGGCGATCGACAGGAACTCCCCCCGCTTTCACACCCCCAGCGGGGACCGCGCGCCCCTGGATGATCCAGGGGTCAGCCGCGCCCCGGTGGAGGTCGCCTTGACCGGCGGCGGGCTCACCCTGCGTCCCTCGAGGGCGGACCTGCGGGTGCGTGTGGACGATCGGCCGATCCATGGCACCGCCAAGATCGCTGAGGCTCAGCTCACGGCGGGCTTCCGCCTGACCCTGAACGAGCGGGTGGTGCTGTGGGTGCAGCGGACCCCACAGCAGGCGGAGCCCCTCGCGGTGGACGGCCTGCTCGGGCTGAGCGGGGCCGCGGCCAGGATCCGGACCGCGATCCACGACCTGGGCGCGTCCGAGGCACCGGTGCTGCTCCGAGGCCCCACCGGCGCGGGAAAGGACGTGGTGGCCCGCGCGATCCACCGCCACAGCGCGAGGGCCAGCGGCCCGTTCGTCGCGGTGAACGTCGCGGCCATACCCCCGGCCACCGCCGTGAGTCAGCTCTTCGGCCACGCAAGGGGGTCCTTCACCGGGGCCGCCGAGACCCACGACGGGTGGTTCGCCCAGGCTCACGGGGGAACCCTGTTCCTCGACGAGGTGGGCGACCTGCCGGTGGAGCTGCAGCCGATGCTGCTCCGCGCCTTGGAGACGGGCGAGGTCCAGCCGGTGGGCGGACGCACCCGCAGGGTGGACGTGCGGGTGATCGCCGCCACAGACGCGGATCTGGACCAGGCGGTGGCGCAGCGGCGTTTCCGCGACAGCCTGCTCTATCGCCTGGCACAGCGCAGCGTCGACCTGCCCCCGCTGAGCGCTCGCCACCCGGACGCAGCGCTGCTCTGGGTCCACTTCGTGCGCGAAGGCCTCCGACAGCTCGGGGGGCAGGAGCGCCTCCACTCCACCGGGGCCTCCCTGTGGATGCCGATCGCCACCCTGGATCTGCTCTTCGCGCACCCCTGGCGGGGCAACCTGCGGGAGCTAAGGGCCGCGGCTGCGGCCTTCGCGGAGGCCAACCACCGCCGCGAGGTGGCCGAAGGCCCCACGCTCTCCCGCGGGACACGCGACGAACCCGAGCCGCTGGTGCCTCCCTCTCCTCCCGCCGCCGACGAGCTCTTGGAGCTGCTGGAGGCTCACGACTGGGCCATACTCCCCGCGGCCAGGGCGCTGGGGGTGAGCCGCAACACCCTGCGCCGCAGGATGGAGCGGGCCGGGGTTCGCCGCGCGGTGGACCTCTCCTCCGAGGAGATCGAGGCCGCGCTGCGTGACGCGGACGGCGACGTGGACGCGGCCGCGGCCACCCTGCGGGTCTCGCCCAGGGCGCTCCGCCTCGTACAGGGGTGAGCCTGCGCGCCGCGTGCAAGCGCACCGGTCCGCAGACCGGTCCGCGGACCGGTCCGGGCACCCCCGCCAGATCCCCTCCTTGAGCCCCTCCTAGTCAGTCCCACCCCTGCGCTGCCTCTCCCAACAAGCCTGGTTCGTCCGCAGCCCGTTGCAACGCAAATCAGCGTTCTCACGCATTATCGGCGGCATCGCCACGCGCAGAGGGGGTTCCTACGAGCGGCTCCCACGTGAGCCTCCCCGCACAGGCGCCTGCGGACGGTCGCGCCGTGGGAAAAACGTCTCACCCCAAGAAAGAAATCGTTGTCTCGGTGGAGAGACTACGAACGCCTCACTCTCCCTCCGCTGGGTCCCCACAGAGCCCTCACGACCTGGCACGAACGCTGCAAAGCGGTCCGCACCACGCCACCCTGACCCCGGCCCCCCAAGGAGTCCTGTCTATGCGAGCTCAGATGAAGCAACTCACCCCCCTCTGGGCGACCCTGTCGCTGCTTGGATGGTCCCATCAGGCCCTCGCCGCCTGTGGTGACGGCCGTTGGGACTCCGCGACCGAGGAGTGCGACGACGCCAACACCAGCGACGGCGACGGCTGCGCCGCGGACTGCACCATCGAGGAGGGCTACACCTGTAGGAACGCCCCCGACCTCAACACCGGCTCCACCCTCGCCGGTGGCCAGGCGTCCCCAGGCGGGACGGACCGGGTCTGGCAGTGGTCCGAGACCCTCCACGGCGCGCTGAACCCCGCCGCTGTGGCCGGCAACTGCGCCCCGGCCTCCTGGGTGAGCGCGCCCGCCTACGCCAACTGGATCAACCGCTACGGCTGCGGCGTCACCACGCCAGAGGCCACCACCACCTTCTACATCGCGACCTTCGAGCTCGCGTCCGCCGCGAGCGCGGCGCACACGGTGCTGAACGGGACCTTCTGGGCCGACAACTCCGTGTACGACGTCTACGTCAACGGCACGGCCACCGGCGTGGCCTTTGGCCCCATCGGGTACACGGGGCTGGGCGTGGACTTTGGCGACTGGCCCTCCGCCCTGTACAAGCCGGGCGTGAACCAGATCGCCATCGAGGTCTACAATGACTACGGCCTCACGGGCAACCCCGACGGGCTGCTCGTCACCCTCCCCAACGCCAACGGCCTGGGCTCGGTGTGCGAGGTCTCCTGCGGCGACGGCATCGCAGAGTCCTGGGAGGAGTGTGACGACGGGAACAACGTCAACGGCGACGGCTGCAGCACCTCCTGCCTCGACGAGACCATCGACCGCGACGGCGACGGCGCCTCCGTCGGTGACGGGGACTGCGACGACAACGACAACACCGTCTACCCTGGCGCCTCCGACCCCGCGGGCGACGGCGTCGACCAGGACTGCGACGGCCTGGACGGCGACCCCTGCGATGTGGACGCCGACGGCTTCGACGCGATCTCCTGCGGCGGCACCGACTGTGACGACACCGACGCCGGCGTCAACCCCGCAGCGACCGAGCTCCCCCT
>JAFGVK010000052.1 GCA_016938035.1 Deltaproteobacteria bacterium | reverse complement strand
CGGTCGGCGCCACGAGAACCAGAAGCCGCCTCCTACCGTCGTTTGCGATGTGAAGACGCCTGCTCTTGGCCGAGGTTCCTGTCTGACGACGCCACCATGCGGTCCCTCACCCACCGCCCGCCACCCGCCCTCGCGCCGAGGGCCAGGGGGTGGTGTGGGTCCCGCTCTGAGGCCTCCCTGTGATGGTGCTGCCGCCACAGCCTCCGCTCGACGACCTCCCCTGGGAGGACGGGCCAGAGGCGGTGCGCCGCGCCGTCGCGCTCCGGCTGCTTGAGGCGGGAGTGGGCGACACGGTGGGCACGGTGGCGCTCGCCGAGGTGGAGGGCGTGGTGTCGATCACCGACGTCTGCTACGCCGGCAGCGACCTAGCCCGCGCCATGTACGACTTCCACCAGGTGCTCTACCGCGAGACGATCCCGGAGGCCTACCGGCACCACCTGGTGCACGAGCTGAAGCAGGTAGGCAAGGTCCGCACCTACGCGGAGGTGACGCAGGGGGGGACGCTCACCGCGGCCTTCGCCGACTGGGCCGCGGCCGCTGGCGCGGTGGACGCCGCGAGGTTCTACTTCATCGACGCCGACGGGCAGATCGGATGGTTCGGCGCGGTGCGCGCCCTGGGCAGTCCCCCCTACCGGGCCCAAGAGGTGCAGGCGCTCCAGGCCTGGGTGCCCGCCCTGCTCGCCACCTACAGGAGGCTGCGATCGCTTCGGCTAGACCGGCTCATCGGCCTGAGCGCGGGGCAGAGCCTGAGGGGGGCGCTGGCGCCCGACGGGGAGCCCATCGGCTGGGAGCGCCCGATCGTCGACCAGCGCGCCGCGGTGCCGCTGGGCGCCCTGCTGCGCGAGGCGGTGACCGAGGCTCAGCGCGGGGCCCCGTCCCCGTACGCCAGGGACGGGGCGGCGCTGTTCCTGACCCCGCTCGGGCCACGCGAAGCGCCCGACGGCTGGCTCGCGAGGCTGACCCCCGCCCACGGGATCACCCTCCGCCCCGCCGACCGTCTCAGCGACCGGCAGCGCGAGATCGCCCTGCTTGTCGCCGCGGGGCTAACCCTCGCCGAGACGGGGCGCGAGCTGGGCATCAGCCTGAACACGGTCAAGACCCACCTCCGCAGCGTCTACAAGCTGCTGGGGGTGAGCAACAGGGTCGAGCTGGCCGCGGCGATGGAGCCCCAGTGACCGCCCCCCTCGCCACGCGCCTGCGCGCTATCCCCCTCGACCTGCCCTACCACGCGCAGCGGGACGCCACGGTGCAGGCGCTGGCCGACAGCTACGACTGCGACGGCATCAACCTCGGCAACCTCGTCGAGCACGACGGCGTGGTCACCCCCGCCGATCTCGTCGTCGCCGGGCGCTCCATGCAGTGGGAGCACCAGCGGATGCTCCGCGAGGCGATCCCCGAGGCCTACCACCGCCACGTGGTGGCCAACCAGCGGACCTTCGGGAGGATCTTCACCTACGTCCAGCTGGGCGCGATCAGCGACCTGGGGCGCTTCTCCACCACCTGGAGCGCGGCCCTGGACGCCGCAGACGTCGCCAGGGTGATGTTCCGGCAGCGCGGCGGGGTGATCGGCTGGCTGGGGGTGCTTCGGGGCTCGCACAGGGCGCCCTTCTCCCCTGGCGAGGTGGCCGCGCTGCAGGAGCTGATGGACCCCGTCGTCGCGCGGCTCTCGCGGCTGGAGGCCCCGTCGCTGGCCCTGGAGCGCCCCCTCGCCGGCGTGGTGGGGCCCGACCGAGCGGTGATCGGCTGGGCCCCCCCTGTCACGGATCCTGTACTCCGCGCGCAGCTCCAAGCGCTAACGGGCTTGGCATGCGAGCACTACACACCAGAGAGACCCAGCATCTTCGCCCGCCACGGCCTCGCCCTGTTCCTCACCGCCCTGCACCCCGCCGGCGAGGCGGGCTGGCTGGTCCGCGTGGAGCCCACCGTACCTCTGCGGATCCGGCCGGTGGAGATGCTCAGCGCCCGGCAGCGACAGCTTGCCCTACGGGTTGCGGAGGGCGGGACGCTCGTGGAGGTCGCCCGCGAGCTCGGGATCAGCTACCAGACCGCCAAGACCCACCTCAAGGCCATCTACCTGCGGCTGGAGGTCGCCAACAGGGTGGAGCTGATGGAGGAGTTGGCCAGGTGATCGCGCCGGGCGCGCTCCCGCGAGGGCTCCCGCGCCGCTGGCTCACCGAGGTCCTGGAGGTGAGGACTGGACCGCGTGGGGGCTAGGCCCGCGCGCCCCCGCACCGAGACGCTGGCGGCAGCGCCACGGTGCCGATCGAGCGGCTTGCGACGCCACAGGCCCCGCGTGCGCGGCCGGCGAATCCTCTAGTTTCAAGGATCGAAGTAGATAAAACAACGAAGCACCAGCGGCTCGCCTCGCCCGCCAGCGGCCCTACCCGCCCTGGGTCCGCCCCGGGGACACCTCCGCCGCCACCACCCCGTCCCCCTCCACCGGCGCGCCCGCCAGCACCTCGCGGCCCAGGATCACCGCCGACTGCCCGCGAAAGCGCAGGGCGCCCTCCGGACCCCAGGTGTTGGCCACCGCCAGCGCCCCCGGAGCGCCAGTCATCCGCCACGCCCAGTAGGGCCAGATGTCCAGATCCTCATCCAGCCAGTTGGCGCAGAGCGCCACCGCGTCGGGCGCCTCCTCCCTGCACCACGCGGTGAAGCGGTCGTCGTTGAGGTCCATGCAGATCCCCACCCCAAACCGCCCAACGCCCGTGTCGAAGGTCCTGTAGCCCGAGTCTCCGGGGGTGGCCCAGGGCAGGTCGGCCTCGAAGAGGAGGGTCTTGCGGTAGGTGAAGGCCAGCGCTCCGGTGGGGTCGATCACCAGGGCGCTGTTGTACAGGCGGGGCCCGTCCCGCTCGGGGAAGCCCGCCACCACCCAGGCCCTCCCCGCCCGCGCCAGGGGAGCCAGCGCCTCCAGGGTCGGCCCCTCGGCGGGCTCGGACACTGCGCGAACCGCGTCAGCGTCGGCAAAGACATAGCCAGTGAGCGCCATCTCCGGCAGCACCACCAGGTCGGCGCGCCGGACACCGTGGGCCACCAGCGGCAGCAGGCGCTCCAGCGAGGCCTCCCAGTCACCCTTCACACCCTTGAACTGCACCGCCGCGATCTTCATTGCCCCTCCCGCCACCTCGCCAGCGCCACGCCGGTGGGCGTCCCTCTCTGGGCTATCTCCTCGGGCCTCCCCTGCGCCACCAGCGCGCCGCCCTCGGCGCCCCCTTCCGGTCCCATCTCTACGATCCAGTCGGTCTGTCCCAGCAGATCGAGGTTGTGCTCGACGGTGATCACCGTGTGGCCCTGCTCCACCAGCCTGTGCAGCACCGCCACCAGCTGGGACACGTCCGCCATGTGCAGGCCGGTGGTGGGCTCGTCGAGCACATAGACGGTGTGACCGACGCGGCTCACCAGCTCCGCCGCGAGCTTCACCCGCTGCGCCTCGCCCCCCGAGAGGGTCGAGAGCGGCTGCCCCAGCGAGAGGTAGCCCAACCCCACGTCGACCAGGGCCTGGATCTTGCGATGGAGGTGCCGGTGGTGGGGAAACAGCCCCAGCGCCTCGTCGGCGCGCATCGCCAGCAGCTCCGCGATCGAGCGGCCGCCCCAGCGCACCTCCAGGGTCTGGCGGTTGTAGCGGGTGCCACCGCAGGCATCGCAGGGGACCCACACGTCCGGCAGGAAGTGCATCTCCACCAGGGTCGCGCCCCGCCCCTCGCAGACCGGGCACCTGCCGCCACCGGAGGGCGAGTTGTACGAGAAGCGCCCTGGGCCCCACCCCCGCTCGCTCGCGCCGCGGCTCTGGGCGAAGAGCGCCCGCAGCTCGTCGAGGATCTTGGTGTAGGTAGCCGGGGTGGAGCGCGGGGAGCGGGCCAGGGGCGCCTGATCTACCCGCACCACCCGCGCCACCGCCTCACTGGCGGCGAGGCCGCCTAGCGGCGGCACCTCCACGCGCTCGCCCAGGTGGCGCTGCAGGGCGGGGATCAGGGTGCTCATCACCAGCGAGGACTTCCCAGAGCCGCTCACCCCGCTCACCCCCACCCACACCCCTGTGGGGATCCGCACCTCGTCGGCGACCAGATTGTTGAGGCGGGGGGCGGTGAGGGTGATCCACCCGCGCGGCGCCCTGCGCTCGCTCCGGCGGGGGAGGTGCGCGGCCCCCGAGAGCCACCTGCCGGTGAGCGAGGCGGCATCGGCCTCGATCTCCGCCGGGGTGCCCTCCCGCACCAGCTGTCCCCCGTGGCGGCCCGCCGCTGGGCCCAGCTCGATGACGTGGTCAGCACGCCGGATCGTGTCCGGGTCGTGCTCCACCACCAGCACGGTGTTGCCCAGGTCTCGGAGGCCCTCGAGGGTGACGATCAGCCGGTCGGTGTCCCGGGGATGCAGGCCAATCGTGGGCTCGTCGAGCACGTAGATCACCCCTACCAGCCCCGCCCCGAGGAGGGAGGCCAGCCGGATGCGCTGCGCCTCGCCCCCCGAGAGACTGTCCGCGGCCCGGTCCAGCGCCAGGTAGCCCAGCCCCACGTCGTCGAGGAAACCCAGGCGCCGCTCCAGCTCCGAGAGGGCCCTGGCGCCCACCAGCGCCGCCTCTCCCTCCAGGCGCCAGCCCCGGACCAGGGCCAGCGCCTCGCGGATCGGCAGCGCAGAGAGCTGCCCGAGCGACAGGCCCTGGAAGCGCAGGGCGCGCGGCGCGGGAGCCAGGCGCGCCCCGGCGCAGGCCGGACAGACGACGTGCTCGTAAGGCAGCTCCGAGCGCCACCCGGCGAAGAGCGCGACCAGCCCCTCCCACACCACCTCCTGCTCCACCTCGCGCTGCATGGAGCCCCAGCGCTGGGTCCAGCGGAGGGGCAGCGGCTCCGCCAGCCCCTCCATCATCCCCGTCCAGACCGCCTCGGACCACGTCCCCACCGGCCCGGTAGCCGCGAGCGCGTCCAGCACCGCGTCCAGCAGGGCGGCCTGCTTCTTGGAGGCGTGCAGCGTCCCCGAGACGCGCCCATCCAGCGCCGACCAGAAGCCGCCCTCCAGGTTGGGGAACAGACGCTCTCTGCTCAGCCGGCGCACGGTGCCCAGCCCCTCGCACCGGGGGCAGGCCCCGTGCCTGCTGTTGAACGAGAGCTGCCTGGGCTCGGGCGCCCCGTGGAAGACCCTCCCGTGCTCGGGGCAGACCGGCGACTCAGTGGCCACCCACTCCGGGCCCTCCCGCGGGGCGAAGCGCGCCAGCCCGCCCCCTGCCCTGTACGCAGCGGCCAGCGCCTCCGTGAGCCGCCCCATCCCTGCCCTGGCCGGGTTGAGGCGGTCCACCACCAGCTGCACCCCCTCCCCGATCGTCTCGGTTTCGTCGAGCGAGTCGAGGCGCAGCTCCTCCCCGTCGCGCCACACGCGGGTCCAGCCCTCCCCCAGCAGCGCCCCCACCTCCTGCCCCGCCTCTAGCGGCGCGAGCAGCGCGCCCATGCCCGGATCCAGGGCCCGCAGCGCGCCGGCCGCCTCGGAGGGGGAGCGCCCCCGCACCTCTAGCCCGCAGGTGGGGCAGTGCACGACCCCCAGGCGGGCCCACAGCAGGCGGAGCACGTCGTGGACCTCAGTGACGGTCGCCACGGTAGAGCGGGGGTTGCGAGAGGCCACCCGCTGCTCCACCGCGATCGCCGGCGCCAGCCCCTCGACCCGGTCCACCGCGGCGTGGTTGAGCCGCCCCAGGAACCTGCGCGCGTAGGTGGAGAGGCTCTCGACGTACCGCCGCTGCCCCTCCGCGAACAGGGTGTCAAAGGCCAGCGAGCTCTTCCCAGAGCCGCTCACCCCGGTGATCACCGTGAGCTTCCCCCGCGGGATGTCCACGTCCACCCCCGCGAGGTTGTGGGCGCGCGCCCCACGCACCTCGATCGCCCGCTGCCCCCCCCGCCTGGAGGGCCTCCCCCGGGGCGCGGGGACCGCCTCGCTGGGCCGCAGCGCCGCGGCCAGGGCGATCCCGGTGGGGCTCCCCGACACCGCCACCGCCTCCGGCGCCCCCTCCGCCACGATCCTCCCTCCCCCAGCCCCGCCCTCTGGGCCCAGCTCGATGAGGTGGTCGGCGCGCAGCAGCACGTCGAGGTGGTGCTCCACCACGAGCACGGTGTGGCCCGCGTCCACCAGCCGGTCGAGCGCCGCGAGCAGCCGGTCTACGTCCCGCAGGTGCAGCCCGGTGGTGGGCTCGTCCAGCAGGTAGAGGGTGTGTCGCGCCGGGGTGCGGTGCAGCTCGGTGGCCAGCTTCACCCGCTGCGCCTCGCCCCCCGACAGGGTGGTCGACGGCTGCCCGAGGGAGAGGTAGCCAAGCCCGACCTCCTCCAGCGCCGCCAGGGGCCTGGCGATCGCCGGGTGGTGCTCAAAGACCGCCAGCGCCTCGCTCACCGTCAGGGCGAGCACCTCGGCGATGCTCAGGCCGCGCCACCTGGCGTCGAGGGTCTCCTCGTTGAAGCGGCGCCCCTCGCACACCTCGCAAGGAACGGTCACCGAGGGGAGGAACTGCATCTCCACCACCTTGACCCCCGCCCCCTCGCAGGCCTCGCAGCGGCCCCCCTTCACGTTGAACGAGAAGCGGGACTTGGTCCAGCCCCTGGCCCGGGCGATCGAGGTCTGGGCGAACAGGTCCCGGATCGGGGTGAGCAGCCCGGTGTAGGTCGCGGGGTTCGACCTGGGGGTGCGACCGATGGGAGCCTGGGAGATCTGGATCACCTTGTCGATATGCTCCAGCCCCTCCACCGCCTCGCAGCCCACCGGCGCCCCGTCCCGCAGGGTGGGCTCCAGCACGTCGAAGATCAGGGTGGACTTGCCCGAGCCGCTCACCCCTGCGACCGCCACGAAGCGCCCCAGGGGCACGATGAGATCGACGCCATCGAGGTTGTGGGTGGACGCCCCCCGCAAGACCAGCGCCCTCCCATCCCCCTGGCGGTGGGTCTCGGGGCGGGCGATGCGGGCGTCGCCCCGCAGGTAGCTGGCGGTGATCGAGCGGCGAGAGCGGAGCAGCTGCGGCACGGTACCCGCTACCACCAGCTCCCCCCCCTCGCGGCCTGGGCCGGGCCCAACGTCCACCACATAGTCTGCGGCGCGCAGGGTCTCCTCGTCATGCTCGACCACGATCACCGTGTTTCCCCGGTCGCGGAGGCGCTTGAGCGCCTCGATCAGCTGGGCGCTGTCCCTGGGGTGCAGGCCGATCGAGGGCTCGTCCAGCACATAGGTGACCCCCTGCAGCCCCGCCCCGACCTGAGCCGCCAGCCGGATGCGCTGCGCCTCTCCCCCCGAGAGGGAGGCAGCCGAGCGGTCGAGGGTGAGGTAGCCCAGGCCCACCTCTACCAGGAAGCGGAGGCGCCCGGTGATCTCCGAGAGGATCAAGGCGCCGACCCTGCGCTCGCCCTCATCCAGGGTCAGGGCGGAGAAGAAGGCGAAGGCCTCCTCCACCGACCACCCCGCCATCTCCGGCAGGGACCTGCCCCGGTACCGCACCGCCCGCGCCACCTCGTTGAGGCGGGTGCCACCGCAGTCCGCGCAGGCCTGCCGCACGATGAAGCGCTCAAAGCCGGGGTTGCGCGACCACTGCCAGGTGTGGGCCACCAGCCCCACCAGCCCCCGCCAGGGGAGGGTGCGGACCTCGGTGGGCCCGTCCTCTCGGGAGGACTCACAGCGGACGGTCAGCTCGGGATCGCCCAGCAGCAGGCGCCGCGCCGCGGGGGCCGGCCAGTCGCGGAGGGGCACAGCGCGGGGCACCCCCAGCGCGTCGATCACCCGTCCCAGCGCCTCGCGGTCGAAGAGGGCGAAGGGCAGCCGGCCCTGCTCGTTGAAGGCCTGGAAGCCGTCCAGCGGCGGGAGCCGCGGCGGGCAGAGGCGGTTCGCGTCCATCGCCTCGGTCTCACCGAGCCCGTCGCAGGTGGGGCACGCGCCCTGCGGAGCGTTGAACGAGAACAGCCGAGGCTCCAGCTCGGGGATGGCGATCTCCGGGTGGTCCGGGCAGCCCCGCTCCAGCGAGAAGGCGCGGTCCTCCCCCCCGACCTGTACCACCGCGACCCCGCCGCCCACCGAGAAGGCGGTCTCCAGTGCCTCCGCGAGCCGACCCCGGTCGCCCTCGCGCAGGCGGAGCCGGTCCACCACCACCTCGATGGTGTGCCGCTCGTAGCGGGCGAGGTCGATCTCCTCGGCGAGCATCCGGAGTGTCCCGTCGACACGGGCCCGCACCCACCCGTCCGCGACGAGCTGCCCCAGCTCCTTGCGGTACTCGCCCTTGCGCTCCCGCACCACCGGCCCCATCACCACCGCGGGGGCCTCCGGGGCGGTGCGGAGCAGCTCCTCGACGATCTGCTCCACCGAGATCCGCGACACCTCCCGCCCGCAGCGGGGGCAGTGGGGGGTGCCCAGGCGGGCCATCCACAGGCGCAGGTGGTCGTAGAGCTCGGTGATGGTCCCTACGGTGGAGCGCGGGTTGCGGTTGACCGTCTTCTGGTCGATCGAGAGGGTGGGCGAGAGGCCCTGGATCGACTCCACCGCGGGTCTGGTCATCTGCCCCAGGAACTGCCGGGCGTAGGCGGAGAGCGACTCCATGTAGCGGCGCTGCCCCTCCTGGTAGATGGTGTCGAAGGCGAGGGTGGATTTGCCCGATCCGCTCACCCCCGAGAACACCACCAGGCTGTTGTGGGGGACGCGCACGTCGACGCCGCGGAGGTTGTGCTCCGTGGCCCCGATGATCTCGATAAAGTCGTGTGACTGCATGGCCAGCACCTAACCCGCGGCGGGCCCCCGCAGCAGCCCCTCGCGCCGCCACGCGGCGGCGCCGCTGGCCCCTGTGTCCGCCACGCGGCAGCGCCGCTGACCGCTGTGTCCACCAGCAGTCCGCGGGAGCGCGAAAGGGTCCGGTCTAGCGGGCCTCGCGCGCGAGGTCCGCCAGGGTGGTCTTGTGCATCACCGCGATCAGCGCGTCGCGGTGAGGTCCCAGCAGGTGGTGCAGGGCGCACGGCGCCTCGTCCGAGCAGGAGGGCAGGCCCATCAGACAGGCAGCGTAGGGGCTGACATCCTGCACCGCGTCCGCGATCTGGAACACGGTGAGCTGCTCGGGGTCCACCACGAGCTGAAAGCCCCCGCCAATACCCCTGCGAGAGCACAGCAGCCCCTTCCCCACCAGCCGCGCCATCACCGCCCCCAGGTACTTCTGAGGGATGCCGAGCGCGTCGTGCAGCTCCCGCACGCTGACCCTGCCCCCCTCGCGCTGAGCGAGGTAGGTGAGCGCCCGCAGCGCGTACTCGGTGGTGTCGGAGAAGAACACCGCGGCTACTTGAGCGTCAGCCCGGCGTCCACGGCCTTGAAGGCCGCCACCGACATCTCCTGAGGCGCCTGGTGCTCCTCCTCCCCGTGACAGGCGCAGGCGCCACCGTCCGCGTGGCAGGAGCCGTTGATCTGCTTGCGACCGAAGAGCTGGCCGAGGCCAAAGGCCACCATGGCGAGCGCGAAGACTGCGAAGGTGAATACCAATTCCATGATGTCTCCTGAGGCGGGACCACTATCCGCTCTCAGGAGAGCACGCACACCGCGCGGCGGGTGTCATTCCCTGTCGAACGGCGTCCAGGGCATGCCGCTCGTAGCGCGGCTCACGGTGCCGCCGCCCTCGTCCGCGGTGATCACCATCGCCTCCGTCAGCGGCAGCGCCTCGATGAGCGCGAGGCCGTCCCGGGATCCCAGCACCATCAGCGCGGTGGCCAGCCCATCCGCCGTCATGCAGTCGGGCGCGACCACCGTGGCGGAGAGGGCGTCCGAGACCGCCGGCTCACCGGTGCGGGGGTCCAGGGTGTGCCCCAGCGGCCTGCCGTCGATGACCCGCACGTTGCGATAGTTGCCCGAGGTGGCCACCCCGGCGTTGCTGAGCGCGACCACCCCCGCGAGGGCCTGCCCGGGCAGTGATCCCACCCGCGGCTGGTCCACCCCTACCCGCCACAGAGGCCCCGAGGGGCCGGCCCCCTGCACCCGCACCTCACCGCCCACCTCGACCATGTGGCGGACCAAGCCCAGGGCGCTCACTGCGCCGGACACCCTGTCCACGGCGTAGCCCTTGGCGATCGCGGACAGGTCCAGCGCGGCCCCCCCCGTGTCCAGAGAGGCGGCGCCGCCGGCGTCCCAGCGCACCGAGACCCGCCCGTAGCCCACCCGCGCGCGCGCCTCGGCCAGCTCCTCCGGGGTGGGCCAGGTAGTGCGCGGCGCGCCGTGGAAGCCCCACAGCTCCACCAGCGGCTCCACCGTGGGCTCAAAGGCCCCCTGCGTGAGCGCGGCCAGCTCCAGCGCCTCGCCCACCACCAGCCCGGTCGAGGCGTCGACCGACACCGGCCCGTCCGCGGCCCTGGCGCGAGAGAGATCCGAGTCGGGGCGCCAGGTGGACATGGTCCGGTTGACGTCCTCCAGCGAGGCGTCGATCACGCCCCGCACGGCGTCCTCGTCCTGCGGCGGTCCGATCCACTTCACCGACCAGGTGGTGCCGAGGGCCTCGCCGGTGAGCAGGCCGACCTGGTCCTGCCCTGCGCGCGGCTGGCAGCCCGCTGAGACGACGACGCCGAGCGCGAGCGCCCGGCGTCCGTAGACTAGGAGAGTCCGGCTCAAGCGATCAACCGAAGTCGTCGAAGCGCACGTTCTCGTCGGGGACGCCCAGGTCGGAGAGCATCCCGCGCACCGCCTTGAACATCATGGGGGGCCCGCAGATGTAGTACTCGCACTCCTCGGGCTCCTCGTGCTTGGACAGGTACTCGTCGTGGAGGACCTGGTGGATGAAGCCGGTGAGGCCCGTCCAGTTGTCCTCGGGGAGCGCATCCGAGAGGGCGAGGTGGAAGGTGAAGTTCGGGAACCGCTCCTCCAGCTCGTGCAGCTCGTCCAGGTAGAAGGTCTCGACCAGGGACCTCGCGCCGTACCAGTACGAGATGCGGCGGCCGCTCTCCAGGGTGCGGAGCAGGTGGTAGATGTGCGACCGGAGGGGGGCCATGCCCGCACCACCCCCGATGTACACCATCTCCTTCTCGGTCTCGTTGATGAAGAACTCGCCGTAAGGACCCGAGACGGTGACCTTGTCGCCGGGCTTCAGGTTGAAGATGTACGACGAGGCCCGGCCGGCCGGGATGGTCTTGGAGAAGGCGTTGATCTCCCGGTCCCACGGGGGGGTCGCCACGCGGACGTTGAGCATGACGATCGCGCCCTCAGCGGGGTAGTTCGCCATGGAGTAGGCCCGGTAGAAGTCCTCCTCGTCGTTGCGCGCCGCGACGCTCCACATGTCGAACTTGTCCCACTCGGCCCGATACTCGGGGCCGATGTCGTACTCCTTGTAGGTGAGCTCGTACTTGGGGATGTCGATCTGGATGTAGCCGCCCGACTCGAAGTGCATCGGCTCGCCGCTGTCGATGTCGAGGATCAGCGCCTTGATGAAGGTCGCGACGTTGTCGTTCGACCGCACCGTGCACTGGAACTTCTTGATGCCGAAGATCTCCTCGGGGATCTCGAGCTTCATGTCGCTCTTGACCTTCACCTGGCAGCCGAGCCGGACGTGCGACTTGCGCTCACGCATGGACAGGTGCGGAAGCTCGGTGGGGAGCACGTCGCCACCGCCCTCCTCGACCACCACCTTGCACTGGCCGCAGGAGCCACCGCCGCCGCACGCGGAGGGGATGAACACCTGCTGCCCGCCGAGGGCGGAGAGGAGGGTCTGCCCGGGGGTGACCACCAGGGTCTTGTCCGGGTCCTTGTTGATGAAGAGGTTGACGTTCCCCTCGGCCACCAGCCACTTCTTGGCGACCATCAGCACCGCGACCAGCCCGACAATAATGCCGGTGAAGACGACGGTGCCGACGATCATGTACATCGCGAAATCCATGTCGTCCTCCTAAAGCGAGATGCCGGCGAAGGTCATGAAGGCGATGGACATCAGGCCGGTGGTGAGCATCGTGATGCCGAGCCCGCGGAGCGCCGGGGGGATGTCGGAGTACCGCATCTTGTACCGGATCGCCGCGAGGATGGCGATGGCGAGCGCGAAGCCCACCCCCGACGCGGTGCCGAACACCACGGTCTCACCGAAGGTGTAGCTGCGCTCCACCATGAAGAGCGAGGCGCCCAGGATCGCGCAGTTCACCGCGATCAGGGGCAGGAAGATGCCCAGCGCGTTGTAGAGCGAGTCCGAGAAGCGCTCGATGAACATCTCGACCAGCTGGACCATCGCCGCGATGACCGCGATGAAGGAGATGAAGCCGAGGAAGGAGAGGTCCATGTTCGGCAGGCCGGCCCAGGCGAGCGCCCCCTCGCGGAGGATGAACTCGTTGAGCAGCCAGTTGACCGGGGTGGTGATGGCGAGGACGAAGACCACCGCCGCGCCAAGGCCCACCGCCGTCTCCACCCGCTTGGACACCGCGAGGAAGGAGCACATGCCCAGGAAGTAGGCGAGGGTGATGTTCTCGACGAAGATGGACTTGATCGCAAGCCCTAGATATTGCTCGATCATGGCGCTTACTCCCTGTACCCGGTCACGGTGCGCTGCACCCAGACCAGGAGGCCGAGAAGGATGAAGGCGCCCGGGGCCAGGACCATCAGGCCCATGTTCATGTAGCCCAGGTCATAGGCGATCTGCGGCACCACGTGGAAGCCGAGGAAGGTGCCCGAGCCCAGGATCTCGCGGAGCGCCGCGACGACCACCAGGATGATGCCGTAGCCCATCCCGTTGCCCACCCCGTCCAGGAAAGACTGCCAGGGCGGGTTGGCGAGGGCAAAGGCCTCGGCGCGCCCCAGGAGGATGCAGTTGGTGATGATCAGGCCGACGAAGACCGACAGCGACTTCGAGATGTCGAAGAGGAAGGCCTGCAGCACCTGGTCCACGATGATCACCAGGGAGGCGATGACCGCGAGCATGATGATGATGCGGATGCTGGGGGGGATCAGCTTGCGCAGCATCGAGATGATGACGTTGGAGAAGACCAGCACCGAGATCAAGGCGAGCGCCATGACGATGGCCCGGTTCACCTGGACGGTGACCGCGAGCGCCGAACAGACGCCGAGCACCTGCACGGTGATGGGGTTGTTGTCGAGCATCGGGTCGAAGAGCATCTTGCGCTCTTTCTTTCCGAAGGCGATGAGGGACTTGGTGGCAGCCCCGGCCGCAGGAGAACTCATTTACCCACCTCGCTAGGGCTTGCGCAGGTTGTTGATGAAGGGCGCGTAGATGTCGAGCCCCGACGCGATCATCGCGTCCAGCCCGTTGGAGGTGAGGGTTGAACCCGACACCCCATCCACGCAGTAGGCGAGCTGGTCGCCAGTGCAGAGGTCGGCGGCCTTGCCCTTGACCACGTCCACTGGGTGGGCGGGGTCGAGCTTCTTGCCCTTGAACTGGTCCTCAAACCAGCTCTCCTGCACCTCGGCGCCCAGTCCCGGGGTCTCCTTGGGCGCGAAGAAGGTCACCCCCAGGTACTCCGTCCCCTTGGTGTCGATGGCCACGTAGCCGGAGAGCGGGCCCCAGAGGCCGTTCCCCTGCTGGTAGAGCGCGTACCGGACGGGCTGACCGTCGTCGATGCGCTCGAAGACCGGGAGCAGCTCGGGCTTCTTGTCGGTGTTGTAGACCGCGGCCCAGGCGGCCTTCCAGTCCTCGGTGGTCTTGCCCTCCACCGGCTGTCCCTTGGTGTCCAGGATCACCTGGCGGACCCGCGCCTCGTACATCTCCTCGATGGCGGAGCCCTTGAGCGTGCTCCCGTCCTCGGGGAGCCCCAGGGCAGAGAGGATGTTCATCTGCACGTCGCGCTTGCGGTTGGCCTCCTGCATGGGCTTCAGGCCCTGGGCCGCAGCGGCGACCCCCAGGCTGAGCAGCATGCAGACGCCGCCCGCGAAGACAAAGTTGTAGGTCGTCGTGAACTTAGGCATGGAACCTCCCTTAGGCCGCGGCCAGGCGAGCCTGGCGGCGCTTGCGAGAGCCCTGGACGACGTAGTAGTCCACGAGCGGGGAGAACATGTTCATGAAGAGGATCGCGAGCATCATCCCCTCGGGGTAGGCGGGGTTCACGACCCGCACCAGCGCCGCGAGGCCGCCGATGCCGATGCCGTAGATCCACTTCCCGGTGGGGGTGATGGCGGCCGTGACCGGGTCCGTCGCCATAAACACCGCGCCAAAGGCGAAGCCGCCCATGACGAGGTGGTAGTGCGGGGGCAGGGTCATGAAGGCGTTGTTCTCGGGACCCGCGAGGAGGTTGAAGAGGAAGGAGACGCCGACCAGCCCGATCACAGTGCCGGACATCGCCCGCCAGGACCCCACGCCAGAGAGGAGGATCACCGCGGCGCCCATCAGGATCGCCAGCGCCGAGGTCTCACCCACCGAGCCCGGAATCACGCCCACGAACAGGTCGAAGAACGAGTAGCCAGCCTGGGTGAGGGCCTCGACCGCGCTGGTGCCCGGCGCCGCCGAGGACACAGCGAGGAGCGGGGTGGCGCCGGTGTAGCCATCCGCGAGGGCCACGGCGCCGCCGGTGAGGAACTCAGGCGACTTGGCGCCCAGGTCCCACACGCCGGAGCCGGAGATCATCGAGGGGTAGGTGAAGAAGATGAAGGCGCGGCCGGTGAGGGCCGGGTTGAGGATGTTCATCCCCACGCCGCCGAACACTTCCTTGCCGATCACCACCCCGAAGCTCACGCCCATCGCCAGCACCCAGAGGGGGGTGGAGGGGGCGAGGATCAGCGGGAAGAGCATACCGGTGACCAGGAAGCCCTCCTCGATCTCCCGCTTGCGGAGCATCGCGAAGAGCGCCTCCCAGAAGCCACCCACCGCGTAGGAGGTGAGGATCATCGGGAACATCGCCCACGCGCCGCGCAGGAAGGAGGACACGATGCTCGGGCTCTGGACCCCCTCGGCCAGGAAGCCCTGGTAGCCGGTGTTCCACATCGCGAAGGTGAGCACCGGGAGCAGCGCGTAGATGACCGTGATCATCAGGCGCTTGGTGTCCTGGTGATCGCGGACGTGGGTCAGCCCCGTGGAGCGGTGGTGGGTCCCCAGGAAGAAGGTCTCCCCTGCCTCGAAGGCGGGGTAGGCGATCTTGAGAGGGCCATCCTTGAACATCGGCTCGAATTTGCCGATCATGCCGGAGACGAAGCGCAGCATCTCAGGACTCCTTGATGTACTGGGCGATGGCTTCAGTGAGCGCGACCCCGTACTCGTTCTTGGTCGGGCAGACGAAGGTCATCAGGGCCGCCTCTTCCATCGAGAGGTCCAGCATCCCCAGGGTGATGGCGTCCTCAAGGTCGCCCGCAAAGATCGAGCGGAAGAGGAACTCTGGCTGAATCTCTGGGGTGAGGATCACCTTGGAGTAGATTGGGTTCGGGAGCATGGCCCGGTGGCCGCCAAACATGGCGGTGGTCATGTTGAACAGGACCCTGCCAGCGCCGAGCAGTCCCACGAAGGAGGTGCGCGAGGCGGAGTACTTGTTGAACTGCGGCGTAGTCCAGCCGAACAGCTCCTGCGAGGCGGTGTCGGGGATCACGCTGATCGCCCGCCGGTACAGGCTCGCCCAGCGACCGCCGTCGATGGCGTCGCCGGTGAGCACCGAACCCCGGATCACCCGCTGGGGCCCCTCGTGCAGCTCGCCCAGGATGTGGGCGATCGGCGCGCCGACCAGGGTGCGAACGTAGCGCGGCGCCTTGAGGCCGCCGCCCACCGCGGCGTAGACGCGCTCGTTGGGGAACATCCCCTCCAGGAAGAGGCGGCCAACGAGCACCGCGTCCCACGCAGAGATGTACCAGACCTTCCCCGCGCCCTTGGGGGGCTGGAGCAGGTTCACCTGCACCGCGGGGTCGCCGGTGGGGTGCGCGCCGGCGAAGCCGTGCACCTCGACCCCCTTGAGGCCGGTGAGGGCCTTGTGGGTCGTGCCCTTGGGCACCGTGAGGTACGTCGCGCCGTCGGTGAGCGCCCGGAGGACGTACAGCCCCGCCTGGAGGGCCTCCCCCTCATCCTGTCCGATGAGCACATCGGCGCCGGGCATCAGGGGGCCGGTCTCTGTGGCGTGGACCAGGATCGCCTGCGGCGTCTCGCCGTAGGTCGCGATCTGGTCCAGCGGCCTGGTGCGGAGGAGCGGCCACATGCCTCCCTCTGCGAGGCCCGCCTGAGCGAGGTCGCGGGAGATGCCCTCGAGGTCGCCCATCGACCACCTCTTGAAGGACACCGCCTCCTCGCTCTCGGAGCGCTCGATGATGAAGTCGGTGATCACGCGCCGCGCACCGCGGCGGATCTCCTTCACCTTCCCCGTGACCGGAGAGAGGAACTTCACCTCGGGGGCGTACTTGTTGAAGAACAGCACCTGGCCGCGCTTCACCTCGTCGCCGACGCGAGCGGTAAGCTTGGGGAAGATCCCCGTCATTTCCTCAGGACTATAAGCAACGGTCGCTGGAGGAGGAAGCTCCACCGGCTCCCCGGTCGCACCACCCGCGAGGGGGAGGTTCAAACCGCGCTTCATCACGTGATCATGCATGTGTCATCCACTTTTGCGCGCTGGGGTCAGGCCGCACGTATTAGGGCATTTTGCTGTGGCCGTCCATAGAGCGCGCCAAGTGAAGTTGTAACACTTCCTACATACGGCATTTCTGCAGCCACCACGCACTCCCCCGCCGATCCTTCCTCCCTCCCGCACACGCCCTGGTGCTACAACAGGGCTCCCCTCCCGGAGTGAACATGCCGCAGATCCTCTTCGCAGGCCTCGAGGCCGGCCCTCTCTTCGACGGAGACCAGCGAGAGCTGCTCCCCGAGCTCCACGTCGAGGGCGATCCCGAACAGGCTTGGGACCGCACCGCCGTCCGGATTTTGCTCAAGGATCGCGACGGCGCCGTGCTCACCCAGGTCCACGGCTGGCATGGCCCCCTCGACGAGGGTCAGATCTCGCAGCTGCGGTGGAGCGAGGTCGCGGGGGGGGTGGGGGACCTGGCGCGAGGCACCGTCCACGTCAGCTTCTCACGCGACGAGACGCTGCTGCTCCCTGTCGCGGTGGTCGGGCAGGCGCCGATCGGCCCCTCGCTCGCCACGCTGGTCCTCGGGGAGCCCCGCACGGACGGGTGGGTCCCGTGGAGCCTGTGGTTGGAGGGCGCGCTTCCACCACGGGGAAGGTACTCCATCCTCCGCGCCGACCTGCACCTCCACCTGAGCGAGGGTGAGGTGACGCTCCCGGTTGCCTCCCTGGTGGAGCCTCACCTTGGGCAGCTTCAACACCTGTCGGGGATCCTTGAGCGGGCGCCGGAGGGTCCCCTCAGCGCGGAGCTCGCCCTCGAGTGGCGGGTCTGGAGCCACGTCGAGCAGGAGGTGTCGGTTCAGGTGGAGGGCGCCAGCCCCCCTCGTCGCCACGCCGCGGAGGAGTCCGGGGACCACCTAGCGGCCGCGCCAACCCCGTACAGCGACGTGCAGGAGGCCCTGGTCCCCTACGATGACGATGACGATGACGATGATGACGAGCTCCCTGTCACCCCACGCGCCGCCATCCCCACCGAGGATGACCCGTGGGCCGCGGCGCTGCGCGGGGTCTTTCCCCCGGAGGGGCTCACCCTCACCAGGCTCCTGGGGCGGGCCCGCAAGGCGGTGGCGTCACCCGATGAGCAGGAGCGGCTGGAGGCGGTAGCGATCGCCGCGCAGGCCGGCGACAAGGCGGTGGAGGAGATCCTCCCGCTGTTCCAGGGGGACGGCTCCGCCAAAGTGCGCGACGCCTCCTTTGAGGCCGCGCTCGCCGCCGGCGCCCCTGGGGTCCCCACCGTGCGCAGGGGCACCGCCTCGCCAGATCCCGCGATCGCCGTGCGGAGCCTCACCTTGCTCACGAAGCTCAAGGACCGCACCGTCACCTCCCGGGTGCGGGGGATGACCGGGTCGGGTCACCCGATGATCCGGGCCGCCGCGGCGCGCTACCTGGGGCACGTCGCCGGACGCGCGGTGCTCCCCCAGCTCCAGCGCCTCCAGCAGGACCCTGACCCGGGGGTCCGCCAGGCCGCGACCGAGGCCCTGGCGGTGCTTCAGGGGAGTCTGCCGGAGCTCCAGCCGATCGGCTGGTGGGAGCCGGGGGGCGACGCGCCCCTGCCCTCCCTCCCCGCGCCAGAGGACCAGCCCACCGCGCCGCGTGCCCCACAGCGGGCCAGCGCGATCCCCAGGGCCCCCACCCCCGGTCAACCGGCGGTGGACCTTGTGTCCCTCCTCTCGCAGCTGGGGGCCGCCCCCACCCCGGCGCGCGCGGCGCAGCTCTCCCACCTCAGGGCGGTGGATCCCGCCGCCCTCGCGCTGGCGATCCGCCAGGCCAAGGTGGGAGACCCGCGCGAGTACGTCCGCGGCGCGATCCTCGCGGTAGAGTGCCTGGAGCTGGACGCGCTGGTCTCTGCGGTGCGCCCCCTGCTCCGCCACCGCGACGCCGAGGTGCGCGTAGCCGCGGTGGCGTGCCTCGGGAGCAGGGGCAGCGCGGGGATGCTCCCGGCCCTCAGCCCGCTGCTGTCCGACGAGGAGGAGGCGGTGCAGGCCGCCGCCATGCTGGCGATGGCTCAGCTCGGCGCTCGCTTCGGCAGGGAGCGCATGGTGGAGCAGTGGCTCGCGCAGACCAACGGCTCGACCCCGGCCCTGAAGGAGGCGCTAGAGCAGGCCAGAGCCACCCTGGCTGGCTCATGAGGACCCTGGGGATCGACGAGGCGGGGCGGGGCTGCGTGCTTGGGCCGCTCTTCGTAGGAGCCTTCCTGTACGACGGCGGAGGGCCGGAGCCCCTCTGGGACGCAGGGGCGGCGGACTCCAAGCGCCTGAGCCCAGCCAGGCGCGCGGCGGTCCGGAGTCGGCTTGAGGCACTCGGCACCTGGGAGGTGGTGGCCATCGACGCGGAGCGCATCGACACGGGGAACCTCAACACCCTGGAAGAGGAGGCCATCGCGGCGCTTGTAGCGCGGCACCGGCCTGACAGGGTGATCATCGACGCCCTGGGGCCCCCCTCGGCACTGCCCGCCGCGCTCCGCCGCCTGCAGGCCGCCTCGGGGGTCGAGGCCGAGTGGCTGATGGAGCCCAAGGCGGACGCCAACCACGCGCCTGTGGCCGCCGCCTCGATCTTCGCTAAGACCGAGCGCGACGCTCACCTGGAGCAGCTCCGGGAGCGGTGGGGGGCGCTCGGCTCCGGCTACCCCTCTGACCCCACCACCCGGCGCTGGCTCCTCGACCTCGCGGCCCGCGGGGCGCAGTGGCCCCCCTTCGTCCGCACGCGGTGGGACACCATCGCGAAGCTGTCCCAGCAGGCCCTGGCGCTTCGGTAGCGCTCCCCCCGTGGGTGGCCCGCGCCAGACCGGCTATGAAGGGCTATCGGAGGACTCCCATGGGTCTTATGCTGCTCTCCCTGCTCACCGCCCTCGCCGCCGCGCAGGAGGGCTCGACCACCGACGGGCTGGCGGTGGTCCCCCCCACCGTGAGCTACGAGTGGGGGCTCCTGGTGAGCTACGGCACCATCCCGCACTTCTACCCCGAGGCCTGGGCCTGGCCCGGCCTCGGGCTCCGGGGCGGCGGCGGCTATCACGTCGGGGCCAGCCGGTTCGGCGGGTCGATCGGCGCCGCAGTGGAGGGGGAGGTCCCCGTCTACTACAACCTGGTGCTCAGCCCCCAGCTCACCTGGGATCACCTGGGCGGGCGCCTTCAGCTCGGCGCCTCCCTGGGCACCGACATGCTGCTTCACGGGGCCAAGGGCCTGCAGGACGACAGCTACGCCTTCACCCCCGCGCCCGCAGCCGCGCTCCGCATCGGCTGGTCGGAGCCCTGGTCGGTGCTGTCGCGGCGGATGTTCATTCTGGTGGAGCCCAGGGTCCGCTGGGCGGACGGCGCCATCATGCCCACGGGGGCCGTGCTGATCGGCTCCGGCAGGGGCCGCTGAGCGATCCCGCGCTGGCGCAAGACGGCTCACAACCAACCGACACCGGGGACAGACTCTACTTGCCAGCTCGGAGCGGAGTCGGTAAGGGTGCAGCCTGTCCGTCTACCCCCCTTCAGAATGGGAGATCTCCATGACTCGCTTCGTCCTCCTGGCCCTCGCCGCCTCTGTCGCCCTCGCGGGCTGCGCTGACCCCGCGATGGAGCAGCGCATGACCGACCTGGAGGCCAAGGTGGCCCAGATCGAGGCCAACAAGGCTGCCCCCGCCCCCAAGGGCGCCCCCCCTGCCGCCGCCCCCCAGGTAGACGAGACGGCGGCCGACGCGGTGGCCACGAAGATCCAGGAGGCCCAGAAGACCGGCGACGCCGCCGCCCTCTCCGCGGCGTGCACCGAGCTGCAGGCCTTCCGCGGCTCCAAGGCGCAGCGCGCGATGAGCCGGGTGTGCGACGAGGCCATGATCGTCGGCATCGACGCCGGCGAGATGAAGGTCGAGAAGTGGTACCAGGGCGAGACCGACATGACCCAGGGCAAGGCCACCCTCCTCGTCTTCTGGGAGGCCTGGTGCCCCCACTGCCGCAAGGAGGTCCCCGAGATCCAGAACACGTACACCAAGTACAAGGATCAGGGCCTGAACGTGATCGGCCTCACCAGGGTCACCAAGTCCGCCACCGACGAGAAGGTGATGGAGCTCATCAACGAGAACCACATCACCTACCCGATCGCCAAGGAGACCGGCGAGATGGCGCCCCACTTCGGCGTGCGCGGGATCCCCGCCGCGGCGATGGTGAAGGACGGCAAGGTGGTGTGGCGCGGCCACCCCGCCCGCCTCACCGACGAGATGATCGCTGGCTGGCTCCAGTAGGCAGCAGCGGCGGTTCAGCGGGCCCCGCCCTCCCCTCGGGAGGCGGGGCCTTCGTCTATCTGACCCGGTCGGGGTCGAGCAGCCAGGGGCGCCAGACCTGATCGCCCTCAAAGCAGGGAGCGTCCGCCCACGCCAGGGTGATGGCGTGCACCGGCACCTCCCCCGCCTTCGCCACCTGCCAGGGCACGCCCTTGCCGCCCTCCACCTGCACCCTGTCCACCACGATCACCAGGAAGCCCTGCCGGTCCCACCCGTCGAGGGCTGCCACGGCCAAGCGGTTGTCGCGCCAAGCGACGTAACGAAGCAGGTCGCGCTCCACCTGCGGCGGCGCCTCGTGCCCCGCCATCGCGTCGCGCAGCACCCCTGCGTAGCCGGACGGCACGGGCACCGGCTCAGAGTGGGCGCGCAGGTCCTGCCCGATGCCGACCACCTCCACCCCGTGCCTGGCGTGGGCTAGCAGCCTGGCGTAGGGCAGGTAAGGGTAGCCCCAGTGTGAGGACCAGTCCAACTCCGCCGCCAGGTCCTCTGGCTCGATCTCTCTGCGCCCGTAGGCGTCGAGCAGCCCCTGCTGCTCGACGCCTACCGCCTCCAGGGCCAGGCGCACCGGGGCCCTGCGCGCCAGCGCGGTCACCACCCTGCTCGCCCGGTAGAGGTCGGGTTCGGTGCCACGACGCTCGCCGAGGACGATCACCGCCGGGGCCTGCACCCCCGCGAGGGCGTCCATTCCCACCTGCTCACACCCCTGCCCCGCGAGGGCGGCGGCCCCGAGGCCGATCAGCGCGCTCCACATCTGCTCACTCCTCCGCGCCCCTCTCCCTGGGCCAGGGTCCATCCCGACGACGCGATCTCGGACAGCCTGCGGTCGAGCAGGCCGGGGAAGCGATTGAACCACACCGCGTTGAGCGGCGAGGGGTGGGGCAGCGGCGACAGGCGCAGCGAGGCCGCGGCCCCCGAGGGGGAGCGCAGCGCCACCTCGATCGAGGTCTCGAAGCGATCCTCCCGCGCCCAGTGGGCCTGGAGCGCGGCCTTCGTGGACCGGTCCTGGTGCCCAAACCACAGGAAGGCCACCTGCCCCAGCGTGATCACCTCACGGCCCCGCCACTCCTCCACCAGGCGCTCCGCCACCAGCGGGGCCATGGCGCGCACCGCTCCGGCCGCCCACGCCTTGTTGCCCACCGGCTTGTAGGGGACGGTGTTGGCCCAGTAGACCGCGTCCCCCACCGCGAGCGCCTCGTCGAGCCCCTCCGGCTCCCTGCCCCACCTGGCCCGACCGAGCCCCTGGCGGATCTTCATCCCCCCAGCGCCGATAAAGGGCACTCTGTGGCGCACCTCCTCGCGCCCGGGATCCCTCCCAAACAAGCAGAGCCGCGCCAGCGCGGGGCCCGCGCCGAAGATGGGCTCCAGAGGGTCCGCGCCGTGCTCCTGGTAGACCGCCACGTCGATCTGCGTCAGCTCCTCAGCCACCCGCCGCGCTGCCGCGTCCCAGCGATCGCTCATCTCCGCTCCTTGTGGGCCCTGGCCCCCTGCTCCGCGCGGACGCCCACCACCGCCCGGTACTCCTCGACCTTGCCAGTGATCTTGGCCTTGGTCGCCTCGTCGAGCTGATCGAGCACCGCCGCCACCGTCTTCATGTCGAGGGCGACCTCCTGGTGGTCCTCCCGCTCCTGCATCAGGCGCTTGCGCGAGATCCAGAACAGCAGGGCCACCACCCCCAGCACCACCACCAGGGCGCCGATGATCGCCTGGAGCGTCGCCTCGGTGCGGCGCGCGGACCGATCGACCCGCTCCCCTACCGTCTCAGTGATCGAGGCCGCAGAGAGCTCCACAGGGATCAGCAGGTTCTCGTGCACCGTGCTCTGGAGCATCTCCCCTACCCCAGGGCGACCGGGGCGCCCCTCGCGCATCGCGAGGAAGACCGCGTCCCGCAGGGTGTCAGCGAGGGACATGCGCAGCGCCGGATCCTCTAGCGCCAGCTGGAGCGCCCCGCTGGCCCTTACGATCACCGCCGCCACAGTCTCCTCCAGGCTGTCGCCGAGCTCTCCCCGCAGCCCCGCCGACAGCGCCGAGATCACGTCGTCTCGGATCATCGCTCGCAGGGCGGGGGACAGCTCCTCGCGCACCCCCGTCGCCGCGCCCGCCGAGGCGGTGCGCAGCACCCCGTCCACCATCGCCTCCAGCGCGGCCTGCTCCTCGGGGGTGATCTCGGTGACCCCAGTGGAGATCCCCTTCCCGAGCTGGTGCCCGAGGGTCGCGAACAGCTGCCGCTGGGCCACCGGATCACCGACCTGCACCAGGCCCTCGGTCTGGCCCTTGCCCCCCGCCTCGTCGAGCACACCCGCGGTGAGCTGTCCGCCCGCCCGATAGAGGCAGCCTGGAGACAGGAGCAGCGCTGTCAGCAACAAGACCCGCAACGAGAGCCTCCTGTGTGTCCCTGATAGCCGGTTCCTCGCGGGCGGCGCTCCCGCACCTGTGCGCGGGGGCCGTCGACCCGTGCTATACTACGCCTGTCGGGGTCTCGCACCGCTCCTCTCCGAGCTCCCCGCTGGAGGTCCTCATGGGAATGCCCGCCGCGCGAATTGGTGATCACCACGTCTGCCCGATGGTCACGGGCACTGTGCCCCACGTCGGCGGCCCCATCGCGCTGGGCTGCTTCACGGTGCTGGTCGCGGGCGCACCGCAGGCCCGCATCGGCGACATGGCGATCTGCGTGGGTCCCCCTGACACAATCGCCGCTGGCTCGGGGACGGTGATGGTG
This sequence comes from Deltaproteobacteria bacterium, assembly GCA_016938035.1. Taxonomy (GTDB): domain Bacteria; phylum Myxococcota_A; class UBA796; order UBA796; genus JAFGVK01. The sequence continues at coordinate 26,217 of JAFGVK010000052.1, read as the reverse complement.
GGGGGCCCTCCCGCCGCGCGCCTCGGAGACTCCTCCGCCCACGGTGGGGCGATCGTCGTCGGCGCCCCCACGGTGCTGATCGGATAGGCGCCAGGGAGCGTCCCGAACGCCGAGGACGCTCCCTGCGCATTGGCCTTGCCCCGGCACGAAAAACTTGGGATGATTCCCCGCCTGTCACCTGTTGCAGCGCCTCACCCCGGCGCACACGCGGAGATTTCATGTCCAAGTACGTCTTCTTTTCCCTCGGCGCGCTCGCGCTGCTCGGCGGCTGCCCCAAGAACACCGACGTCAACACGACCTTCGTGCCCCCTAGCGTGACGGCCCCCACCAACATGTGGCTCCGCACCGGCTTCGACACCGACCCCTCGGGCTACCTCGGCCGCTTCGTAAGCCCGGGCACCGCCTCCCTCGACGAGACCGCCGCGATGCCCCTCTCCTGCTCCCAGTTCATCAGCTACAAGAAGGTGGACGGCGGCGGGGTCCGCTACGATCAGTACTACAACGCCTCCTCCGAGGCGGCAGCCAACGTGGGCGTCCCGGTGCTCGCCGGGATGGGCGGCGCGGTAGGCGCGCAGGCCTCCGCCTCCCAGGTAGTTCGGATCGCCTACGAGCTCACCGGAAAGATGGTGGCCGACATCGCCGACCCAGCGGCCTTCGAGGCCTGCTGCAAGCAGGCGGCGGACCAGTGCACCGACCTCTACCTCGGCGAGTTCATCGAGGGGCGCGGCGCGATCTACTACGCCTCCAGCCAGGACGCCTCCGCCCACGCCGGCGGCACCTACCAGGGCGTCGGCGCCGAGACCAACGTCAAGGACGGCGTGGCCTGGCACCAGTCCATCGAGTTCCCCAACCCGGTCTACTTCGCCTTCAAGACCACCAAGAACAACTACACCGGCGAGGGCGTCGCGGAGGGTGGGTGCGGCCCCTGGACCGATGCCCCTCCCCGCTCCAGCCAGGGACAGTACTTCGTCGGGATCTCCAACCCCTCCTCCACCGAGCGGGTCGCCCGCGACGACGCGATGGGCAACGCCCGGCTACAGGCGGTGAAGTTCCTTGGCGAGCAGATCACCGCCGGCTCCTTCGAGGAGACCCTCACCACCGGGGACGTGAGCCGGCTCTCCACCGCCCTTGACAACGACGAGGTGGTGCAGCGGGCCAGCGCCGGCATCGCGCGGATGGTGAAGGACGAGTCCTGGTGCATCGAGCCAGAGGCGACCCCGGAGGGCAAGATCTACGTGGCCAAGACCCTGGTGCTGCTCCCCAAGAGCTCCATGGCCGAGGCCGCCGCGTCGGTGGTCGCCACCGCGAGCGGTAGCGAGGAGTGAGCCGGTCCCGCGACACCGCGTGCCTGCTGGCGGTGGGCCTGCTCCTCTCGGGGAGCGCCCTCGGCAAGAAGCGTGACCAGACGCCGCCCTCCCTCTTGGGTCCGGCGCTGGAGGAGCTCTGCCCGACCCTGCCCCCCACCGGCTACCGCCTGTGGCGCGGGGACGCCAGCGGCGCCGAGGCCGGCGAGGCCATCCGCCTCGCGCGGCAGGACGCTCAGTCCAAGGCGGTGGCCAGCGCCTGTGAGGGCCTGTCCACCTTCCAATGCGCCGCGATCAAGCGCAACATCCGGGACTGGCAGCAGGGCTGGTGGGACGCCAAGACCGGGGCAGCCTGCGCCTCGGTAGCGCTCCGCGCGGACTGGCTGGACCTGCTCGACAAGCAGACCGCAGAATTCGACCAGCACCTGCGCCAGATGCTCGACCACGCGGTGACCCTCAGCCCGGACAAGACGCTCCGGCTGGAGCCGCCGGTCTGGGAGAGCGGCTGCGTCGCCGGTCAGGTGGGCGAGGCCCTCTCTGTAGAGGTGCGACAGCGCCTGGGCGCCTACCCTGATCTGCGCCTTATTGAAGGCGACACCGCGGCCTCATCGCTCAGGTTCCGCCTGGCGCCCAGCCCCGGCGGCGTGGCGCTCTCGGCGAGCCTGGGCCTGCCCGACAAGGTGGGGATGCTCCCGCTTCCCGGCTTCGACTTCCCCCTCGACCTGTTCCAGGTCAAGCCCTCTGAGGTGGGCAGGTGCCGCTCCGACAGCGCCCTGGGCCTGCAGGACGGTGAGATCCCCGGTGCCGACGGGCGGCGAGCCTGGATCACCCTCCCCTCCTCCACCGGGGTCTGGTGCGAGGGCTCGCGGATGGAGCCCTTCCTGGCGGTCAACCGCCCCAGCAGGGTGAGGGTCTTCGACGTGACGGTGGAGGGCGAGGCCTACCTGATCTGGCCCCCTCCCGGTGTGCCCGACCTGGTCCAGAGCGCCGTCTCGCTCGGGCAGATGGACCTGATCTCCCTCCCAGAGGTGGGGGACGAGCGGCTGCTCGCGGTGGCGGTGCCTGCGGGGGGCTCGCTGGGCGCACTGGAGGGCTGGGAGTCCTACTGCAAGGTCCCCGGACTGCTCGGTCCTGACCGCTACCCAGAGGGCGCAGCGGTGGGCAGCGTCACCTTCTCGGTGACCCCAGCCCTGCAGGGCGCCTGCCCCGCGGCGCCGGCGGCGCAGGCGATCAAGGAGCAGCTCCCCGAGTTCCCGGTGTGCGCCAGCAGGTAGCTGTGCTACACGGTCGGTCCGCCAAGACCCACGAGGTTCCCATGCTGCTGCTCGCTCTCCTCGCCTGCAAGCCCGACCCCGCCGCCGACCCCACCGGCGACTGGGCCGACGTGGCCGCGATCTTCGCCCAGGAGCTCGAGGATCGACAGGTGCCAGCGGCGGCGGTGGTGGTGCGGCGACACGGCGAGGTGCTGTGGTCGCAGGGCTTCGGCACCCTGAGCCCCGACCACGCCACACCCGTCGGACCCGACAGCTTGTTCCGCATCGGCTCGGTCACCAAGTCCCTCACCGCCGTCGCGCTGCTGCAGCAGGTGGACGACGGGCTGATCTCCCTCGACGACCACCTCGTGGACCAGGTCCCGGACCTCCACTTTGCCCAGGACCCCGAATGGGGCGACGCGATCACCCTCCGCCACCTCCTGTCGCACCAGAGCGGGCTCCTCGACTACGCGGTCTTCGACCACGGCGACGACGCCCTGCTCTCGAGCTGGCTGACCGGCGACTACGCCGCTCATGCCTACCTGATGGCGCCCCCCGGCGCGTTCTGGAACTACGCCAACCCCAACTTCAGCTTCGCCGGCCTGGTCGCAGAGACCGTCGATGGAGCCCCGTACACCGACGTCATGGGGTCGCGGGTGCTCCAGCCGCTGGGCCTGCTTCGCACCACCTTCGACGGGGAGCAGGTGCTATCCGACGGGGACTGGGCCAGCGGCCGGACCGTCGATTGGAACACCGGAGAGGGCGAGGTGTGGGTCACGCCCACCGCCTACGACTCAGCCTCGATGCGCCCAGCCGGCTTCGCCTGGTCCAGCGCGGCCGAGCTGTCCTTATTCACGTCCTTCCTCCTCAACGGCGAGCCGGCGGTGCTGAGCGACAGCGCCCGCGCGGAGATGCAGGGGCCGGTGATCAGCACCGAGATGATGGGCGACACAAGCTTCTACGGCTACGGGCTGATGTTCAACGAGGGCTTCTTCCTGGGCAGCAGGTGGATCGATGCGCCGCTGGTGTCGCACCAGGGGGCGATCCCCGGCTACTCGGCCGACCTGTACCTTCTGCCGGAGCAGGGGGCCTCGGTGGTGGTACTCGCCGCGGCGGACGGCGCCTATCTCAGCGCGGTGGCCGACGCGCTCTACGCCCTGGAGCTCCCCGAGGGGTCCGCGCCGGACCTGTCCTATGACACCGATTTCACCCCCTTTGAGGGGACCTGGTACGATCCAAACAACGTGGGCACCCTAGAGGTCGCGGGAGAGGGCGACACGCTCACGGTGCAGGCCCCGCTGCTCGACGCCCACCACATCCCCTACGGCGAGACGCTGGTGCCCATCACACCCGGCAACTTCCTCTGGGAGGTGCAGGGCATCCAGACGGTGGTGAGCTTCATCCTGGACAGGGACGGGGTGGACTACCTGCGCACCCGCTACTTTGTCGCCACCAGGGAACCCGCCCCCGCGCCCCCAGAGACCGCGCTGCGCGCCTGGCTGCGGGGCCTGCGCGCCGAGCCCCGTGGACCCGTCTACACCTCGCGTCCCCCAAGGTAGGCCGATGCCAGAGACCCCTTCAGCGCCCAGCGCGGTCGTAGAGCAAGGCGTCCAGACCATCCAGACCGGGGTGAACTGGGCGCACACCGCCCTCACCCTGGCCTGGCCGATGGTCTCTGGCCTGGTGTTCGGCGCGCTGATCCTCGTCGCGGGCTGGGTCCTGTCCAAGTGGTCGCGCGGGGCGGTGCTGGGAGTGGGACGTCGGGCCAAAATGGACGAGGCGCTGCTCCGCTTCCTCGCGTCGCTGCTCCAGTACACGGTGCTCACCGTGGCGATCATCGCGGGGCTGGGCAGGCTCGGGGTTGAGACCGCCTCGCTGGTGACCATCCTCGCCTCCGCGGGGCTGGCGGTGGGCCTGGCGCTGCAGGGGAGCCTGTCGAACTTCGCCTCGGGGGTGATGATCCTGTTCTTCCGCCCCTTCGATCTGCACGACTACATCACGGTCGACGGCATCACCGGTGAGGTGGTGGACATGGGCCTGTTCAACACCATCCTCGTCACCAGGGACCAGCGCCGGATCATCGTCCCCAACACCCACATCACCGGCTCGGTGGTCGCCAACCACACCGCCACCGGCAAGCGGCGGCTGGTGCTGGACGTGGGGGTGGCCTACGGCTCGGACATCCACCAGGTTCAGGCCCTGCTGCTTGAGGCCGCCAGCTCGACCCCGCTGATCCTGACCTCCCCCCCTGTGGAGATCTCCTTCGTTGGACTCGGCGCCTCCTCCCTGGACTTTCAGGTCTTCGGCTTCTGTGAGCCACCGACCTATCCCCAGGCCTCGCACGAGCTGCGCTCGGCGATCTACCTTATCTTCGAGCGAGAGGGGGTGGAGATCCCCTTCCAGCAGGTGGTGGTGCATCAGGCCCCTCCCCCCGCCCCGCCCAAGGGGCTATGAGGAGACCAACCCTGGAGCTGACATGGAGTGGCTGCCCTTCTTTCGCGCCTTCACCCGCAACCCGCAGGAGATCGGCGCCGTGGCCCCCTCCAGCCGCTTCCTCGCCCAGACCATGGTCGCAGCGGCGGACATCCGGCCAGGGCACGTAGTGGTAGAGCTGGGCGCGGGCACCGGCCCCTTCACCCGCGCGATCCGCGCAGCGGCTCCCGATGTACCGCTGATGGCCCTGGAGCCAGACCCGGCCCTCGCCGGCCTGCTGCGCGCTGAGCTCCCCTCGGTCGAGGTGGTCGAGGGGCTGGCGCAGGACCTCCCCCGGCTGCTGGAGGCCTGGGGCCACCCCAAGGTGGACCGCGTGGTGAGCGGCCTGCCCTGGACCATCTGGCCCGATGACCTCCGGCACGCCATCTTCGAGGCGGTGTTGAACACCCTCACCCCCGAGGGCCGGATGGTGACCTTCACCTACCTCCAGTCCCCCTATCTGCCGCACGGGCGCAAGCTGCGCCGCGACCTGGAGCAGCGCTTCGCCGAGGTGAACCGCACCCCCACCCAGTGGCGGAACCTGCCCCCCGCCTTCGTGTGGGTGTGCGACGGACCCCGTCCCACCGCCTAGATCGCGGCCCTCCACCGGAGCCGCCGACGGGCCCGTTCCCACCGCTGGATCGCAGCCCCCGGGCGGCACCAGCGGCCGGCGCCACCGCGGCGCCCCGCCGCGCGCCGTGGCCGGGACCCCGCCTCAGACGACGGTGGGACAGGCCGCGAGCTGCCTGCCAGCCGGCCCTCGGCCCCCCCGTCCTCGGTCGCCACCGTCGCGTGAGTTCGCGACCAGGATCCTCGGCTGCCCCCGCGTCGCGAAGAGAACTACGGTATAAACATCATTTTCGCGCGTGTCTTGAGACCAGGATACTCAGCCGCCCCCCCGCCGGGGGGCCAGCCGAACCCGTACGAGGACAGGGGACAGGGCCCCCCCGTCTGGACTAGCCCCCGCGCCGGTGCCTGCCGGGAGCCGCGCCAACCGCTCCCGTCCCCCCTCGGGCGATTTCTCCCGTGGAGCCCGCCCGTCGTCGGTCCCAGGCGCCAGCACGCGCCCTCCTCCGGGGCCGGGCTTCGCCCTCCACGGACGAACCTAGCTCCAGGTGCTAGGTCCGGGCGCTCCGTTCGATGCGCTAGGGCGCGACGTGGACCACCGCCGCGCCGGACGCGGAGATCACAACCCCCTGCTCCACCTCTGGCGCCACGCTGTCCGCCAGCAGGGTCAGCCCAGGGTCGGTCGCGAGATCCACCGTCAGCGCGTACGCAGCGACCCCGGTCTCCACCGTGAGATCTGCCGTGCACCCGGTGGACGCGGGGGCCACGACCACCTGGTAGGTGCCGTCCGCGGGCAGGGTGAGGCTGATCGACGAGCACTCGAAGTACACAGGGTGGGTGCACTCGAAGCTGTCGTCTGCCTCCATCAGGGTGCAGCCGTCGGGACCGCTCACCCAGATCTCGGGATCGAAGTTGCTGGTGTCAGAGACCGTGTCCACCGTGACGCCAAGCACCTGGCCGGCGGTGCCGGTGACGGTCCACACGTCGATCACCGACCCATCGCACAGGATATCGCCAGTGGCGGTATAGGCCCCACCGAGCGCAGCGTCCGCCTCCGAGTCCTCGGTCGCACCGCCACAGGAGTCGTAGTAGGGCTCCACCAGGTCGCTGCTCAGGGTCTTCTGGAAGCTCCAGGTCAGGTTCGTCCCGTCCCAGCCGACCAGCCGGCTCGGCAAGGGGGGACTTCCGATACCATCGTCGTGGTTGTAGACATAGCTGGACCCCAGCCACCGCTCCTGCACATCCCCGACGGCGTCGCTGAACATCGAGTAGAGGTCGTCGTAGTAGGTCGCGTACAGGCCATGATAGTCGTAGTAGGGGTGGTTCTCCCAGAACAGCAGCGAGGGGTCGGTGTAGTCCCCGTAGGGGCTGAAGGTCAGCGCGGTCATGTACCAGTCGCCGGGGTAGCCGGGGTCGGTGGAGGCGCACGCGGTGCTCGCGTCGGCGGTGAGGCTGGCGCTGATGCCAAAGGCGAAGGTGCAGTCCGGGCAGGTGCCGGCGTAGGGCGTGCCGCTGAGGGAGAAGGTCTTGTCACACACCGTCACCCCGCCGTGCGTGACGCTCACCACCGTGCTCCCGGTCAGGTCGCTGTCCGTGTCCGCGTCGGTGTCCGTGTCGGTGTCGGTGTCGGTGTCGGTGTCCGCGTCGGTGTCCGTGTCCGTGTCGGTGTCCGTGTCGGTGTCGGTGTCCGTGTCGGTGTCGGTGTCGGTGTCCGTGTCGGTGTCCGTGTCCGTGTCGGTGTCCGTGTCGGCGGTGTCGACGGTGTCCTCCTTGCCACCGCAGCCGGTAGAGATGAACAGCGCCAGCGTGAGAAGCGTGACAGAGAGATTTCGCATGGGGCCTCCGAGTTGCCACAATCTCCCACAGGGGCCGCACCGCGTCAATTGTCTGGGTCTCCCCCACGGAGGCGCCGGGGTCGGTCAGACCACGGGGGGGGTCAGACCGGATGACCTGCCCGTGGGATGGCCTCTCCATCCTCTCTCGCCGCCCGGGACCGCTGCCGCGCGCGAGACGATCGCCGCCCCGCCGGAGGAGCCCCACCGTCTTCACCCTACGACCTGGGGCGAATTGGGCCCCCCGTCGCACGCTCTGCGGGTCTCTGCCCACTCTGGGCTATCGTCGGGCGTGGCCCCGTGGTCCAATAGCTCCCAGGAGGCACCGACCCATCGCCCCCTCGCCACCACTGGCCCTGCGGCTCCACCCGGTCACTGCGCCGCGAGGCGCCGGCTCGTCAGGCCCTGAGGCCCGTGGCCTCGGCGCGGAGCGACCACAGCGCTAGGACACACCTCGAGAGGGCAGCGACCCTGTGCCCACAGGAGCGAACATGACCCGAGCCGCGATCTTCCTCCCCCTGCTGATCTCCGCATGCAGCGCCGAGAAGCCCGTTGAGCTGGACGAAACCGCGATCTTCGTCGCGCGGATCGGGGCCACCCTCCCGATGGACTGGTCGATCGTCTCTGGTAGCATCACCTCCCTCGACAACCCCTGCCCCACGGTGGAGGCGCTGGATCAGGGCCTGCGCCTCAGCGGGGGCTGCACCGACGACAGCGGCACGGCGTGGAGCGGCACCGCCGAGGTGATGGAGAGCGGGCTCACCACCTACGCGGGCTTCGGGACCACCGCCGCGGCGATGTCGGTGTTGCTTGACGGCGCGGTGCAGGTGGACGGCGACAACGGCCTCAGCGCCAACCTAGTCGCGTCCTGGGACCCTGGCACCGGCGTCCCGGTGGTGTACACCTACTCCGACTACGGCGTCACCAGCCTGGCGGACTACTTCCTCCTCGCGCTGGGGGAGGAGGGCGCCACCGACCTGTCGGGGAGCATGGACGTGAGCGGGCAGGCGACCTACACCGCCAGCGGCCACCTCTCCAACGGCGAGGCCTGCCCCGACGAGATCGACGACGGCACCCTCGTCCTCGCCGGCGCTCCTGACGGGGACATCACCTACCGCTGGTCGAGCGCGGACTGCGACGGCTGCATCGCCTGGACCTACGGCGCGCAGAGCGGGTCGATCTGCCCCTGACGCAGGGCGCTTGACGCCCTGTCTCGGATCGTCCTCTGTGGGGTCCTCTGTGGGGGACGCGCGCTTCGCCAGGGCGCGAGGCGCTCCCAGCGCGTTAGAGGCGCGCACCACCCGAGAGGTCCGCATGAGCACCCAATTCCTCGTCCGCTACGAGTACGCCGCCCGCAGCGCAGATAACGCAGCGATCAACCGCCGCTGGGCGGTCCGTGCCGACGGGGCCTTCATCGAGAGCCAGAACCCCGAGGGCGCGGTGCGCCCCGACGACGCCAAGGGCCTGTTCTGGTTCGCCACCGAGTGGGAGGTCGACCACCACCTCAGCGACTTCCAGCTGGAGGAGGTGCGCGCCTACCTCGCAGCCAACCCGCTGCTCTCGGCGCAGCTCTCCGCCGCAGCGCCCTCCCCCGAGGGGGGCGTGTCCCGCCTCACCGTCAGCAAGGGGGACGACAGGGTGGTGCTCATCGTCGAGGACCAGGCGGAGCCGGTGTTCCACGCCTGGCTCGATGAGCTCACCGTGCGCATCTGGTCTGACCCCGACGACGACTCCACAGAGGAGTGAGCGCGTCGACAGCTACCTCACGATCCGCTAGCGGGCGTCCCATGAGCGTGCAGGTCCGAGATCTCACCAAGGTGTACCAGGTGCCGGTCAAGCAGCCGGGGCTCCTGAGCACCCTGCGGTCCGTCTTTCACCGGGAGTACCGCGAGGTGCGCGCGGTGGACAGGGTCTCCTTCAACGTGGAGCCGGGGGAGCGCGTCGGCTTCCTGGGCCCCAACGGCGCGGGAAAGACCACCACCCTGAAGATGCTCTCCGGCCTGCTCCACCCCACCTCCGGCGAGGTGCGGATCGAGGGGCGGCGCCCACAGGACCGCTCGGTCGACTTCCTCAAGTCGATCACCCTGGTGATGGGGCAGAAGCAGCAGCTGATCTGGGACCTGCCAGCGAGCGACAGCTTCGAGCTGAACCGCGCCCTGTTCGACATCCCGCGGCAGGTGTACCGGGAGCGCCTCGACGAGCTCACCGCCCTGCTGGGCCTGGACGAGTTCACCGATCAGCCGGTCCGCAACCTGTCGCTCGGGCAGCGGATGCGCTGCGAGCTGGCGGCGGCGCTGCTCCACCGGCCGGGCACCCTGTTCCTCGACGAGCCCACCATCGGCCTCGACGTAGAGGTGCAGGCGCAGGTGCGCCAGTTCATCGACGCCTACAACCGAAACACCGGCGCCACCGTGCTCCTCACCTCGCACGACATGGAGGACGTGGCCCACATCGCGGAGCGGATCCTCCTCATCGACCACGGGGTGGTCCGCTTCGACGGCTCTCTCGGCGAGCTGCAGCGCCGCTTCGGCCCAGGGCGCCTGCTCACGGTCAAGGTGGGGCGCACCACCGAGGCACAGGAGCACCTGCTCACCGGCGTGCTGGGGATGAGCGCGGGCGCCGCCGCGAGCTGGAGCAAGACCGTGGCCCCCGACGAGGTCAACGCGGTGCTCACCCGCCTGCTCCAGGACCTGCCCAGCGCCGAGGTCAGCGTGGGCGAGCCCCCCCTGCGCGAGGTGCTCACCAGGGCCTTCGGCGAGGCGCGGGAGCGGCGAGAGGAGGGCGCGTGATCCGCTGCATGCGCCTGGTGCCCGCCCTGGTCCGCTTCTCCACCGCCAGGGTGATGGCCTACCGGGCAGAGATGGTGATCTGGATCCTCTCGGCCAGCCTGCCGCTGGTGATGCTCGCCCTGTGGAACGCGGTGGCCGCAGAGGGCCCGATCGCCGGGATGGGGCAGGGAGAGATGGCGCGCTATTTCGCCGCTACCCTGCTGGTGAACCAGCTCACCGGGGTGTGGATCGTGTGGCAGCTCAACTACGAGATCCGCACCGGCCTGCTCTCGACCCAGCTGCTGCGCCCGGTCCACCCGCTCTGGCACAACGCGGTGTGGATGATGACCGCCCTGCCGATCCGGGCGCTGGTGATGCTGCCGATCCTGGGAGCGCTGCTGGCGTGGCGGCCCGACTTGTGGGTGCGCCCCGACCCGCTGATGCTCCCGGTCTTCGCCCTGAGCGTCGCGATGGCCTGGGCGCTGGCCTTCCTGGTGCAGGCCACCTTCGCGATCCTCTCGTTTTGGCTGGACCAGTCCATCGGGCTGTTCGGGGTGTGGTACTCGGGGTGGGCCCTGCTCTCGGGCTACGTGGCGCCCCTGGCCCTGTTCCCCGACTGGGCGCAGCGGCCCCTCCGCTTCTCGCCGTTTCGAGCGATGCTGGGCCTGCCGGTGGAGCTCCTCGGCGGCTTCGTGAGCCCCCGCGAGGTGGGGCTGGACCTGGCGGTGCAGGCGGGCTGGGTGCTGGGGGCCCTGGTCCTGGTCCGGGTGCTGTGGCGCAGGGGCCTGCGCCACTACGGGGCCTACGGTGCTTAGGGCGGCGCGCGTGGTGGGGGCCCTGGCGAGGGTGTCGCTCCTGATCGCGATGCAGTACCGCTCCGACTTCGTGTTCAACGGGCTCACCGGGCTGCTCCGCACCGCGGCGCTGGTGGGGCCGCTGCTGCTGGTCTTCCAGCACCGAGAGACGGTGTCGGGCTGGACCGGCCCAGAGGCCACCCTGGTGATGGCCCTGTTCCTGCTGCTCTCATCGATGACCGGGGCGCTGATGGAGCCCAACCTGGGGGCGGTGGTGGAGCACATCCGGCGAGGCACCCTGGACCTGGTGCTGCTCAAGCCCGCCGACGCGCAGCTGCTGGTGAGCCTCTCGCGGGTGGAGCCCTCGCGCCTGTGGGATCTGCCCGCCGCGCTGCTGCTCGGCGGCTGGGCCCTGGCGCAGATGCCCGCCCCCTCCCCCTGGGGGGTGATCGGCGCGATCATCGCGGTGCTGTCGGGGCTGGCTGCGATGTACGGGCTGTGGCTCCTGGCGATCTGCACCTCGTTCTACTTCGTGCAGGTGGACAACCTCCGCTTTCTGCTGATGTCCGCCTCAGAGGCGGGGCGCTGGCCCCTGTCCCTGTTCTCCGGCTGGCTGCGGGTGGTGCTGCTGGTGGCGGTGCCGGTGGGGGTGGTGACCACCCTCCCCGCCGAGCTGCTGCGCGGACGGGGCTCGTGGGAGATGGTGGCGACCGCGGTAGCGGTGGGCACGGGCTTCCTGGTGGTCTCGCGGCTGGCCTGGCGGCGGGCGCTGGCCTCCTACACCTCGGCGAGCTCCTAGCGCCCCTCTGGTACCTGTCACCCTCAGCCCTGGCTCCTGCGCTCGTCGCGCGCGAGGGCACCGCTGGCCTCACGACGCGTCTCCGTGCTCCTACGCTCGTCGTGCACAAAAGCAGTCCTCCTCCCTATGGAACGGCGGCCACACGCCGACAGGCTTGGCGACTCGGCGCCCGTATGCAACCTGAGAGATTGAGCCCCTCGTCCATGGTGAGCCCCCGATACCAACCGTCTCGTTCCGCTCGGCGCACGGATGAAGGCCGAAGAGGGTGCAGCGAAACGCCAGGATCAATCGTCAGGCGGGCGTGATGAGGAGCGCGTCAACGTTCCTCGTGGGTTTGATTCACAGCCCGGTCAGGCAGACAGGGGGCCTGCCGCAGGGAGTCCCAACCGGCTCGTCGAAGGGCCGACGGGTGTAGGCGTTGGCCGGCCGTCGTGGGCCCGTCCCTCGGCAGACGAGGTTCCATCGCGTTCCACGCCGTGACCGGGGCATGGATCACACCCTTCCTCGTCGCACAGCCGCCTCTGAACCACCGGAGGGATGCGCTGCCTTGGAGCCCCCACCGGTGGAGCGCTGGGCTCCGGGGTGCCCGCGAGGAAGGAAGCAAACGCTCGTTCGTGACGCAAGCGCGCACCGCGAGCGGCCGACAAGGCCCTCGGCGCCCTGGGGCCAGCGATCCGGAACCCGAGGGTGGAGGGTGCGCGTCCATCGAGACGATCCGGTCGACGGCTCGGCGCCGCTTCTCGCGACCCTCTGGGCCGCGACCGCATTAGAGGACCGCCTCACCGTGGGACGCCCAATGGACCTTGCCACCCTGATCCTCCCCTGGGACCGCTCAGAGCCGCTGCCCGCCGACCTGGACGCGGCGCTGAGGCCCCTGGTGGCGGCGGGACACCAGGTGATCCTCACCTGCGACAAGCCCGATGGCCCCCACCCAGACGACGGGCTCTCGCGGGTCCGCTGCGAGGCGGGCGACCTGGGCTGCGGCTGGAGGCGGGCGCTGGAGGCGGCGACCGGCGAGGTGGTGCTGTGGCTCGACCCCTCGCTCCTCCCCTCGCTGGCGCTGGTGGAGGCCCACCTGGCGCTGCACAGGGGGCAGCGGGTGGTGGCGGTGGGGCTGGCGGGGCCGCCGGAGGACGGGCCGCTCACCACCCTGACCCTGGTGCTCCAGGCCTTCGACCCCCTGCTCACCGAGGCCCCCTCCCTGCGCGGAGACCAGCTCAGCAGGGTCCACTGGAGCGCCAAGGCCACCTCGCTGCGGGCCGTGGGGGGCCTGCGGCCCGACGGGCCGCTGGAGGCGCTGCTGCCCGACCTGGGCCTGCGGCTGGAGGCGGCGGGGGTGCCGCTGCTCCCGGCGCCGACCCTGGCTGCCCCCCTCCGCGATCCCCCCACCCTCGCAGCCCACCAGCGCGCCACCGAGGCCCGCGCCGAGGCCTGGGTCTGGCTCGCCGGCGCCCACCCCGAGCTGCTGCTCCGCCCCGGACGCCTAGCCACCCTGAGCCGGTCCGACCTGCGCGGGAGCCTGGAGCGCACCACCGAGGAGCGGGCCCGCGCCGCGGTGGCAGCCCTCGCGCCCCTCGACCAACGGGCGATCCGCGCCTCTGGGGAGTCCTCCCGCCTGCTCGCGGGGGAGCTCTCCAAGCGGCTGGCCGAGGCGATCCAGCCACTGGAGGCGCGCTGGTGGGCGAGGGGGACCCTGCGGGGCCTGGAGTCCGAGCGGGTCGACGCCCTGAGCGCGGTACTAGCCCGCCACCTGCACCGCCCAGCCCCCGAGGAGGGGCCAGCCCTGGCGGTGGTGCTCTACGGGGAGGGCGCCCTGACCCACCTCGACGCCCTGGAGGGCGCCGAGCTGCCGCTGGAGCGGTTCGCCGTGGGGCGAGGCCCCTCGTCCGAGGGGGTCACCCTCCTCAGCCCCGAGCCCCAGCACCCCGGCAGACCCCTGGCGGAGGCGGCCGAGCGCGCTACCGCCCCCTGGATCCTGTTCCTCGACGGGGCCCCCACCCCGGCCCTGCTCCGGGGTCACCTCGCGCTGCTCTCCTCCTCCTGGCCGCACCCCACCGGGCTGATCGGCGGGCGCGTCCCCCTGGCCGAGCCGATCGACCCCTTCGGGCGCCTCGCGGGGCGCCTCGCCCTCTGCGGACCCCAGCCTGGGATGCGGAGGGGGGAGCCCTACCGGGCCGCGTCGCTCCACCTCGGGCACCTCTCGCTGCCACTCCCCGCGTTGCGGGCGGCGGGCGGGCTGGACGGCGGGTGGACCCACCTCGCGGCGGAGGAGCTGGACCTGGGCCAGCGCCTCCAGCAGCGGCTCGGCCTGACCCTGCGCTATGAGCCAGTCCTCAGCGCGATTGTCGCCCCACCCACCCTCCGCGCGTACCTCAGCCGCCAGTACCACCAGGGCTGGGCCTCGTGGCACCTGTCCCGAGAGCTGGCCGAGCCCACCAGGCAACAGGGGGACCTGCGCAGGTGGGAGGCGCTCAAGGAGCGCGCGGACCGGGAGGAGCCCGCCCTGCTCCAGGCCCTGCGCCACCTGGACACCCTCGACGAGGCGGCGCTGGAGCCGCTGGTGCTCCGCCTGGGCAGCCACGCGCGCCGCAGAGGGCTCCAGGTGGCCGCGGGGGGCTTCTCTCCCGACGACTACCGGGGCGGGCACCCCTTCCCCCTGGAGCTGCCATGAGCCGTCCCGACATCTCGGCCCTGATCCCGGTGGGCGACGCGGGGGTGGAGCACCTCCCCGCGGCCCTCGACGCCCTCCGCGCCAGCCGCGAGGTGCGTGTGGAGCTGGTGGTGATCGACCGCACCAGGGCCGGCGCGCTCCAGGTACCAGGGGTCACCCTGGTGCGTGAGCCCTCCCTGTCGCGGGGGCTGGCCTGGCGCGCCGGCGCACAGGCCGCCCAGGGCAGGCACCTGGCGTGGGTGGACCCCCTCTGCCTCCCCGATCCCGAGCGCCTCGCCCGGCAGGTGGAGGTGCTGGACGCCCACCCCGACGTGTGGCTGCTCACCACCCACCTGGCCCTCACCGACGCGGAGGGCGCGGTGGCCGAGACGGTGGACCCGAGCCTGATGGGGGACGCGCAGCCCGCCCTGTGGTGGGGCACGGTGGCCCTGCGCCGCGAGGCCCTCGACGAGCTGGAGCAGACCGCGTTCTTCCCGGTGGAGCTGTCGCTCTACCAGCGGCTGCGGCGCCTGGACCTGGTGGGGCACCTGGGCGTGCCCCTCTCCTCCGCCCCCCTCGCCAGGCACCGCTTCCTGCGGGCCCGCAGCGCCCTCGACGTGCGCCTGATGCTCCGCCGCGAGCGCCCCTCGTCCGGGGGGGTCTCGCTCTCGGTGCTGGTGCCGTCTACCGGGAGGATGGAGGTGCTGGAGGACCAGCTGGAGAGCCTCTGCCGCCAGGACCTGCCCCTGGGGCAGTTCGAGGTGCTGGTGCTGGACGAGGGGGGCCTGGCCGCCCCGCACCTCGACGGGCTCAGCTGGCCGGTGCCCCTGCGGGTGCTGCGGGTGGCGCGGCCCTCGCGGGGGCTGGCCCTGCGCCTGGGCAGCGAGGCCGCCGCGGGGGAGCTGCTGCTCCTGGTGGCTGAGGACGGGATCTCAGCGCCGGACCTGGTCGCCAGGCACCTGGATCTCCACGCTCAGCGAGACCGCGCCGCGGTGCTGGGCAGCTTCGAGCTGGAGCCCCGGCAGAGCGCCCTTGGCCGGGCGCTCCACACCAGCCCGCTCCTGTTCCCCTTCCCCTCCCTGCAGGAGGACAAGCGCTGGGACGGGCACCACTTCCTCGGGGTGAACCTCTCGGTCGCGCGCCAGGAGGTGCTCGCGGCGGGGGGGTTCAGCGAGGCCTTCAGCGACTGGGGCGCGGACACCGACCTGGGCCTCCGCCTGGAGCAGCGCGGGGTCAGGGTGCTCTATCGGCCCCAGGCTCGCTCCTGGCACCAGCACCGCTACACCCTGGAGGCGCTGGCCTCCCGCGAGCGCGCCAGAGCCGCGGCCGCGGTGCGCCTGTTCGCCCGGCACCCCGGCGCCCTCGCGCGCTGGCGCCAGGACCCGGGCCTGACCCTGGAGGCGCTGCGCGACCTGCTGGCCCGAAAGGCCGCCGCGAAGGCTGCCGCGGAGCAGACCGTTGGCGCGCTGGCGGGACTGGACCTGGAGCTGCTGGAGCGCCAATCGAGCGCCGCTGCCCGCACCGCCCAGGAGGTGGAGGTGCGGCTGGAGCACCTGCTCAGCTTCCTCGACCCCCTGTGGTGGGCCGAGGGCTTCTGCCAGGCGCTAGAGGCGCTGGGCCTGTCGGGCTTCTCGGAGCTGCTCGCCGAGCGCCCGGTGCAGCTGCCCGAGCTCCCGCGGCCCCTCACGCTCGCCCTGCCCCCCTCCGGCGACCCCAGCTGGGTCCAGACCGTCGAGGGGTGGCTGGCGCAGGACGACACCGGCACCCTCCTCCTCCGCACCCACCCCAGCTACGGCGCCCCGATCGAGGAGGTGCAGGGGCAGCTCCGCGGGGTGCTGTCCCGCACCGGGCCCCGCAGGGTGGCGCTGGTGTGGAGCGAGCTGCCCGCCAGCGAGGAGCTGCGCCTGTTCGCTGCGGTGGACCAGTGGCTCGACACGGGCGGTCCTCACGCCACTAGGTACCGGCAGCTCGCCGGCTACGCCGAGGTACACGAGGTGCAGCCCCTCTCGCTCCCCTGGCCCCTGCAGACCGAGCGCCCCCTGCGCCTGTTCGCCTGGCCCGACTGGGCCGATCCCGCCGCCCTGCGCGCCCTGCTCCACCTCGCCGCGCCGCTGGCGGACCGGGGAGACACCCTGCTGGTGCTCCGCCACGATCCCGCTGTCGACGCTCCCGTAGAGGAGGCCTTGATCGAGCTGGAGGCCGCCTGGCGCGAGGCCTTCGCCCCACAGCAGGTGCTGGAGGTGCTGCTGGAGGAGCGACCCCTGAGCCCCGAGCAGCTGGAGGCCCTGTCGCGCTCCGCGATGGCCTCGCTGACCACCTCCGGGCTAGAGCGCCTGCCCGGCGAGGGGCCGCGGCTGGAGACCCCCGCCGCGGTGCAAGCCGCCCTGGACGCCGCCGCCGCGATCGACCTCCCCCTTCACCTCGTGGAGCCCCCAAGATGACAGACTACGGCGTACTCTTCGACCTGGACGGGACCCTGGCCGACACCCTGGTCGACCTGTGCGTCTCGCTCAACCACGCCCTCGCCCTCGGGGGCTTCCCACCCCACACCGACCAGGGGTGCCGGGCCCGCATCGGCGGCGGCGCAAGAGAGCTGGTGCGCCGGGCCCTGCCGCCGGAGGCGGAGGCGCAGACCGACCAGGTGCTGGAGGCCTTCCGGGTGCACTACCAGGCCCACCTCCTCGACCGCACCGTCCTCTACCCGGGCATCGCCGCGCTGCTGGACCGGATCAGCGCGCAGGGCCTGCCCCTCGGCCTGTGGTCCAACAAGCCCCAGGAGATGACTGAGGCCATCGCCGCGCGGCTGCTTGCGCCCTGGTCCTGGCGGATCGTGCGCGGACACCGCCGGGGCGTGCCCCCCAAGCCCTCCACTGAGGCGCTCCCCGACCTACTGGGAGCCCTCGGCCTCCCCGCCGGGCGGGTGGCGATGGTCGGGGACTCGGAGGTGGACCTGGGTGCGGCGCGGGCGGGGGGGATGGCCCCGTTCACCGTGCTCTGGGGCCTGCGCGACGAGGAGACGCTGCGCGCCGCGGGGGCCTCGCGCCTCAGCCGCAGCCCCGCCGAGCTGGCGGATCAGCTCTTGGACTGGAGCGGTCATGCTCCCCGATGAGGCCCAGCTCCGCGCCCTGCGCGACGCCCACCCCGCGCTGAGCCCCGCGCGGGCCCTGCGCCACCTCACCGCGCGCTGGCTGGGTGCCCACCCCCACCTGGTGATGCATGGGGCGGGGAACACCTCCCTCAAGGAGCGCGGCCAGGACGGGCGATGGACCCTCTGGATCAAGGCCTCGGGGCGCGACCTGGGCTCCCTCGCGGTGGACGAGCACCTCCCGGTGGACCTGGACCTGGCCCGCGCCCTGCTGGCGAGAGAGGACCTGTGCGACCGCGCCCTCGCCGCGGCCCTCGCCCTTCCAGGGCGACCGGCGCCCTCGCTCGAGACGCTGATGCACGCTCAGATCGAGGCCCCATGGGTGGACCACACCCACCCTGAGGCGGTGCTCTCGATCGTCAACGGCCCCGATGGTGCCGAGCAGATCGCGGCGCTGCTGGGGCCGGGGACTGCGGTGGTGCCCTACGCCAGGCCGGGGCTCGCGCTCTCGCGCGCGGTGCAGCGAGCCCTGCGCCCCGGGGTGCGGCGGCTGGTGCTCAGGCACCACGGGCTGGTGACCTGGGGGGAGCAGCCAGAGGACTCCCTGCGCGACACCCTGCGGGCGGTGCGCCTCGCCGAGGGGCTCCTGCGTCCGCTCTCCCCCTCGCCAGCGGGACCAGACCCCGCGCAGGGATGGGGACAGCTCCGCCCCTACCTGGAGCGCCTGCTCCCAGGAGACGCCCTGGCCTGGGGGGCCTCCGAGGAGGACCTGGCCCTGGCCGCCGCGGGGGTCACCGACGGCGCGAGCCCCACCACCGACCACCTCGCCCGCACCAGGCCCTGGCTCCTGGACGGGGCGGACCCGGCGCGCCCAGGCACCTCCGCCTCGCCCGAGCAGCTCGCCGGCGCGCTCGCCCGCTGGACGGCCCGGTACCAGGCCTACCTCGACCACCACCTGCCCCCCGGGATCCACCCCTTCCCCGCGCGTCCACGGGTGATCACCCTGCCCGGCGTCGGGCTGGTGGGAGCCGGCGGGTCCGACCGCGAGGCGGCGGTGGCCCTGGACCTGGGACGGAGCGCCCTCAGGGTCCGCGCGAGGGCGCCGCACCCCCTCGTCGATCTCGATCTTGGCGAGCTGATCGCGATGGAGTACCCCGACGCCTAGCCCGGCGCCTCCATCGCCAGCTCCACCGCGTCGAGCAGCGCGTCGAGGGTGTAGGGCTTGGGGAGGAAGGGAACGTCCGCCGGCACCGCCGTCCGCTTGTCGGCGAAGCCAGAGGTGAACAGCACCCGCAGCTCCGGGTAGCGCGCGTGGAGCTGTCGCCAGGTCGCGGGGCCATCCAGCCCCGGCATCACCACGTCCATCACCACCAGCTCCACCTCCCCCTCACCTGCCCGGGACAGGCCCTCCGCCCCGGACTGAGCCACGGAGACCACGTGGCCCCCCCGCTCCAGGATGCGTCGCGCGGCCCGCAGCACCACCGGATCGTCGTCCACCACAAGCAACCGCCTGCCCCTCCGGTCGCCCTGCCCAACCGCCGAGGCCTCCCCGGCCAGGGGCAACGCCACCACCAGCGCGCCGTCCCCGCGCGACGCCAGCGCGCCCCGCGCCGCCCTCACCAGGCGCTGGACCCGCTCCAGCCCGCACCAGGGGCAGCTCGACGCCTCCCCCCCTCCGGCGCGCAGCACCCGCAGCTCCGCCAAGGAGCCCGAGGGAAGCGCCGCGCTCGCGCCGACCACCCCCACCTCCAGCGTGACCCGCTCCGCGCCAGCCTCGTGGGCGTGGACCAGCAGATCGAGCACCACCTGCCGCAGCGCCTGCTCCGGCATCGCCACCAGGGCGGGCGCCACCACCACCGCAACCGGCAGGCGGTCCCGCCCCAGGGTCCGGTCGAAGATCTCCGCCACCTCCTGCACCACCGTGCCCAGCGACACCCCGCCCTCGCCCCGCGCGGGGCTGTGCTCGGTGAAGGCGAGGAGCTGCCGCGCCATCCGCGCCCCCCTCTCGCCCGCCTGGATCATCGGCCCCAGGTCGGCGCCCAGCTCGGGGTGCTCCGCCAGCAGCACGGACCCGTGGCCGACCACCCCCGCCAGCAGGTTGTTGAACTCGTGCGCCACCCCACCGGCCAGAGCACCGAGCGCCTCCATCTGGCGGTTGTGTTCCAAGGCGCGCTGGGCGCTGATATCCTGCAGCGCCAGCACACCCACCGGGCGACCGTCCAGGCGGAAGACGCGCCCCGACACCAAGAAGAGGCCCCCGCCCGCCAGCTCCACCTCTCGGTCCATAAAGCTCTCGCTCTCGTACAGCTCGCGCAGGAGCGCCACCCACACCGCGGGATCCCGCGAGAGCTCCGGGAGGGTCGGGCTCACCGCTGCGCCCAGCGAGCGCCCCACCAGGCTCCAGAAGCGCGGGTTGGCCTCTAGCACCTGGTGGGTGGCGAGGTCCACCAGCATCACCGGCTGGGGGGTGATCTCGAACAGCGAGTGGTAGCGGCGCTCGGACTGCTCCAGCCGGGCCTGCACCCGCATCCCCCGCTCCGCGGCCGCCGCCACCGTGAACGCCACCCACAGCAGCACCAGCGCCAGCACCAGCAGCTGGAGCTGCTCCGCGGCCCCCGGCGCCACCCCGCCGATCCACAGCACCACCCCCAGGGCAGCCACCACCGCGGCCACCGACTGCACCGCCCCGGCGTAGCCGCGGCGGATGGCGCCCACCGTGACGTAGGCGACGAAGCCGCTCAGGAAGGGGTTGTCGGCGGTGGGACCCGTGAGGACAATCCCAGCGACCAGCGCCGCCAGGGTGAGGTAGCGCATCACCAGCTCGATCCCCAGCGCCTTCCGCCCCTGCCGCCGCCACCGCTCGACCGTGCCCAGGGCCGCCATCACCACCAGCACCACCCCGGCGTGGAGCCACAGCCCCCGCCCCTCCCGAAAGGTCACCAGGTACCACGCCCCCACCACCGCGAGCACCGCGGACGAGACCATCGTGATGCGCACGTAGTGGGGCGGGCTGGCGCTGGCGCGTGGGGGTTGCACACCCCCATCATAGCGCCAAGGCGCCGCTCGCGTCGTGTCTCTGAAGGTCGCGCAGGCCGTCGCGGCGACCAGACACAGCCGCGCCCGCCCTCGACGACTGCCGAGCGCGGGCCTCGCGAGCGAAGGTCAGCGGCAGACTACTCGGGGATCGCGTCCGCCTCGACGTACTTGGCGAGGAGATCGGCGGCGGGCATCAGGCGGTGCTTCACCCCCTCCACCTCGATCTCGTTGCCAGAGAACTTCTTGTAGATCACCCGATCACCGATCTTCACCTCGTCCGTGGCCTCGGCGGCCATCGCCACCACGATCCCCTCGTCGGGGGTCTCCTTGGCGGACTCGGGGAGGAAGAGGCCACCGGCGCTCTTTGCGGTCGCCTCGACGAGGCGGATGAGGACGTATTCACCGAGGGGCTGAATGTTCATTGCTGCTCCAGTGTGTGCTAGCCCTCGGCGCTGAGGCCGAGGAGCTCGTTGATCTTGGGTTGATTGAAGCCGACGACCCACTGCCCGCCGATGTCGAGCTGCGGCACCCCGGTCTGGCCGGACTTGCGCTGCAGCTCGGTGGCGGCGTTGGGATCCAGGGAGACGTTGATCTCGGAGAAGCGGACCTGCCGGCGCTTCAGGTAGTCGCGGGCCCTGGTGCACCAGGGGCACGAGGACGAGACGTAGAGGGTGACCCGCTTCTGGGGGGCCTCGCCGGCCGCGGCGGCGCGGGCGATCCCGGTGAAGAACAGGGCCTTGCGGTAGTAGTCAGGGGTCTGCGGGCCGACCACCTGCCGCAGCACCTCAGTGCCCTTCGCGAGGATCACCGTGGGCACGGTGGTCACCCCAAAGGCCTTGTGGGCGCCCTTGACCACGCCCACGTCCACCAGGAGCACCCTGTGCTCAGTCTCCTCGGCGGCGAAGGCCTCAAAGGCCGGCTGCGCGGCGGTGGCGGCGGCCGAGAAGGCGCCAAAGAATCCGATGACAACGGGCTTATCGCCCATGTCTGCCGTCAGCGTCTCTGGATGTGAAACCATCTCAAGGGCCATAGGTGCGCTCCGTCGTGTTGCGTGGGACCATCGGGCTGCTGCGCCCGGGCGCGAAGGTAGACACCGGCTCCCGACCGTCAAGCGCCAGCGCACCCCACCGTGCTATCCTGTCGAGCACACCCCTCTCCTCGGAGTGCCCATGCGCACATTGGCCGGCCTCACCGCCCTCCTGCTCATCCTCAGCGCCTGCAGAGCAGCCGGGACAGATCCCACCCTCACCGACGGGGACGGCGACGGCACCCCGGTCGAGCTGGACTGCGACGACACCAACCCCGCGGTGCACCCCGGGGCCCTGGAGCGGTGCGACGGCGTGGACAACGACTGCGACGAGGCGGTGGACGAGGATCCCGTCGACGGGCTCACCTGGTATGAGGATCACGACGGCGACGGCTTCGGCGACCCGGCCTCCCCCGTGCGCGCCTGTGAGCAGCCAGAGGGCGCGGTGCTCTCGTCTGCCGACTGCGACGACGCGCGCGGCCTGATCCACCCTGGCGCCGCGGAGTTCTGCAACGACACCGACGACGACTGCGACCACGCCATCGACGAGGACCCCCTCGACGGGTCGGAGTGGTTCCCCGACCGCGACGGCGACGGCTACGGAGACCCCCTGGGCTCCCGGATGGCCTGCGAGGCGCCCGAGGGCTACGTCGACAACGCCGAGGACTGCGCCGACAACCGGGAGGACATTCACCCCGACGCGACAGAGACCGACCCCAACGACCCCACGGACTACAACTGCGACGGCGCGGTGGCCTGGGAAGATCGGGACGGCGACGGCTCCCCCGTGTGGGCCGACTGCGACGACGCCGACGCCTCCCTCCACCCAGGCGCCCTGGAGCGCTGCGACGGGGTGGACAACGACTGCAACGAGCGCATCGATGACGACGCCGTGGACGCGGTCCTCTACTTCGAGGACTTTGACAGAGACGGCTACGGCGACGGCGACGTCACGCTCCGCGCCTGCGAGCCCCCTGACGGCTACGCGGTGACCGCCGGCGACTGCGACGATCTCAGCCCCACCACCCACCCCTTCGCCGACGAGCTGTGCGACGGCGCCGACAACGACTGCGACGGCACCGCCGACGATAACGCCTCCGACGCGCGGACCTGGTACGCCGATCTCGACGGCGACGGGGTCGCGGGTGACCGGGTAGTGCTCACCGCCTGCGGGGCCCCCGCGGGCTACCTGCTCGAAGCGGGGGACTGCGACGACCTGCGCGCCGACGCCCACCCCGGGGCGGTCGAGCGGTGCAACGGCCGCGACGACGACTGCGACGGCACGGTGGACGAGGAGGCCGCGGACGCGCCCCTGTGGTACCTGGACGGGGACGAGGACGGCTACGGTGAGGCTGGGTCTGGCGTCCGGGCCTGCGCCCCCCCCGCGGGCACGGTGGCGGACGGGAGCGACTGCGACGACACCGACCCCGCCATCGCGCCGGCCCCCCTGTGGTTCAGGGACCGCGACGGCGACGGCCACGGGGACGCGGAGCGCCCCGCCGCTGCCTGTGAGGCGCCCGCCGGCTATGTGGACCTGAGCGACGACTGCGACGACAACCGGCCCTCCGTCGCCCCCGGACAGGACGAGCGCTGTGACGGCCTGGACAACGACTGCGACGGCACCACCGACGAGGAGGTCGCAGACGCCCCCACCTGGTACATCGACGCGGACGGGGACGGCTTCGGCGACGACGCCACCGCCACCACCGCCTGCGTCTCCCCCGCAGGGGCGGTCTCCGCCCACGGGGACTGCGACGACGGGGACGCGGGCAGCTCGCCGGTCTCACCTGAGCGCTGCGACGGGCTCGACAACGACTGCGACGGAGCCGCCGACGAGGACGCGCTCGACGCCACCGCCTGGTTCGCCGACGCGGACGGAGACGGCTTCGGCGACGGGGCCGACGCCCTCCGCCAGTGCGAGGCCCCCGCCGGGCGCGTGGCCAACGACATGGACTGCGACGACACCAGCGCCAGCCGCAGCCCGGCCACCGCCGAGCGCTGCGACGGGCTCGACAACGACTGCGATGGAACCGCTGACGAGGACGCACTCGACGCCACGACCTGGTTCGCCGATGCGGACGGGGACGGCTTCGGTGCCACCTCCAGCGGGCTCCGTCAGTGCAGCGCCCCGGCCGGCTACACCTCCCTCTCGGGCGACTGTGACGACGGCGCGCCCCTCGCGTGGTCGGGCGCAGCGGAGCTGTGCGACGGGGTGGACAACAACTGCGACGGCGTCACCGACTCCGACGCGGTAGACCGCCGCGCCTGGTATGGCGACGCCGACGGGGATGGCTACGGCGACCCCACCGCGCCCTCCCTCGCCTGCGCCGCCCCCGCGGGCACCTCGCCCCTGCCCCTCGACTGCGATGACGGCGAGCCCCTCGCCTGGAGCGGGGCCGCGGAGGTCTGCGACGGGGTGGACAACGACTGCGACGGGGACGCGGACGGCGAAGCCCTCGACGCCCCCACCTGGTTCGCCGACGACGACGACGATGACCACGGCGACCCGGACACGTCCCTGGCGGTGTGCGTCCAGCCCGCGGGCTACGTGGCGGACGCCAGCGACTGCGACGACGCCCAGGCCGCAGCCTGGACCGGCGCCCCTGAGCGGTGCGACGGGGTGGACAACAACTGCGACGGGCGGGTGGACGAGGGCTTCCTCGGCAGCGCCGCCGCCTGCCCCGCGCCGAGCTGCCTCGCCATCCTGCAGGACGCCTCCGAGAGCCCCTACGGGTACGGGGTGGGCTCAGGCTCCTACTGGCTCGACCCGGAGGGCGACGGGTCCCCGGCGAGCTACCTCTGCGACATGACCACCGCCGGGGGCGGGTGGACCCAGCTCATCGACTGGGACGCCACCGCGGGAGACACCGCGACCGACCTCACCGACCAGATCCCCCTGGACTGGAACACCATGGGCTACGACAGGGACGACGGGAGCTACCTCCGCTGGTGTGACTACGACGGCAGCTACGACGTCCGAGACTATCACCTGCAGATCACCGTCCCCAACCTCGGCGAGACCCGCACCGACATCTACCTCTACGGCGCCTCGATGGAGGAGTCGGCCAACTACCTCTACGTGACCAACGCCGCCGGGAGCACCGACCACGACATCGCCTGCGAGGACCTGATCTCGGGCGCTGCCTACACCGCCGGAGAGCTGGCCTACCGCCCTGGCTACAGCTGCCCCAACAGCACCACCACCTACACCTGGAACGCCACCTGGCAGGACGATTTCGGCGAGCCGATCGGCGACCTGCACCTCAGCTCCTTCCACGGGGACGCCAACTGTGGCGACTACACCAGGCTCTACCGCCTCAATTTCTGGGTGAGGTGAACCATGCGTACCCTCGCACTGACCCTGGTGCTCGCGGGCCTGGTGGCCTGCAGGGCGAAGGTGGTCACGCTCCAGGACCTGGACGGGGACGGCTTCTCCACCGCGGAGGACTGTGACGATCAGGACGCCTCCGCCAACCCCTCCGGCGTGGAGCGCTGCGACGGCGTGGACAACGACTGCGACGGAGACGTGGATGAGGACGCGGAGGACGCCCCCTCCTGGTTCCCGGATCAGGACGGCGACGGCTTCGGAGACCCGGAGGGTGCGCTGCGCGCCTGCGAGGCCCCCTCGGGCTACGTCGCCGCCGGAGACGACTGCGACGACAGCGCGCCGCTCGCCTGGGAGGGGGCGGAGGAGCGCTGTGACGGCGTGGACAATGACTGCGACGGGGACATCGACGGGGACGCGGCCGACGCCCCCTCCTGGTTCTCGGATCAGGACGGCGACGGCTTCGGGGACGCGGCGGTGCGGTCCTGCTCGGCGCCTGTGGGCCACGTCGCGACCGGGGGCGACTGCGACGACGGGGACGCCGCGATCTCTCCCGCCAGGGAGGAGCGCTGTGACGGCGTCGACGAGGACTGCGACGGCGAGGTCGACGAGGGCGCGGCGGACGGCACCCGCTACTACCCAGACGACGACGGCGATCTGTACGGGCGGGCCGACGAGGGCCTGCTCGCCTGCGCCCCGCCCGCGGGCTACGCCGCAGCCCCCGGTGACTGCGATGACAGCAGCCCCGAGGTGTCGCCGGACGCCCCAGAGCGCTGCAATGAGCGCGACGACGACTGCGACGGGGACGTGGACGAGGACCCGGTGAACGCCCCCACCTGGTACCTCGACCTGGACGGCGACGGCTACGGCGGAGCGGCGCTGGTGGCGTGCGCTCAGCCGGACCTCACGGTGCGCAACAGCGGCGACTGCGACGACGCCGAGGCCCTGGCCTGGACGGGCGCCCCAGAGCGCTGCGACGGCGTGGACAACGACTGCGACGGCGTCACCGACCTTGACGCGGTAGACAAGGCCACCTGGTACGCCGACCGGGACCGCGACGGGCACGGGGATCCCAGCGCCACCGCGCTCGCCTGCGTCCCACCCGAGGGCTTCACCGGGCCGAACGACGACTGCGACGACACTGAGCCGCTCGCATGGACCGGCGCCCCAGAGCGCTGCGACGGCGCCGACAACGACTGCGACGGCGTCACCGACCTTGACGCCGTGGACAGGCTCACCTGGTACGCCGACCACGACGGCGACCACCACGGTGACCCCTCGGTCACGGCCCTCGCCTGCGCCGCG